>JBAJNK010000083.1:0-39201 GCA_036881805.1 Flavobacteriales bacterium
AAAGTTCAATAAGATGGTGGGTAATCACTTTCATCGGGTAAAATTTTACGGTTTGCACCCTTTTAATAAGAATGCCTTATGGTGTATTTGAATTCCGGAGCTGGCTCGAACCGTTTTAGATATAAGCATAAATTAAAGTCGCCAAAAGTCGTATCGAATGAATGGTGCGCAACACTTTATAAATCTATGCATAATAATTATAAAAAACAAATCGTCTTGATTTTTCATTGTGGCTTATCGGTCGTTCTGTCGAATTGTAAGCAGCTCACCGCGCGCGCAGAGATTTATGTCTGATAACGACTACCAACCGTATGTAAACGTCCTGCTTCCCAAGCGCATCCCCTGTTTTTAGGCCAGATTTGCCGTTTTACCCCACTTGAGTGAAAGGATTTATTCGGGAAATTTAAATTTATTTTTTTAAATTTGGCCTGAACAAAGCGTGTGGTTACATTAAATACCTGAAAAAATGAAAACTTTAATTCTATACCCAGCTCTGGCCTTAACCACAATTTTTTTTACCCGTTGTGACCAGCAAGAAATAGCCGCGAAGGCTGATCCATTGGATTTAAGCGGACTTGAATTCGATTTTAAGCTAGACCCACACCTATTCTCGAGATTTGAAGAACCGGCTACTAAGGCGGGGATGGCGTCGCTAATAGACGATCTCAGCGTTTATATTTGGGATAAGGGGGATAAACGCTCAGAGGAATGGAGGATTTTTGAGTTTAAGGTGAGAAGGAAAAATGATGAACTGTTGGTCAATCATCCCTCATCGGAATGGGCTCAAAAAAATCTTTTGGATCCCTGTAAGACAAAAAAGAAAACTTGCTTTTCCAAGAAAGGTGTCAAAAGGGCGTTGACGAAAATCATAGGGGAAGAAGGTAAGGATGGCAAAAGAGATGTGGATATAAAATATAGGCGTCACAAAACTTTCGTGACCCTCGAATATACCTTTCAAGATTGTTGAAAGCGCAATGCACTCAATGACAAAAACACCGCGTTATAGTTTTTTTCGCAAACGCGCTACTGGAATGTGCAACTGTTCGCGGTATTTGGCGATGGTGCGCCGTGCGATGGGGTAACCCTTCTGGGTTAATATAGCAGCCAAAGCGCTATCCGTAAAGGGTTCCTTCTTATCCTCAGCCGCTAAGGCAGCTTCTAGGATTTTTTTAATCTCCCGCGTAGAGACTTCCTCCCCTTCGGCATTTGTCATACTCTCGGAAAAGAAGTCCTTGACCAAAAAAGTGCCGTACGGCGTGCTGACATACTTACTGTTTGCCACGCGCGACACCGTCGAGATGTCCAAATCTGTTTTTTCAGCTACATTTTTTAAAATCATCGGATTGATTTTGCGCTCATCGCCGGTTAGGAAATATTCTTTTTGAATTTCCATAATGGCAGACATCGTAACGTACAAGGTGTTTTGCCTTTGTTTCACCGCATCGATAAACCAGCGTGCTGCGTCTAACTTTTGTTTTACGAAGAGTACGGCTTTCTTTTGTTCAGCGCTTTTTTTCTTGGCATCTCTGTAAGCATTGAACATGTCGACGTATGTATCTGAAACCCGTAAATCAGGCGCATTTCTCCCGTTTAAAGTGAGTTCTAACGCCCCATTGGCGATCTGGATGGTGAAATCGGGGGTGATATGCTCGGCGATTTTGTTGTTTCCCGAATAGGATTTGCCCGGCTTGGGGTTTAACCGCTCGATCTCCGCAATGGCTTCTCGCAGCACATCCTCGGAAACTTCAAAGCGATGCAAGAGCTTTTTGTAATGCTTTTTGACAAACTCATCGAATTGCGCTTCCAAAATTTGGCAGGCCAATTCGATCTGCGGGGTTCGCTTTTTGTTTTTCAATTGAATCACCAAGCACTCCTGTAAATTGCGGGCACCTACGCCCACTGGATCGAGTTTTTGTATGAAATTTTTTAAGAGGAAAACCAGTTTTTCTTCCGTCTTGTGGATACTTAGACTAAACGCCAAGTCATCTGTGATAGCAGCCAATTCGCGACGGATGTACCCATCTTCATCCACATTGCCGATGAGGTATTCGGCAGTCTCTAAGTCTTCCCCTCGCAGTTTAAAGGTATGCAATTGATCGAGCAAGTACTGCGTAAAGCTCGCGTCTCCGGCAAAGGGTATGACTTTGTCTTCCGATTCTGATCTATAATTATTTGATTTCAAGCGGTAGTCCGGGATATCGTCGTCGGTTAGATAATCGCTTAGATCGATTTCATCTCGATCTGCCGACTCGCTTTCAGCCGTATCGTCATTGTAGTCGTCACCGTCTTCCTCATTCTTGCCCGCTAAGCCGACGTCTTCGAGCGCTGGGTTTTCTTCTAACTCCTGCTTTACCCTTTGCTCGAACAACAAGGTGGGAAACTGAATCAGCTTCATGAGTTGAATCTGCTGCGGAGAGAGTTTTTGTTGTAATTTCTGACTTAGCGATTGCTTCAACATAGATTAAAATTCTGCGTTTCTCGGTGTTCGCGGAAAGGGAATCACGTCTCGGATATTGCCCATACCCGTTACAAACATGAGTAAGCGCTCCAAGCCCAGACCAAAGCCACTGTGTACGACTGATCCAAATTTTCGGGTATCCAAGTACCACCTCATTTCTCTTGGGTCTAGGCCGGATTCCCGCATGCGATGCAACAAGGGTTCAAAACGCTCTTCACGTTGTGAACCGCCGGCGATTTCGCCTACTTCGGGAAATAAGATATCCATGGCGCGGACGGTTTTTCCATCGTCGTTCAAACGCATGTAAAAAGCTTTGATACGGGCTGGGTAATCGAATAAAATCACAGGTGCTCTATAGTGCTTTTCAACCAAATAACGCTCGTGCTCACTTTGCAAATCCGCCCCCCATTCGCCGATTGGGTGCTGAAATTTTTTCTGCTTATTGGGCTGGCAACGCTTTAAGACTTCAATAGCTTCTGTATAACTCACGCGCTTAAAGTCGTTTTCCAATACAAAATCCAATCGCTGCAACAAGCGCAATTCGCTTCGTTTCTGAGCCGGTTCTTTGCTTTGCGCCCGGGCGTGTCGCGCATCCAAAAAGGCTAACTCCCGCTGGCAGTGGTCCTTTACATATTGGATGACATACTTTATAAAACGCTCGGCCCAACCCATATTGCCGACCAAATCGCAAAAAGCCATCTCGGGCTCCACCATCCAAAATTCAGCCAAGTGGCGCGAAGTATTGGAATTTTCAGCGCGGAAGCTGGGGCCAAAAGTATATACCTTTCCCAAAGCCAAAGCGCCTGCTTCGGCTTCCAATTGCCCAGAAACGGTGAGGTGCACGGCTTTGCCAAAAAAATCCCGACTGTAATCCACTTCGCCAGCTCGCGTCAGGGGCGTGTTCTTTTTGTCTAAGGTGCTGACGTTGAACAGCGCGCCAGCACCTTCTGCATCGGATCCCGTGATGATCGGCGTGTGTAGGCAGAAAAATCCATTTTCATGAAAAAAACGGTGAATCGCAAAAGAAGCGGCATGTCGAATGCGAAATACAGCGCCAAAGGTATGGGTACGCATGCGCAAATGGGCTTGTTCGCGCAATTTTTCCAAGCTGTGCGACTTGGGCTGTAAAATGGTCTGCGCCACCGCTCGGGGATCTGCCCGGCCTAAAATGGCGATCTCACTCACCTGTATTTCGATATCTTGTTCGCACCCTCGGCTTTTGACAATCGTGCCTGAAACAACTAGCGCAGCTGCCGTAGTGATAGCTCTTGTGATCTGGGGGTCCGTATGTTCACGCTCGATTACCGCCTGGATGTTGTCCAGCGTACTGCCGTCGTTGAGGGCTATAAACCGATTGCTTCGAAAGCTGCGCACCCAGCCCTTTACCCTTACGCTGCTGTTTGTGTTTTGCCGCCCTTCTCGAAGCAGCGCTTTAATCGACTTCTCGAGCACGATTGCCGGCTTTTCAAATTAAATCGCTACAAAAATACTACCTTTTCTCAGTCGACTCAAATGTTTTAATGGCGCTCCTCAGGTTCGGGGAGATGGGTGTAAAGTATCGGTATAACGAGCAAAGACAGCGCAAAGGCTCCCCCTTATACTTTCATAATATCGGATTCCTTACGCGTAAAAATGGCATCTACCCGATCGATATGTCTATCGGTGCGTTTTTGAATGGCGGCTTCGGCACGCTTGCCCATATCTTCTGAGAGTCCGCTTTGCAGTAAGCCTTTTATTTCATCTTTTGCCGCTTTTCGCGCCTTTCGAATGTGCACCTTTGCCGCTTCAGCTTCTTTCCCCACTTGCTTGACCAACTCTTTGCGGCGCTCTTCTGTCAGTGTCGGAATGTTAATGGTGATTAGTGTCCCATCGTTATTGGGATTGAATCCCAAATTGGCATCTCTGATCGCTTTCTCAATCTCGTCCAATGTGTTTTTTTCCCAAGGTTGAACGCTAATCGTACGCGCATCGGGCGTATGGATATTCGATACCTGTGAAAGGGGCATTCGCGAACCGTAATAGTCCACATAAACGCTGTTCAACATAGCCGGACTAGCCTTCCCAGCGCGTATGGTAAGCAATTCTCTTTCGAGGTGCTGCAAGGCACTACCCATGGCCGTCTCGGCTCGATCTAAAATCAGATCTATCTCTTCACGCATGCGCATACGCCCTTTCCAAGGCGGTAAAATGATTAAACCGTAACGAGTGTTCCGACTTTTTCACCTTGAACTACCCTTTGTAAATTGCCCTTTTTATTCATATCGAAAATGATGATGGGCAGCTTGTTTTCTTCGCTCAAGGTAATGGCCGTCATATCCATTACCTTTAATCCTTTTCGATACAATTCATCAAAAGAGATGGAGTGGAACTTAGTCGCATCGGGGGTTTTCTCGGGGTCTGCACTGTAAATGCCATCGACGCGCGTGCCTTTTAAAATGGCTGTTGCATCCACTTCTATGGCACGTAGTACAGCAGCCGTGTCGGTGGTGAAATAGGGGTTTCCCGTACCGGCACCAAATATGACGACCCGTCCCTTTTCCATGTGTCGAATGGCCCGCCGGCGGATAAAGGGCTCAGCGATCTGGTCCATTTTGATGGCGGTGAGCAAACGCGTGTAAACCCCTTCGTTTTCCAAAGCTGCCTGAAGTGCCAATCCGTTCACAACGGTAGCGAGCATGCCCATATAATCGGCTTGCACGCGATCCATGCCGTTGGCAGCACCGGCCAATCCCCTAAAAATGTTTCCCCCACCAATCGTGATGGCAACGGATACTTTTTTGTCTACGACCGCTTTGATATCTCTGGCATAATCTGCTAGGCGTTCGGGATCTATGCCGTGATCTCTCTTGCCCATCAAGGCCTCGCCGCTGAGTTTGAGAAGTATCCGCTTGTAAACCATATTGGAAAAACTGAGCAAATATAAAGGGTTTCGCGCTAAGGCTTCACCGTATGCCGCTACCTGGCCCCTGCGCTAGCCCAAAGCGATTTTCTCGAAAGCGACGATTTTCAAATCCCCGTCGATCGATTGCAGGTATTTTTCAACGGTCAATCCCTCGTCCTTAATATAGACTTGAGCGACCAAAGTATTTTCCCTGAGGAATTTACGCAAGCGCCCTTGCGCGATTCTAGCGGCCAACTCGGCCGGTTTGCCCGCCCTGATAGCCCGTTCCTTGCCTATTTCCAGCTCGCGCGCAACCACCGCCTCGCTTACGCCTTTCTCGTCTAAGGCGATCGGATTCATGGCGACCACTTGCATGGCGATGTTTCTAGCGACTTCTCGCGCAGCGGAAACGCGCTTAGACAAGCCCACTAAAGCACCGATTTTGTCATTGGAATGGATGTAATAGCCCACGTAAGGGGCTTCCAATCGACTAAAGTGGTCGATCCCAATTCTCTCGCCGATCACACCGGTTTGCTCGGTCAATTTCTCTCGGATGGTGATATGGCCGATCTGTTCATCCAACAGCACCGCTGCGCTCGACGTATTTCTCTGCACGGCAATGTCCAATATATCACGGGACAGCCGCATAAAATCTTCGTTTTTGGCTACGAAATCCGTCTCGCAGTTTAAGGATAGCATAATACCAAGGGCCTCTCCACCATTGGTTTGGGCGACCACCACGCCTTCGACCCCATCTCTGTCCGCGCGCTTCGCCGCTATTTTTTGTCCGTTTTTCCGCAATATATCGGTTGCTTGCTCAAAATCACCATGGGCTTGTTCAAGGGCTTTTTTGCTGTTCATCATACCCGCACCGGTCATCTTTCTGAGTTTGGCGACATCGGCGGCGGGTATTTTATCGGTTTGCATATCGCTTTTTTTATGTGCTTTTTGGAGTGGGGCTAAACGCTCAGCCTTCAGCCTTTTCGGTTTGGGCAGCTGCTGTTTCAGCGGCCTGTTCTTCTCTTTGCGCTTTGCGAATGCGGAGCCCTTCTGCTATGGCATCTGTGATTTCAGCGGCGATCAACGCGATGGATTTGGAGGCGTCATCATTGGCGGGAATCGCATGGGTTACCAAATTGGGGTCTGAATTGGTATCTACCATAGCAAAAATGGGAATGTTCAACTTTCGGGCTTCGTCCACAGCAATGCGCTCCTTTACGATATCGACCACGAATAAGGCGGCGGGCAGTCGATTCATATCGGCGATGGAGCCCAAGTTTTTCTCGAGCTTCTCCCTTTGCCGGTCAACCTGCAACCGTTCTCTTTTAGATAGGGTTTCAAAAGTGCCATCTCGCTTCATTCGATCGATGGCTGCCATCTTCTTGATCGCTTTGCGAATGGTGACGAAATTGGTCAGCATGCCACCGGGCCACCGCTCTGTGATATAAGGCATATTCACGCGCTGGGCATTTTCGGCAATCGTCTCTTTCGCCTGTTTCTTGGTGGACACGTATAGGATTTTCCGGCCCGAAGTGGCGATCTGCACAATGGCTTTCCGAGCCTGATCCAGCTTTACTCGGGTCTTGTATAAATCGATGATGTGGATGCCGTCGTGTCCCGTAAATATGTAAGGCGCCATATTGGGATTCCACTTTCTTTTGAGGTGGCCAAAATGTACGGCTGCATCGAGGAATCGCTTGATTTCTGCTTTACTAGGCCTTGCCGTATTTACTCGTTTACTTTCCATTTACGCTTGGTCTAAGCAACTGATTGGGATGCGCAGCATCTGCATTTGGAATTAGCGTTTGGAGAATTGGAAGTTCTTGCGCGCTTTCTTTTGTCCGTACCGCTTGCGCTCCACCATTCTGGGGTCACGGGTGAGTAAGCCTTCGGGTTTTACGGTTTCGCGATGGCTTTCATCGAGTGCGACCAAGGCCCGGACAATGGCGAGGCGGACGGCTTCTACTTGTCCGGTATATCCCCCTCCCTTTACACTTACTTTCACATCGTATTTTCCACGGGTGTCGGTCAGAATAAAGGGTTGTTGCACTTTGTATTGCAAAACGCCTGTGGGAAAATAATCTTTGCAGTCGCGATCGTTAATGGTGATATGCCCTTTTCCCGCTGCGAGGAAGAGACGCGCTACAGCTGTTTTTCTCCGTCCTATTTTGTGAATGACTGACATAGATTAAAACGTATCTAAATCGATGGGTTTGGGCTTTTGCGCCCCCTTGTCGTGTTGCGGGCCTACATATACATATAGGTTTTTAAATAATCGAGCACCCAAGCGGTTTTTGGGCAACATACCGCTCACCGCTCTCTCCAGTATGCGTGCCGGGTGCTTTTCAGCGAGATGCCCGGCCGAAATGACGCGTTGGCCACCGGGGTAGCCCGTGTGGCGGATGTATTTCTTATCCGTCCACTTATTCCCGCTCAAATGGATCTTTTCAGCATGGATCACCACTACGTTGTCCCCGCAATCCACGTGTGGGGTAAAGCTGGGTTTGTGTTTTCCCCGGATGATCCGGGCGACTTTTGATGCGAGCCGACCCAAAGTTTGCCCCGCAGCATCGACCAATACCCATTGCTTATCCACGCTTTGGCGATTGGCTGAGATCGTCTTGTAACTCGTCGTATCCACTTTACCTATTGCGTTTTGCATGCGATACCCCGTGATTGGGGGCTGCAAACTTACGAAAGTTTTTGTGGGTTGACAAGAGTTGCGGATGGATTTTTGGATTCCCCTTGAGCGAGAAATGGTGAGCCTGTGAAAATAGGGATTTTACATATACGCCAAAAGGCAGGCGCTGAGACTGCAATCGGTATAGGCGGGATCTAGACAAATATTGGTGGTAACCGGCTGCTGCTTTGTTCGGGGCATATTTTTTCTCCTTCTCGGTCGGCGGCTTAAAAAAAAGGCTTTTTTGTTTTTGTGCGGGTTTGAATGGGATGTCCTCATTCTTTGGTTAAAGTCAGCTTTATTTTTTGGTACGCATCCCATGTGGTGGGTGGTCTGAAAAGGTGCGCTCGGCCTGAAAACGGGGTTTTGCCCTTATCCCGCGTATCGGTTTTGAAAAACCGAGGTGGTGATTTTTTGCATTTGTTCCGTTTTGGCAGTTTGAATAGGCGCTTATTTTTTCTGCGCATCTCTTTCCTAGGGCCTACAGCAGCTCGCCGCTTAAAAACAAAGCCGCAATGGTAAAGTAGATGACCAATCCGGTGACATCGACTAAGGTCGCTACAAAGGGGGCTGAAGAAGTAGCGGGGTCGAGTTTGAGCTTCTTCAAGACAAACGGGACCATACTGCCGGTTAAAGTACCCCACAGAACGATACCCACCAGGGATACGCCTACGGTCAACCCGACTAAAGTCCAGTGGGATCCGTAATCGTGGAGGCCTGATTTTTGCCAAATCGCAATGCGAATAAAACCCATAAAACCGAGCAGGCTACCGAGTAATAGACCGGATAAGACCTCCTTTCGCATGACAAACCACCAATCGCGCAAGCTGACTTCGTTCAGGGCCATCGCCCGAATAATCAATGTAGCGGCTTGTGAACCGCTGTTGCCACCACTGGAAATGATGAGTGGTATAAATAAGGTGAGCACGAGGTATCTCTCAATTTCATCCTCAAAATAACCCATGGCAGAAGTGGTGAGCATCTCGCTCAAAAACAGAATGACGAGCCAACCCGCTCGTTTTTGAACCATTTTTAACGGGGAAGTCTTTACATAAGGCATTTCCAAAGCCGCTAGACCGCCGAATTTTTGAATGTCCTCCGTATCCCGTTTTTCAATTTCATCCAACATGTCGTCAAAGGTTACGATGCCGACCAAAACACCGCTGCCAGAGATAACCGGCAGGGCAGCCCGATCGTACTTTTCGAACACCGTCGTCGCTTCTTCTCGCGTTTGCAAAGTGGATACGGCGACGAATTTAAAATCCATGAGGCTTTCCAACTTCGCATTGTCGTCAGCGAGTAGGAGTTTTCCGATCTTTATGTCGTCGATGAGCTTTTGATCGCCGTCGACGATATAGATAAAATTGAGCGTTTCGGCTTTTCTACCGTACTTTTTTACATGCTTCAGCGTGCGCGAAACCGTCCAGCTCTTGCGCGCCTGTATGTAGTAGGGCGTCATGATACGACCGACCGAATCTTCCCGGTATCCGATTAGGGTAAGCGCTACCTGGCGTTCCGCCACCGAGAGTAAGTTGATGACATCTTTGATCAATTGGTCGGGAAAATCTTCAAAAAACTCGGTTCGGTCATCGGGCGACATATTTTCCAGTACCTCGGCGATCTCTCTATTACCCAAGCCCTTCAGTAACTCAGCCTGCAAGTCCTTTTCTAAAAAAGTAAAAACCGCAGCTTGTAAGGCGCCGGGCAACAGTAGAAATGCGACAGTCCGCTCACGCGGATTCATCCCTTCGAGTGCATCGGCTATACCGTGGGGGTCCTTGTTTATGAGCTCTTCACGGTTCACGAACTGTCATTTGTCGCTAGCGAATGTACGGCTTTCTGCTGTACCGCTGGTTTTCAGCTTGGGATTCCGCTTGTGATAGACCTCAAATCTCGTCGCGGTAGAATCGGTACGAAAGCCATCTTTTTCAGTTGGCATATGTCACCCGCTCCGCATTGTATATCGCTTTCCAATCCCTTAAGCCGTATAGGGCCAAGATTAAAAAAACGCTAAACTGCAAACCCGTAAAGCCCAGCCCTTTTACAAAATACAGCGGGACGGAGATCACATTTCCAAAAATCCAAAAGTGCCAGTTTTCAATTTTCTTCTCAGCCATCAGCCACATACCGGCAAAAAACAGCGCCGTGGTCAGCGTGTCGATGTAATTGGTGTAGTGGTTGAACTTATGGAAATAGAGATAAACCGCCACGACGAATAAAAGCGTCGACGAGAAGATCAGCCCGACTACAATCCAGTCTTTTCGAGAAGCGTATGTAATGGGTACCTCGCTTTGGTTTTCTTTGGGATGCGTCCATCGATACCAACCGTAAAGGCTCATACCCGTGTAGTACATATTGATCAACGCGTCCCCGTAAAGGACTGCCCGGTAGGTGATGTAGATGTAAATCGAGGTGGAAACAATACCGGTTGGATACACTTTAATGTCTTCGCGCATGGCGTAAAAAACGCTTAGCACACCAAAAATTGCCGCGGTGATTTCCAATATTACCTTCCACAAACTCGCTTGCTCGTAAGGTGCGATAAAAAAGTCGATCACCGCTTTCACCTCTCTACAGCTGTGCAGTATACCACATAAACACCTTCGATTCGCCGGTAAAAACCATCGGCGTTTTCACTGGACACTTCATCTTTGACCCGGCATTGGAGCCCCCCTTTTTCACTTATTGCAAAAGGCTTTACAAACATATGGTTTCTAAAGCTGACAAAACGCTGCCCGCCCCATATTTTGTAGAGGCTCTCTTTGGCGCCCCAGATAATGTGCAAATAATCCCATTTTTTGCAATCGGGGATAAATTTTTGCTCGGATTCATTTGCAAATTTAGACGCCAATCCAACCGTTTTTTCGCGTACTTTTTCAATGTCGATCCCCACGCGCTGGTCTCGGCTGACGATGAGTGCCACTTGGCCGCAAGCGTGTGAAATGCTGATGTGTCGCCGGCTTTCCAAGTAGGGTTTTCCGCGGGGCGTGTAGTGAATTTTTTCGCGAATGTCCAAATGTTTTAAGCAGCAGCGAATGCCGAGCCATTCACGTCTGCGCTTTTCGCACATCGCTTTTAATCGATCGGATTCCCCTGGGGTGGGTTTCGAGTAGCGCATCAGCGCAACTTCGCTTTCCGTCACATCCCAAATCGCAATTTCAGTATCGGTGTCGGGTTTAAAATGAGTGCGGATGGGCATGGCCTAGATCACGGCAAAAGATTTAACTTTGCAAAGTTAGAAACCGAAACTATGCAAACCAAAGGTATAACTCGCATGCCCTATAAGATCAGCGATATATCCCTATCGGATTGGGGTAGAAGGGAAATCGGATTGGCAGAAGCTGAAATGCCCGGATTGATGGCGTTACGGGAAGCATATGCAGCCCAGCAGCCGCTTCGGGGGGGGCGCATTGCCGGCTGTTTGCACATGACCATCCAAACGGCGGTCTTAATCGAGACTTTGGTCGCCCTGGGTGCCGAGGTCAGCTGGAGCTCGTGCAATATCTTTTCGACCCAAGACCACGCCGCCGCCGCAATTGCGGCGGCGGGCATACCGGTATACGCCTGGAAGGGGATGACCGAGTCGGAACTCGATTGGTGTATCGAGCAAACCCTGTCCTTTGGCGAGGGCGGGGAGCCCCTAAATATGATCTTAGACGATGGGGGGGATTTGACCCATCTGGTTTTGGATCGGTATCCCGAATTAATCCCCGGCATCAAGGGCATTTCGGAAGAGACCACTACCGGTGTGCACCGTTTGTACGAGCGGATGAAAAAGGGAACACTACCCCTGCCGGCCATCAATGTGAACGATTCGGTTACCAAGTCAAAATTCGACAACAAATACGGTTGCCGCGAGAGTGCGGTAGACGCCATTCGCCGGGCCACGGACTTGATGATCGCCGGAAAACGCGTAGTCGTAGCGGGTTACGGCGACGTGGGCAAAGGTACAGCCGCTTCATTTCGGGGTGCAGGTGCCATTGTAACCGTCACGGAGATCGATCCCATATGCGCCTTGCAAGCGGTTATGGATGGTTACGAAGTCAAGCGGATGGACGATGTCATTGGAAAAGCGGATATCGCAATTACCACCACGGGAAACCGGGATATTCTGGTGCGCCGCCACTTTGAAAAGATGAAAGACAAAACCGTCGTGTGCAATATCGGTCATTTTGACAATGAGATCGACGTGAAGTGGTTGAGAGAAAATTACGGGCATACCCGGGTGGCGATCAAACCCCAAGTGGATAAGTACCACCTCGATGGGAAGGATATCATCCTGCTCGCCGAAGGGCGATTGGTCAATTTGGCTTTGGCTACGGGACACCCGAGCTTTGTGATGAGCCATTCCTTTGCCAACCAAATCCTAGCGCAAATCGAGCTCTGGAATCACAGCGATCAATACCGAAATGAGGTGTATATGCTGCCCAAGCATTTGGACGAAAGAGTAGCCGAACTACACCTTAAAAAATTGGGGGCAGCGCTGGAAACGCTCACCCCAGCACAAGCGGCCTACATCCAGGTTCCGGTTCGGGGTCCCTTTAAGCCCGATTATTACCGGTACTAGTCAAAGTGCCCGGATTAAAAAATAATCCGCTCTATGCTTAAAAAATTTGGGCTTCTCTTTGGTGGAAAAACCGAATCAGCTGTGCTGATTTTTAGTCTGCTCTATACAACTCAAAGCGCGAATCGACCCTTTCTCTTGGGAACCCATCGGTTTGCCATGCACAGCTCACCGGGGAGACAAATCGCTTCTTTTGTTGGGGCTACCCTTTTTGAGCAAAAAGGATTCGATGGATTTCAGAATGGTGGCTTCATCTTCTAAAAAGCCCATGTGCCCGCCCGGAAAGCACAAGGTTTCGGTATCTTTGGCTTTTTTTAGCGTGCGCTCGAAGGCTGGCATGTCGATAGCCTTATCCTTTTCTCCCAGTACGACCAATTTGGGGAAATTTTCTTCGGTGAGCACCTCGGATCGGTCGGGTCGCATACGCATACCGCGCAAAGCGGCGACTATACCCTTTACAGGGGTGTCTTTTACCGATTGGTAAAGCGCGTGGATTTCCGCCTTCAGCGCGATTTGGTTTTCAGCTGAAAAAAAAGGGGGCAGCGCATTTTTGATAAACCTCTTGGGATTGGCCTCGGCGAGCTGTACAGCGAGTGGCTGTTTAGCAAAATCAAGGCGTCGGGGACTTCTGGATATTTTTGCGCTAGTGCCAGTGCCACATAGCCGCCCATGCTGTGCCCTACGATAGAGAAATTCGGCTGATCGAGGCCTCGCGTAACCGCAATCACCGCATCGGCCATAAATTCCATGCTGTGGGTATGCCGCAAAACCGGGCTTTCGCCGTGACCCGGCAAATCGATTAAAAGGCATTTTACCCCTTTTTGTCCGAGCTGGGCTGCCCATTTATCCCAGATATGCCGATTCTCTAAAAAGCCGTGCAGCAACACCAAAGGCTTGCCCTTTCCGGCGACCTGATAAGCCAATGGCGAGTTTACCACGGGATGCGCTTTATTTGTCCCTTTATCTCCGCAACGCTTACCTCCAAATTCGCCCCTATATGCATGTGAAAGGGAAATAAAATACCCTGAACCAAACGGTAGTCGCTGTAAAGAATCGTACGCTTTGCCGCGGAATTCGCTCCTTTTTCTCCTTCGATTCGCATGGATCCGGGTTTTGCCTATTTCCGGTTTTTTTCAGGAGCCGATACCCACGTGTTGTTGTCCGGATTTATGTCGGGCAATCGGTGTTCGGGATCTAGCGCTACCCGCTCGATATTCGAATGGGAATCGTATCGGAAAGTCCAGGTGTCGCCCTTTTGCCAAATTTCCACCGGCAGTTTTATCACACCGGTTTTCCCATTGGATTCGGTGATTTTTGCGATGACCGGCAAGGCCATTTGATCTCGGTTTTCCACCGTTATCAAGGCCCCCTTTGTCGGATCACCATCGATATAATGCACGCTTTTCACGGCCTGATCGAGCTTGTAATTTTTGAAAAACCACTCCCGCCAGAACCAATCTAGGTCTTCGCCGGCTGCATTTTCCATGCTGTGAAAGAAGTCCCAAGGCTTCGGGTGCTTAAAAGCCCAGCGGTGTACATAGGTTTTAAAGGCGTAATCGAATCGGTCTTTGCCCAGGATTACATCTCGCAATACGCGAAGTCCCATAGCGGGCTTGTAATAGGCATCGGCAGCCAGGTTTTGCACGCGCTGCACATCGGGAATCGTCATCGTGGACTCCCGATGGGGATTGAAACAATAATCCACTACATAGTCTTTGGCTGGTGTGTCGTACGCTCCCCCGTTAAAATCAGCGGTGCACAAGCCGTTCATAAAGGTATTAAAGCCTTCGTCCATCCAGAAATATCTCCGCTCGTCACTCCCGACGATCATGGGAAACCAATTGTGTCCGAATTCATGGGTGGTGGTAAACCACAATTGTTCGCCCGCACCTTTATAGTCGCAGAAGACGATACCTGGATACTCCATGCCGCCGACCCGACCCGCCACATTGGTCGCTACGGTATAGGTATAGGGGTACAGGTAATCGGAATAAAACTCGATACTGTGCTTTGCGTATTCGGTCGCGCGATTCCAGGCGGGCTGACTCTCTACGGGGTACAACGACTGGGCCAGGCCCGGCGCACCGTCGGGCAGATCCATTTTTGCCGCATCCCAGATAAAGGCTTGAGAAGCGGCCCAGGCTACATCACGGGTTTGTCTGCATCTAAACCGCCAGGTTAGCGCACCGCTTTGCGGCCGCGATTTGGGATCTCCTACCTCGCCGGCACTGCGAATCGTGACGGTTTGATCGCTCTTCCAGGCTTTGCTCAGCCGTTCTCGTTCAGTGCTCGTCAGGACCTGTTTGGGATTCTGGAGTATACCGGATCCGACTACGATCATATCGGCCGGCGCGTTAATGCGGTATTCGATGTCGCCGTACTCGAGGTAAAATTCACCGGCTCCCAAATAAGGCATGGTGTTCCAACCCCTTACATCATCATACACACACATCCTCGGATACCATTGCCCAATTTGGTAGATTTCCCCGCTTGGAGTGGTTAGACGTCCCATGCGATCGCTTCCCTTTTCGGGGACTGTAAACCGGAATTGGATTTCCAGCTTGGCGACTCCACCCTTTGCCGATAGGGGCTTGGTCAGTTGAACGCGCATGCGCGTATCGTTTACGATATAATCGACTGCTTTGCCATTGACCTTTACATAGCTGAGCGCGTATCCCTGAGTGAAGTCTTCGTTTGCAAATCGCCCCCCTGTGACTGGCGTCGTCGCTGTCGCGCGCGAATCCCTTCGGTATATATCTTGGTCGAGTTGCAGCCATAGGAAATGCAAGTCGTCTGGGCTATTGTTTTTGTAACGTATTTTTACCAGGCCTGCTACCGTGTGGTTCAGCGTGTCGAGTGCAGCTGTAATTTTATAGTCTGCGCGGTTTTGCCAATAACCGGGTCCCGGCTTGCCCGCTGCGCTTCGAAATTCGTTTCCGCCGTGTGGATAAAAGAGCGGATTCCACAATTCGTGTGGGTCGTAAATAGATTTTTTTTCTTGTGCGCTCGCCGTGAGGCATACCAGGCCTATCAACGCGGTGAACAATCGGGTGTTCAGGTATTTCATAACGGTGCGTGATTAAAGATTACAGTCCAAATTTCCATAAAAAAAGGAAAAGCGAAAAATAAAACAGCGCATTCTTTTTCTAAGAGTCTCATTTGGTTTTTTGAAGTTTGGGTAACTTTGCGCCGCACTTTTCTAAAAAGGAATAGGCTTTGCGTACAAGATTTTCAAATGGAATTCCCTATTGGCTCATAGACATTTTTACCCTCAGCTTTCTGATTTTTGATTTTGGCTTTACAGTAGGCGATGAGATCAGACTTTTGGAGCCAGGCGTCTTATTTGTGCTCACACTTGTTTTATCGACGTGCAATATATTGAAGTACGTGCTCAGGCATGGGCGCGCCATGCGCACCTTTATACTTATCAGCATCGTGATTCTCAGCCTTACCGCATTGCTTTCGCCAATCCTATACCTCGCCCAAGGCCCCGATATTTCAAGACACGTCCTGGAAATCGGTTTACTCTTTTATTTTGTCGTTCGCCTGGTGACCCTCGTCAGTTATATGTACTCGGTTTCCGTCAACCCGGCGACCCTGTTTGTGGGCAGTTTCTTGATCTTGGCCTTTACCGGTGCCCTGTTGTTGATGTTGCCCAAGGCGACCGTACACGGCATTCGTTTTACCGATGCTTTGTTTACCGCTGTCAGCGCCGTATGCGTGACCGGATTGATCGTTTTGGATACCGCCAAGGATTTTACGGTTTTGGGCCAGACCATTATCTTGGTCCTCATACAATTGGGGGGCTTGGGAATCTTGACTTTCACATCTTTTTTCGCTTACTTTTTTAAGACGAGTTCCTTTAAAGAGGCTTTGTACACAAAAGATTTTATCTCCAAGGACAACGTAAACGAAGTATTGAAAATGGCCATGCGTATCGTGGTGTTCACCTTGAGCGTCGAGTTGATAGGCGCCTTTTTTATCTTCGATTCGGTAATCGGCGATCCCAGCATTGCAAACAAAGCCTTTTTCTCCGTTTTTCATGCGATTTCAGCGTATTGCAACGCTGGGTTTTCCACCTCCTCACAAGGTTTGTACGCCCATACCTTGCGCTACAATTACCTCGTGCAATGGCTGATTATGGCATTGGTCGTCTTTGGGGGCTTGGGCTATGGAATCGCATCGAACGCCTATACCTATTTCGAGACTTATCTGAAAAATATTTTTGGTGGGAAGCGCAAAAAGGTTTTTGTCAAGCGGGTTATCACACGCAATACCCAAATTGTACTCTACACGACTTCAGCACTCCTCTTGTTGGGCTTTGCCTATATCTACCTAGCCGAAAGGACCAACGTATTGGTGGCACACGACAGCTGGTTTGGAAAGTTTACCACGGCTATGTTTTGTTCGGTTACCCCGCGTACAGCTGGTTTTAGCACCATTGATTTCGCCAGCTTAAACGCCTCGACCCTACTGTTTGTCATCTTGTTGATGTGGATTGGCGCCTCACCCGCTTCTACAGGTGGGGGTATAAAAACCAGTACATTTGCCATTGCTGGGCTTAACATATTCGCCATAGCGCGGGGGAAAAGTCACATCGAACTCGGCAGGCGAGAGATTTCCGGTACTACGGTAAACCGGGCATTTGCCATTATATGTGTTTCGCTCATCGTCATTGGAATAGCAATCCTTTTGTTATTGCTCTTCGAACCGGGCAAAAACCTGATCAGCATCGTTTTCGAGTGCTTCTCTGCTTATGGGACGGTAGGGCTTAGCTTGGGGATCACCGCATCGCTTTGCGAGACGAGTAAGTATGTCCTCATCGCTGTGATGCTGATCGGTAGGGTGGGCTTTCTAAATATATTGATAGCGGTTTTGCGTCAAGCGCAAACCAAATTCTACCGGTATCCGGAGGAAAATATCTTAATCAACTAAATCGTACAACGGTGAAAATCATCATTTTTGGTTTGGGAAATTTTGGTCAATCCCTTGCGTTGAGTCTCACAGAGTCGGGAAACGAGGTAATCGGCATCGACATAAGGATGGATCGGGTAAATTTGTTGAAAGATAAAATCACCTATGCCATACAATTGGATTCCACCAATGAGTTGGCCTATTCAGCTATCCCGCTCAAAGATACCGATGTGGCCATCGTAGCCATTGGGGAAGACGAAGGGGCAGCCATCATCACCAGTGCCATCCTCAAAAAGCTGACCACCACCAAAATTATAGCCCGTTCGTTATCGCCCATACACGACAACGTACTCGAGGCGATGGGAATTGAAGATGTCGTCCACCCTGAAAAAGAAGCGGCTGACCGCTTGACGAAAAAGATCAATCTCAAGAACGCGATTAATTCTTTTGAAATCGGAGGGGATTACACCATCTCGGAGATCCAATCCAAGCCTTCATTCGATGGCAAGACACTGGGAGAATTGAATTTTAGAGATGCGTACAACCTCAATATCATAGGCGTATTGAGTTGGGTCACAGAAAAGGACTTGCTGGGGCGTGAAGTCACCAAGCGAAAGGTACAAAACATGCCCAATCGCAATACGAGGCTAAAGGCCGACGACATCCTAATCGTATTCGGTTCCAATGATGACATGGCCAAATTTTGTGAGAAGAACTGATATGGGACGTTATAAAAACGATTTATTCCTACGCACCCTAGGGGGCGAAACCCCGAGCCGCCCGCCGGTTTGGATCATGCGACAAGCCGGGCGGTATTTGCCGGATTTTATGAAATTGAGCGCCAAATACGACTTTTTTACCCGTTGCCAAACCCCCGAACTCGTCACAGAGATCACCCTGATGCCCGTGGATCAGCTCGGCGTAGATGCGGCCATTTTATTTTCAGATATTCTGGTCGTCCCCCAGGCGATGCGTATTCAGGTGCAGATGAAGCCCGGCTCAGGACCCTGGGTACCCAACCCCATTCGCAGTGCTTCGGCTGTTGAGAAGCTGCCGATTCCCGATGTGGGAGAATCCCTGAGCTACGTGATGGACGCCATCAAACTCACCAAAGACGCGCTGGGTGATCGCGTGCCCCTCATCGGCTTTGCCGGTTCCCCTTGGACCCTATTGTGCTACGTGGTGGAAGGCAAGGGATCCAAGACCTTTGATGTGGCAAAAGGATTTTGTTTTTCACAGCCCAAAGCCGCACATGTTCTGCTGCAAAAAATTACCGATACCACGATTCGCTACCTAAGAGAGCAGGTAAAAGCAGGCGCAGATGTCGTCCAAATATTCGACAGCTGGGGTGGTTTGTTAAGCCCAGGGGATTACAGGCAATTCTCGTGGCCGTATATCAACCCGATTATCGAGGCTTTAAAGGATGAAGTACCGGTGATCGTATTCGGCAAGGGTTGTTGGTTTGCATACGGTGAAATGGCCGACTCCAATGCGACGGCTATCGGATTGGATTGGACGGTATCCCCCGAGTTGGGGCGGGCCTTGACGGGAAACCGAAAAGCGATACAGGGAAATTACGATCCGGCGCGCTTGCTGTCCCCCATCCCAAAAATTAAAAAGGACGTCGGGGAGATGATCGACCGCTTTGGGACAGATCGCTACATCGCAAACCTCGGGCACGGTATCTTGCCCAAGGTCCCCGTAGATCACGCCAGGGCTTTTGTAGATGCCGTAAAGGAATACCCCAATCGGCCATGAATCATCCGATGCGCGAAAAATTCTACCGGTATATAAGACGCTTGCAGGACGATATATGTGCGGCACTGGCACGGGAAGACGGTGGCGCGCGGTTTGAATCGGATATCTGGGAACGCCCCGGAGGTGGCGGCGGTCGCACGCGTGTCATGAGCGACGGCCGCGTTTTTGAAAAAGCCGGGGTCAACATTTCTGCGGTGCACGGCGTCCTGCCCGATTCCATGCGCGAGAAATTCGAGGTGGCAGGGACCCGGTTCTCCGCCTGCGGCTTATCTCTGGTCGTTCATCCCCAAAATCCCTTTGTGCCGACCACACATGCCAATTGGCGGTATTTTGAGCTATACGATTCGGATGGTAAAGCGGTCGACCAATGGTTTGGCGGTGGACAGGATTTGACGCCTTACTATTTATTCGAGGCGGATGCCCGGCACTTTCACAGCGTTTGCAAGCGCAGTTGCGATAAATTCCATCCGGATTTTTATGCCCGCTACAAAAGGGACTGCGATGCGTACTTTTGGATCGCACACCGAGACGAGGCGCGGGGCATAGGTGGTTTGTTTTTTGATTACCTGCGCCCCACCCAAGCGTTTTCCATAGCGGATGGATACGCTTTTGTCACCGAGCTGGGCGATCGTTTTCTAACGAGTTACCTACCCATCGTCCAAAGGCGAAAAGGCACCGAATATTCAAAGCAGCACCGCGATTGGCAAGCGATCCGACGTGGGCGCTACGCAGAGTACAACCTGGTGTACGACAGGGGAACCCTTTTCGGCCTGAAGACCCAGGGTCGGACGGAGAGCATCTTGATGAGTTTACCCCCTTATGTACAGTGGCGCTATAATTGCAATCCCCCGCCGAATTCCGATGAACAAAAGCTGGTACAAGTGCTCAAAAAGCCCAGAGAATGGGTCTAGTGGCATTTTTGAATCGACGTATTGACCTCGCCAATTTTACGCATGCGGATTTGTACATTTGCAGCGTGCTTCTATAAAGACAAATACACATGTTTGCAACCACCCGTTTGAGGCGTTTGCGCACCACGCCGGCCCTGCGCGATCTAGTCGCTGAAAACCATATGAGGCCCGCCGATTTTATCGCGCCCTTATTCGTGATCGAGGGCGAAAGCAAACGCGAGGAAATCGCTTTTATGCCCGATTGTTACCGGTTCGCGCTGGATGTGTTGGCCGAGGAGGTCCAAGTGTTGTACACCCTGGGGATTCGTTGCGTTTTGCTCTTTGTAAAAATACCGGATGACCTAAAGGATAATGCAGGCACAGAAGCGCTTAACCCGGAGGGATTGATGCAGCGTGCCATTCAAACGGTTAGACAAGCCCAGCCCGAAATGGTGGTGCTCACCGATGTGGCCCTGGACGCCTATTCCACATATGGGCACGATGGCATAGTGAAAGATCGGCATATTGTAAACGATGAGAGCATTGCGGTTTTGGCAGAAGTGGCACTGAGTCATGCGCGGGCTGGCGCCCACGGGGTGGCGCCCTCGGACATGATGGATGGCAGGGTGGCTGCCATTCGCAAAACCCTGGAGGCAAACGGATTTGTGGACACCGCTATTATGAGTTATAGCGCCAAGTATGCCAGTTCGTTTTACGCGCCTTTTCGCCATGCATTGGATTCCGTGCCTGGCTTTGGGGACAAGAAAACCTATCAGATGGATCCGGCTAATGCTGGGGAAGCGCTTCGCGAAGCGCGACTGGACATCGATGAAGGCGCCGATATCGTGATGGTCAAGCCGGGTTATTTGGATATCCTCTTTCGATTGAAACAAAGCCTGGAAGTACCGCTGGCCGTCTATCAAGTCAGCGGTGAATACAGCATGCTCAAAGCTGCCGCGCAAATGGGATGGTTGGACGAAAAAGCGGCGGTAATGGAATCCCTGATCGGGTTTAAACGCGCCGGTGCTGCAGTAATCGCCACCTATTTTGCGAAAAGAGCAGCACAGTGGCTCCAGGAAGCGACCACTTGATTTAAGTTGTATAGATCACAGTTTTTGAGAGATGAAAAGGCGGATGCTGATCATGGGTGTCGTCGCGTCTTTGGCGTGCTGCCACACACAGGAAGGAGAACGAGGAGAAAACAAAAGTGGGGTGACTCGGAATCAGCCGCTCAAACCGGAAGCACCGGTAGCCCAACTGTCCCCAGTTGAATTAATTGAACTCGGAAGGAGTTTGTTTGCCGGTAAAGGGAGCTGTGCAGCTTGCCACGAGATAAACGCACCGCATATCGGACCGAGTGCAGCGCGTATCGCACGAGTTTACAAAGAGAAAAAGGGCGATCTAGTCAAATTCCTTCAAGGAAGAGCAAAGGCGCTGGTTGTGCCTGCGCAATACGGCATTATGCAGACGAATTTTGTGGTCACCCAAAGCATGAGCAAACGAGAATTACAGGCTTTGGAGGCTTTTATCACGAGCTGTGACAAATGAGTTCACACAATGCTTTTCCACGGGTACCGCGCTTTCGCCTCGCCATATGGAAGACAATCGATTTTCGCAAGACTGGGGTGACCGCTTTCTCACACCATTATTATGGGGTTTACATTAAAGCGTATTCCGGCCCAAAGGGTTGAACCGGGGATTTGTTTCAGGGGCGGCTAGGCTGAATCTTTTGTCATGTCTCCCAATCGTTCTGAAAAGGAGGTGTTTTTACAGTATTGTGGGAGAATCTGCCCCCGGTCTTATCTCTTTGGTTTTGCCCCTGTGATCAGCCCCGCTGACCTTTATCATATATTCGAACTGAGAAAAACCTGAAAGACCAGTACTATTTTTTGTTTTTGATCTCTTTGTGACGGTTTAAAAAGCGGGGCGTATTTTCCCCTTAAGAGCGGTAAAGTCGGTTTTATTTTCTCGTGCTTGTCCGTGCGTGGTGGGTTGAAAAGCGGTTCTTGTCGTTCATCCCTGTGGTGCGAAAAGGGGGTATCTTTGATGTTTGTCCGATATGTCGGTCTAACTAAGAAGGGTGCTTGTTTTTTTGCCTTTGTCCTTTTGAATGGGCTTGAGAAGTAGGACTTTCTCGCTCTTTTGTAATGATTTAAAAAGTCGATCTCATCTTTTTGTATCGGTCCGCTTTTAGCCATGTAAACAGCGGGGTATTTTTTTGGCCTTGCCTGTTGTGTGCAGTAGTTTGAAAAGGTCGTAACATCCGACAGTAATCGTTTTATACGCTACTAAAAAGCCCTAAGCCAGCCGTGACTTTTATCCTGCTAACGCGCCATTGCAATCGCATCAGCCATCGATTTCTCTACGTGTTCATCTATCTCACGTGTCGCCCCGGGTTTTGCAACCGGATAAATGCGTTTAAGAAGAAAGCAGTGCCTCGGCCATACCAATATTTGGTGCCGAATACGGGATGCCGTCGCCCTTGGTCCGCAATGCGGGATCGGTAATTCGCATCTCGTGCGCTTTCAAAGCCGCCTGTTCTATAATTTTGGTTGTTGAGCACATTGTGTACGGATAAGGTGATCCCGAGGTAACAATCCCGAAACCGCCAAGTTTTTCCAGCGTTGAAATCGAGCATAAAGGCATTGGGAAATTTTTCTTGTCTCAGCAATTTTTTAAGCGCCGCATCGCTCAAATCTCTGTAGGGCAGTTGGGTTGAAGGATCGATGACAAACGCACGGGTACGCAATGCAGGCGCAATGGCTAGATAACTATTTGTCAAATAGTTGCCAAAAACACCTGCCCACCCATGCGCAGCCGATTGATAGGCAAAGCCCAGGGCGTAGGCTCGCTGAGGCGTACCGCTCAGTTTGTAGTTTTTGAGGTATGCCTTTCCTCGTTCCTGAAAGCCTTTCACGGAATCGGATATCAGATACAGCTCGGGCGTATTGGCGTAGGTGTATTGCCCGACTGAGGCTACAAATGAAGCGGAAAACAAGGCCGAAAGCGCAACTTTCACACCGGCCTCGAATCCCAGGTGTTGCGTTTCCAAATCGGGCATGACTGCGGTGACAAAATCGCTAAAGCCCGCAAGCCCTTGCACATAATATCGATTGATGGCCACTCGATTTTGAAATTTCGTGTAGTACAAAGAGGCTTTTGCCTGTACAGCAGGCGAGCGGTAGTCGTAGCTCAGGTTTCCGCTCTGCACTCGGGTGGATTGCAAGTTGGGCGTAACGAGGTCGTTGTTTCGCGCATTGGCAAAACTTTGCCCTGGGGTGGGGGCTAGGGTTTGATATAAGCCCACCGCTGTTGCGTAATTCCGTCCATCAAGCTTTAGCATAATGCCGCCCTTTAGGCCGTAATTGGTAAAGCGGATCGTTTGGCTCAACCCGGCAGACCGGTTTGGATAACGCCCGTTTTGATAGTTTCCGACGCGATTCATATGCGTGTGGGATGCCGTTGTGCTCAGGAACAAATCCCAGCGGTGAAGCCTAGCGCTCAGCTTGGCAAACGCGCTGGATTCAGCATGGTGAATGACGTAGTCGTAGGCCATCTTGTCGTTTTTAAAGACGATTCGATTGGGCCTGTGCAAATCGTTGTCCGCCTCTTGGGGGGTATCGGCATAAGCATCTTTATCCAAAATGAAATCGGCACCCAACAAATCGGCGGCTCTTCGATAGCTTTCCAATCGCATATAGCGCTGCGAAAACCCGGCTTGTAAACTGAGCGGCTCGCTGATCTCATATGAAATACGGGAATTCCAATTGTAGTTTTCAACATCTCGCCGATCCTCGGCTAGGTAATAAGCCGCTTGGCGTCCGGTCTGAACCGCACCCAGCCGGCCATTTGGGCCGATAACCGTCTGCCAATTGCGGTGGTTTCTTCGGTATAGCGTACGCCAATCGATTTGTGCATAGCGCGCGTCATATAAAAAGCGCGCGCTGGCGGCCTCCGCTGCACGCGGGTTTCCTACAGATAGAAAATAACTCGGCATATTGCGGTAATAGGTCGGTGCGGGATTCGGTGCTTTGTAGGCTTGCAAGCGACTTCGGCCCTCGTATCCAAACTGGTAGGACAGGGTATTCATCCACTTCCATTTTTTTGAAGGGCTCCAATAATCGGTCAGCTGGAGAATGGGCTCATTCTCATCTCGCATGCGCGCGTTTCGTTTGCTACCGCCTTGCCAGCCCCAGTAGGCGTTATATCTCTTCCCTTTTAAATCGCATACTTCCCGAGTATTGGGGCTATTGCCCGAGCGTTTGGTGGGCGAGCCCATCGCGGATAGGTTTAAACTGTGGCTCACTGTAAACCGCTTCTCGAGACCCAGGAAATACGCCCATGCATTATATGAAGTTCCCTCGATGTTGCCCGACTGGGCCCAGCGGTGCGAACCGGAAAAGATGAGCGCCCATCCGCCTTTCAGCAAACCGGAGCTGTAGGTCGCCATCGCGCGATGGCGGTACGCGTAGTCAGATATGGAAAAGCGCAGGCTTAGCTGCTCGGGATAGTTCGTCGCCCGCGTGTCGATAGCGGTTACCGACCCCGGGCCGGAAAACGTGTAGTCCGAGGGTTGCAAGGCGTATTTTATCTCTTCGGGATGCCGTGTCACGTCATTTAATCCGCCCCAACTCGTCCAGTTGGGGCGGCCGTCATAAGCGTTATTCATCACCACGCCATTCAATAAAACGGTGTTGAATCGGGAATCGTAGCCGCGAACGGCAAACCAATAGGGGCGAAACTGGTAAGCTGCCGTGCGCAAAAAGATGTCGCGCGAAGCCTGGAGCAGGGCGGAAACCGTTTGGTTATCCGCTTTATCAGCCGATAAATCATCATCGGAAAGCCTTATGTAACCAGCTGTCGGTAGCGACATCGAGCGCAGGAGCCCGATGTCGCCCAAGCGTCGCGCTGGGGTGCTTAAGTTTATTGTCCGCTGCTCAGGCGCAAAACCATCTCCGTTTAATATCAACGTGTATTTGCCATAGGGAATATTTTTTAAAACGAAATGCCCATTTTCATCGGAAAGGGTCGATGAGGCCAATTCTAAAATTTGCACCTTCACATCGGCTATGCCTTTGTGCCCGTCGACGGCACGGCCGGATAGTTCACCGGTTTGCTGTGCGTTTACGGTGGGAAAGATCGCTGCGAATACAGCTGCCGTACAGCTCGCTTTTACGGGTCGGAAAGCAGTGCGACAAGACATGGGTTTGCAGGGGTTTGAGCTGTTAAAAAGACGGTAGGGTAAATATACGCCTTTTATATCGTAAATTGTGTACGTAACTTTACTGAGATCGATCGACCTGTAACATTTCGTCTAAAAAACAACTCGAATACCTACATCGGTGAAAAAGCCCATACTTTCTTTGCTCTGTACGCTTTTTGTCTCCATTGGTTTTTCACAAAAACGGCCCTACCGGATCGCTACACTTGCTTTTTACAATGTGGAAAACCTCTTCGATACCATCCCTTCGGTAGATTATATCGATGGCACAAGGCGGCGGGGGGATCCCCTTTTTCACCGGAGTATTCCAGCGAGTAGTGCATTGGCGAGGAGAACGCCTTTTTTGAAAAAGTCCTATTCATTTAAAAACTTAGCCGGGATAAAAGTGCTGCGCCAGACCATGGATTTGGATTTTACCCCTTCTGGCAGGTATCGATACACGGCTGCGCGCTATGCGCAAAAGATCGATCACATATCCCAAACCCTGGCAGCCATCGGTCGCGACCTGGCACATACGGCACCCGTCCTCATAGGCCTGGCCGAGGTGGAAAACAAAAATGTGTTGAACGACTTAATCCAGGCTGAAGCGTTAAAACCCTATCACTACGGGAAAATCCATTTTAATTCCTTCGATCCCCGTGGAATCGATGTCGCCTTACTCTATCGGAAAACCCGTTTTGTACCTGCATTTACAAAGTCCTATACCCTTTATCTGTTCGATGAAAAGAAAAATCGGAAGTATACGCGCGACATACTTTTGGTGGGCGGCGAACTGGATGGGGAGTCGATTTATTTGCTCGTCAACCACTGGCCCAGCCGATACGGCGGTGAAGCGCGCAGCCGGCCCTTTCGGATGAAAGCAGCCGCGCTGATAAAGGATCGAATCATCCCGGATATCCAGCTTTTAGACTCCAATCCCAAAATCGTCATCATGGGCGATTTCAATGATGACCCCACCGATCCCAGTATTGTCAAAGGCCTGGGTGCCCTGGGTAAGAAGCGGGCCGCGATCCAAAACGACAAATTGTACAATCCCATGGAAGCCATGTACCAACGCGGTTTGGGTACCATAGCCTGGCGCGACAGCTGGAATCTATTCGATCAAATGATTGTAACGCCTGAACTCTTGGGCAGGGATTACAGCACCTATCGGTTTTATAAAGCGGCTGTATACAATAAAAAATACCTGATAACGCCTGCGGCTGCTTTCAAGGGTTATCCCTATCGCACCTATGTCCGGGGACGCTACCAGGGGGGGTATTCGGATCACTTTCCCGTGTACCTATACCTGATTGAGCAGGTGAAATAGCCATAGCGTTATCTATCAGCGGAATTCAGGTATTTGAAAATGGGGTTTGCTTCGGCAAATGTGCGCATTACGAAAACCACAGCTCCCACGGAATGCGGCTGAGGATGGTGAGAAAAATTAGTAAGAATAGCACCACCACGCCCGTACTCACGGGTTTATTGCGCTGGGCCTTTCTCTTGACGATTCGGTAAGCGATCGTTGCGAGTACAACAGCCGCTATCATCGCTAGGGGGTGTTCTAGGGCGATCAATCGCGATTGATCGTCTTTCATCGCAGCCCCAAAATGCTGAAAGGCGCTGTGTACAATAGGGGAGCGCACATATAGGATCAAGCCGATCAAAAACTGAATGTGTATGGCTGTCATGCTGAGCAATGCCACCTTTCTAGCTGTATCAGCCAGGGGGGTTTTGCGGAAGAATTGCACCAAAAAATAAGCGAATCCCACAAGGGTTAGCAGCAGGACCCCATAGGCCCAACCGCTGTGTAAATGACGGAAAAAATCATACATAATGCGATACTTAGCTATGACTGCTGGGCAAAGTTATCATTTTGATAGTCATTTACAAGTCGCCAAATCTCCATTTCGTCATCCTTATTTCCATGACTTCCCCATCGAGTTGGTAAAGTTAAAACTCAGCATAAACTTGACACGCTAGGTATAAATTGTTAGCTTGCAAAAGTTTGATTTAGTTAATAAGAACTCGATGACGCTTGTGCTGCGGCTGTTATGCTCGCTTACTGGTATAAATCTGTAGATTGTAATTAGTTAATCAATTAAATGAAACGAGTTGTGATGAAAGAGCTGACTAAAGAAGTATGGCGGATATTGCTATTTCTCCTTATTGTATGCTTCTACCTCTCCAGCAGAATCGGTCTAACTATAGGTGTAATACACCTCTTACTCGCATTGAGATTTCCTCAGCTCAGGATGAGTAGGCTACTAATTCGCATAATCGATAGAAAAAAGCGGGTTATTCGCACTTCAACTGTGACTGCTAAGCCCATCGAATTCCGATAGCCATACTTGTCAAAAATTCACCGACATGGTATTGCCCCCGCACACAAAAGTCACAAGGGCTTATATCAGTGGGATCTCAGCCGCACGCACAACGCCAAAAGACGGCCCATAGGAATAGTAGCATGAGCAGGGGTTAATTCACTTCTTTTCTAAGCAAAAAATACCCCTGTATAAAAATTCCATTTTTCCGCCTCTTTTTCAGCAAATTTAATCCTAAAATTAAAACGATTACGGATACCGATAAACCCATCCACGCCTCTAAGATCGGCTTAAATACATCGAGCAAATATTTTCCAAATTCCTTCTTCATCTGTGATCGATAGACAAATATAATATTTTAATAGCCATTCCCAACTAATCTGGTGGGCTTCAGCGGCCATTCCCAATAAAAGAGTAATGCACGGGGCTATATGGCAATAAGAGGAAAATATAAGTCGTCGATCTGTTGGAGTCGGGCATTTGACCAAACGGTACATCAGCGGTAAGCGTTTTTATATATTTGTCTTAGCCTTAAGCTCGTATAACCTTAAAGTTAAAAATGATCCCACAGTGAAAAGGCGTATGGCTCACCGCACTCGTTTGCAGTATGATGCTCAGCGTATTGTTTCTATATAAAGCGGTCTATGTACCTGCCGACAATCCATTTTTTCACC
This sequence comes from Flavobacteriales bacterium, assembly GCA_036881805.1. Taxonomy (GTDB): domain Bacteria; phylum Bacteroidota; class Bacteroidia; order Flavobacteriales; family JANQLC01; genus JANQLC01. The sequence goes on from JBAJNK010000083.1 coordinate 28,347, forward strand.
ATATCGATTTTGGGTGCGTCTTTTCAAACATCGGTTTGAGCCTGCTCTTCTACACCCAAACTCATTTGTTACTGGTTTATGCGATAGACGTGCGCGGCTATTACTCAGTTACCCTGTTTGGCAGGGATGCGCATGCCGTCGGATCGAGCGAAAATATCGCAATCCAAACATTTGTCTTTTTATTCGCCTCGTTTATCGTTTATTACGGGGTGGTCACTTTGCGGAAAAGCCATGCTAAGATGCTGCCTGCTGGCAAGGATTCGAGTGACGACAATTCAAAATCGGGCGATTGGATAAAAGCGACAAAACCCTCGGTACAGCACAAAGATACAATGACGGCCTATATGTCGTAATATACAACAGCCTTGTATATGGGTAGTGGTGAATTTCAATTGCTATACCTTTTGAGTCAGATCGGATTTTAAAATACTCAAAGCGTCTTAAATCCGGTACTTATCCTTCATTAACTATACGTCATGGGGTTTTTATTCTCCTATTATGTAGTAAACATCTACCAATCTGCCCTTCGTATCGATATCAATTTTTGTTGGATTGTTTAGCGAAGTGCGGTTATCTTTTTCTAGCGCTATGTCGTATCCCTTTTTACCGTACTTCATTAAAGCGCCGGTTGCCGCATCGACTCCCCAACCGATTAGACTGCCCAAATTAATGATGCTAACGGTATTAAATTTTCTATCCGGTCTAATGACCCTTGTTTTATAGCCTTCCGAATCGTTTAAAAACTCATAGCACCTATGCGGACAGAGATGCGATAATATGGCCAAACGCCGGTGCGCTAAAATCGCCTGCTTAAAACCGGAAGGATACCCCCGCGCTCCACCTGCGGCCCAGGCCCCAGTATACGCGATTGCTCACATCTATGCCTTTGTATGTGGTCAGCGTTCCTTCACTGGTTCCCACCGGATTGTTCCCCGACATATTGGAGAAATAAGATACATCCCATAGGTTGTCTATGTTGAGTCGAAAGGTCAAAGACCTTCCATCGCTTAGTGGAAGGTCGTAATACAACCCAGCGTCCATTATATTGTAGTCGGGTAGTTTAATCTGCGTTTTATTTTTATTCCCTGCACCCAGGAAGTCGGAAGGTCTGTAATCGGCGTACAAATCCCCGTTGTATTTCCAGTTGGCCAAGGCGTGCAACCCTTTGAAAATATTGTAGTCGAGTCCCATACCCAAGGTGAGTTGCGCGGCATTGGGCACTTTTTTGTCCGCCAAGTAAAGGGTGTTGTCATCGATTACGCTCCCCCCCCTGTCGATGGGTTTTACCGGCTTTAAATCCGCATCAAAGGTCTGACTCTGCACATTTTCATCATACTTCCAATCCCCGTATGAGAAAAACCCCTTAAGGATTAAGCCGGGTGTGGGGTAAGCCCTCAAGTCGACCTCTGCCCCCCGGTGGATTTCCCTAATGCCCGATTCGTTGGTAAACCCATCGGTCTTTTTCCTCAAACCGCCTTCCGATTCGACTTCATGGTTGTAGAATCCTTTGGTGATGGTTCTGTCAGCCCAAATCGTGTTGTATAGGTTTACGTCAACGCCGAAATGCGAGCCTTTGAATCGATAGCCCAACTCCATGCCGGTGATCTTTTCATTATTCGCCAAGGGATTGACATCGTTTTTGTAGTTCAGAAATAGGTTGTCTTGAAAGGGTTGACGAGCGTAGTATCCCACATTGGCAAATACGCTGTGTCGGTTTCCCAGCTTAACGTGTAAGCCGCCTTTTACATCACCGCCCCAATTGTCTATGCGATCGGATTTTTGCGCATCGGGGGTTAGGTAGTTGGCGTAATCCCATCTCACGTGACTTTGGTTGGACCCCGCAACCTGGATGAAAGCGGAGAACACATCATCGCTATACTCCACCTGGCCGAACAAACCGCCGTAATCGATCTGTTCTTTGTAATCGTAGTTGATCCGATCGCTAGCCCTTACACGTGTATCAAAAGCATTGGATTTATAGGTCTGAAACACGTAGAATCCATCGGGACGGGCAGTCGTGCTTTCACGCCAACCGCTCAAATCCAAAAAGTCGTTCACGGCCCTGAAGTGGTATCCCGTATAGGTTCTCAAATCCATCCCCCCATCGATCGACCAGTGCGCATGCGCATAGCCTAAACTAGAGAGCAAGCCATACCAATTGTGGCGGTTAATCGAAGAACGAAGTAGGTAAGCACCGTTTTCTTTGCTTCCAACGATGTACTTCTTATCGCCTATTGCGGTGGGGGCTATTCCCCGGTTTCTCTCAGCTGTGGCACCCCAGTCTATCAGCCCTGTTTTGTCATCTCGCACCGCATATACATGCCTGCCTGCGTAGGGTCCCGTACCGCCACCGCGGCCCCAGGAGGCATATAAGACGGTGGATAGGCTGAGGTTTTTATCCATATTCCAGTCCCAGTTGAAGTTGGCCACCGGTTTGTGGTAGAAGTTTCGTCTTTCGGTCAGGTACCGGCCGTTGCGGTAGCCGTAATTACCATTGTGTTTTTTCCCGTATTTCAACAGTGTTGCTATAGGCTGCCTAAAGTTTTGATCGTGGTGCTGGGGTGCGCCAAAAATCATGAAATTGAATCGGTGCTTATCGCTGGGTTTGTACCCCAACGACACGAAATACGAATACGATACAAAGCCGGTACCGTTACTATAGCCGTCGCCTTGTTCTCGTGAGAGCAGCGCTGAAAAGCCCCAACCGCCTTCGTTGAGACCGGTGCTATAGCTGCTGGTTATTTTGTGAAAATTATCCCTTCCCGTACTGTAATTCACCGCACCACCTCGCTTTCTCTCCGTGGCCTGGGTGACGATATTGATAGTGCCCCCCACAGAAGAGATGGCGAGTTCAGATGCCCCCAATCCACGCTGTATTTGAATGGACGAGGCGACATCGCGAATGCCGCTCCAATTCGACCAGTACACCTTTCCGTCTTCCATACCGTTTATGGGTTGTCCGTTGATCAAAACAGCCGTATTGGATTGGTCAAAACCGCGGAGGTAAATTTGGGCATCTCCATTACCCCCACCACCATTATTCACATAAGTGGAAGGCGTCTCGGCCAAGAGATCTGGAAATTGTATATTGGCTGGTGCTTTTTGTATTTGAGCAGCGGTTATCGTAGATACGGCAACCGGTGTTTTGCGCTCATCTGCCACGTCGATCACATTGCGCCCGACCACCGCTACCTCTTGTAAAGCGACTGCCTGGGGGTGCAGGACAATCTGGCCTATATAGGCCGTGCCGCCCGATATGGAAAAGGAGACGGTTTTGGCTTTGTAGCCGATAAAGCTGATGATCAATTCACCAATATCTCGTTCCGCACGTATGCGAAACCGACCATTGAAATCCGTCGTCGTGCCGGTTTGTGTGCCTTTTATAACCACACTGGCACCTGGCAAAGATTGGTTATCGGCTCCATCTACCACCGTTCCGCTAATAACCCCTTGGGCCATAGCAGCTGTTGTGAGCAAAAGAGAACAAGCGGACAAAAGTCCGCTGATGGCTTTAGCATTCATCATTGTGAATAAATTTTTGCCACAAATGTAACCTGATTCAAGTTCCATAATATTAAGTCATCGTTATTTTTTTACCGCCAGGCTTTGTATTGTTTTATCAATCCACTTGTACTGCTGTCATGGGTATTGGCATTTGGGTTCAAATCCAGTTCTGATCGGACTTTTTTGGCGATTTGCTTGCCCAAAATCACCCCCCATTGATCGAAAGAATAGATATTCCATATCACGCCTTGCACGAATACCTTGTGTTCGTATAGCGCCACCAATTGACCCAATAAGTCGGGCGTTAGCTTCTTAAATAAGATGGAATTCGTGGGGCGGTTTCCTTCGAATCGCTTAAACGGGGGGTGCATTTTGGTTTTACGTCGACTTTTGAGTGCCCGTACAGTTTGGGCTTGGCCAAAAGCCAAGGCTTGGGTTTGGGCCAAAAAGTTTGCCAGTAGCTTGGCGTGGTGATCTCCAATGGGATGCAAGGGAATGGCTGGGGCTAAAAAATCGCAGGGAACGAGTTGGGTTCCCTGATGTAAAAGCTGGTAAAAGTTGTGTTGTCCATCGGTGCCCGGTTCGCCCCATACGATGGGGCCGGTTTGATAGTCCACCCGATTTCCGCTGCGATCTACCGACTTTCCATTGCTCTCCATACCGATTTGCTGAAGGTAGTTGGGGAGACAGTGCAGGTATTGATCATAAGGCAAAACAGCCTGGGTTTCAGCATCAAAAAAGTTGGTGTACCAGATGCTCAGCAATGCCATGAGCACGGGCATATTTTTTTCAAAGGGAGTTTGTGTAAAGTGTAGATCCATTTTGTAACCGCCTTTTAAAAATCCTTTGAAGTTGTCGAATCCGATAGCCAGGCAGACCGGCAGGCCAATCGCGCTCCAGATGGAATAGCGACCGCCCACCCAGTCCCAAAGTGCAAATAGGTGGGCTCGGGCAATTCCAAAATCTATGGCGGCCTGTGCATTGGCGGAAACCGCTGCGAAGTGCTTTGCCAGTTGGGACGCCTGGGTACGGCTGACGAACCAATTGCGTGCCGTATGGGCATTGGTCAGCGTTTCCTCGGTGGTAAAACTTTTGGACGCTATGATAAATAGGGTGGTTTCCGGGTTTAAACCCTTTAGCGTCTCTGCGATTTGTGTCCCGTCCACATTTGATACAAAGTGGATGCGGAGCCGCGTACTATAGTGTTTCAGTGCTTCTGTAACCATGAGCGGTCCGAGATGTGATCCACCGATACCGATGTGTACCACATCTGTGATGGGCTTTCCAGAATAGCCCTTTTGCTCGCCTGCGATTACGCGCTGGCTGAACTGCTTCATCTTTTGTAAGACGCTGCGAATTTCAGTTGTGATATTTTTTCCGTCGACCCAGCGGGGCCTGTTGCCCGGGTTGCGCAACGCGGTGTGAAGCGCGGACCGGTTTTCGGTTTCATTGATCGCATCACCTGAAAATTGGCGTTTGACGGCATCCGACACCTGGCATTCCTCAGCCAACGACAGGAGCAGCCCCAGGGTTTCCGACGTGATTAGGTTTTTGGAAAAGTCGAAGAGTATATCCGCTGTTTTACAGTGAAACTTCTCGAAGCGATTCGCGTCGTGAAACAGTTCCCTCAGGTGTGTACGCCGCATCTCTACCCAATGTGCTCGGAGCTTTTCCCAGCTGCTCGTCTTTGTCGGGTTGATCTGAAGTAGCGCCATGGTAAAGGGGAATAATGCGTATTACTTGGAAAAACGTATGGGATGCGCCAAATTTTTAAATGCGACTAAGTCCGCTCGCAAGGCGCCCGCCGAGAGTTTGGCCTCAATGTGGATCGGGATGCGATTCTCGTCTCGGGACACATAGATGGAAACCCCCTCTCGATCTTTAAAAACACGACCATCTACTACCACTGGCCGCACTTTTAAGCAGTTGATCCGACCGAATCTCGTCTTGATTCGATCGGCTGCCAATACCTTTAGCTTAAAGGGATAAGACCGATTGTCAAAAAATAGGTTTAACGCCAATTCGGCTCCTATCCGCAAACGGCTCTCTTCGACACTTCTCAAAAAGTAGAAAGCGGAGATCATGTCTTGCACTTTTGTCTGCAAGTAAAACTGCGCAACCGTATTTTTTTTGATGTCCTGAACGGTAGCTATTCGGTCATCCTGACGAAAGTCGATAATGACATTCTTGGTATATCGGCCTTCATGGATTTGGCGAACGAAACGCTTGGGCCAAGGATTATCCGGCTCGATATAAGTCTCATAGCGATCTGCAACCTTAAAAAACAGGCGGACGAGCCCGGTACTGTAACCATATACTTGGGCATGGATGTACACTTTACCGTTAGTAGTATCTGCCACTAAGGTTAAATTGGCAAAACCGGCTTTCAGAATCCCATAGTGAATTCGGTAACGCAAGAATTCACCAACTCGATATGCAGTGTGTCTCCCGTCTGCACCATCCGGCTTTTTGGCATGCTGCGCTTGCAAGAGCAAAGTGCTCGAGAGCAAAAGTATACAGCTGATTTTTTTCATACGGATTCCACTTACCAACAGCACTACGACAAAAAAATATCCCAAAGATAAAAAAGCCACTTGAAAAGCGGGATTTGATTCCAATTGGGGTTCACGGGTATGGGATAAAAATGGGGGCTGCGGAGATATGGGTAAATCGCTCAGGGTCGGCTTAAGGAAGGGGGTTCGAACGGATGAAAACTATTTGCAATCTCTTCGGTTGTAAAGGGTTGCCCCTTGATTTTCAGAATGGGGATAAAGTTTTTTAAGAATTGGCGCTTCAACACCTGGGACAGTTGTCCATCGTTCAACTCCGGGACGTAGATCGCATCAAACGCATCGGTGATCTCCTTTAAATCCGCTGGAAGGGGATACAGATTTGTCAAGTGCAAATGCGCTACCCTTTTGCCCTTTTTCCGCAGCTCGCGAACCCCCGATCTGACCGTACCGTAAGTGCTTCCCCAACTGAGGTAGAGCGCATCGTCCCGTAAATCACCTTCTTCGAGCTGTAGTTTTGGGTAGTCCGCACCTACCAACTCGACTTTTCGTCGGCGAATGGCAACCATATTTTGATGGTTTTCCGGCTCATAGGAAACGCAGCCAGTATTCACCGCTTTTTCCAGGCCCCCGATGCGGTGTTGTTTTTCCCGTTGGCCGGGAATCGCCCAATCCCGTACGAGATTCTCATCTCGCAGGTAGGGCAAAAAGCCTTTTCCACTTGGGTTTACATCCCTGCGCTTTTTTAGAATGGGCAAGTCTGCCACAGTTGGAACCCGCCAGGGTTCCGATCCGTTTGCCAGGTAGGCATCGGATAGTAAAATCACAGGTGTCATGTGGTCTATGGCCATTTGAGCTGCTTCAAAAGCCCTATAGAAGCAATCGACCGGTGATTTGGCCGCCAATACAGGCAGTGGTGCTTCCCCGCTTCTGCCGTATAGTGCTTGCATCAAATCCGATTGCTCGGTTTTGGTTGGCAGGCCGGTGGAAGGGCCGGCGCGTTGCACATTGACGATGACCAGCGGGAGCTCCAGCATGACCGCCAGCGCCATGGCTTCTGTTTTGAGCGCTATGCCTGGCCCTGAGGAAGCGGTTACTGCGAGACTGCCACCAAAGGCAGCACCGATTGCAGCCGATATGGCTGCGATTTCGTCCTCTGCCTGGAAGGTCGTAACCCCGTAATTGCCGTGTTGGGACAAAAAGTGTAAAATACCGGAAGCCGGCGTAATGGGATAGCCCGCATAATATAAACCGCGGTTGGCTCGATGCGCCGCTGCGATCAGGCCCAAAGCCAGCGCTTGGTTGCCGGTTGTGTTGCGGTACCGACCTTTTTCCATCTCAGCCGGCTCGATCTGGAAACGGTAATGCACAGCCCCTATGGTTTCGCCGTAATGGTAGCCGGCGTGTAGTGCCTTTAAATTGGCATCGAGCAGCGCCACCTCTTGGCGGAATCTCCGGTTCAGATATGCTTCAGTATGCAATAAATCCCTGTGGTACAACCAGTAAATGAAGCCCAACGCAAACATATTTTTGGCGCGCGCTTTTACTTTGGTACCCGAAGGGTTGTCTTTCAAGGCTTCTCGGGTCAGGGCGGAAATATCGATTTCATAACATTCAAATTCATTTTTTAAGGCTGTTGTCAGCGGTGTTTCCCCATATTCGGCTCGGCTTAGATTTTTTCGGTCAAAACCGGATGCATTGGCGATTAAGATTCCCCCGCTTTTCAAGCGGTGGATATTGTTTTTCAAGGCTGCGGCATTAAAGGTGACCAATGCATCACAGGCATAACCGGGCGATAGCACGGCCTCACTACCAAAGTGAATTTGAAAGCCGGACACACCGGCAGTCGTCCCCTGAGGGGCGCGTATTTCGGCCGGAAAATCGGGAAAGGTGCGCAGGTCGTTTCCGTAATGTGCGGTGGTTCGTGTGAATTGGTTTCCGGTGAATTGCACGCCATCTCCAGAGTCACCTGCAAATAAGATGACCGCTCGCCTTGCTCTTTTCGAAGTCATGCGCCTGTTAACTGCTGCTTATGACCTTCTCGATTTCGGGAACGTGTTTTTTGATGGTGAATTCCACACCGGATTTAAGCGTCATTTGGTTGACGCTGCAATCCACACAAGAACCCTCCAATCTCACTTCTACCACCTTTCCTTGAATCGACTTTAGCTTGATGTCACCACCATCTGACTGTAAGAAAGGGCGAATCTCTTCCAAGGCTTTTAAAACTCGGATTTCCATATCATCTGCTGCGTTTTCCATCTTTACTCTTTTACGGTCGTTATTTTTACCGCTTCGGTAGGGGGTAAATTTCGGTTTCTCTCGAGCAGTTTTTCCATTGTTCTTTTTGTGATTTGCACAAAGGCCTGCTGGGCCGGGGTTCCTTTTTGCAAAGCCGTCGGATAGCCCACGTCAGCCGCCTCGCGGATGCTTTGTACCAGTGGAATTTCCCCCAAAAAAGGCACGTTTACCGCTTCCGCTAAGCGCCTGGCTCCGCCCTGACCGAAGATGTAGTATTTGTGGTCCGGCAATTCAGCGGGTGTAAAATAAGCCATATTCTCGACGATGCCCAGGACGGGCACCTGAATTGCTTTCATCTCGAACAGGACTACACCCCTGCGCGCATCGGTCAACGCCACGGGTTGCGGCGTGCTCACGATAACCGCTCCGTCAACTGGGATTTCCTGAACGATAGACAGGTGAATGTCACCGGTACCCGGTGGCAGGTCGATTATCAAAAAGTCTAACGCCCCCCAATGCGCACCTCGAATCATTTGATTCAACGCTTTGGAAGCCATGGGTCCGCGCCACACAACCGCCTGGTCCGCGCCAGCAAAAAAGCCTATGGATAGCAATCTGACACCATAGCTCTCGACGGGTTTCATCTTGCTCTTCCCACCGATTCGAACCGAAGTGGGACGCGCATGGAGTACATCGAACATCACGGGCATGGAGGGGCCGTATATATCCGCATCCAAAAGGCCGGTTTGGAAACCCATTTCAACTAGTGTAACCGCCAGGTTGGCCGCAACCGTGGATTTTCCGACGCCACCTTTTCCAGAAGCGACGGCGATTATATTTTTGATGCCGGGAATAGCGCTTCCTTTAATCGGTGGCTTTTCCCTGGCTTTTACCTCGATGTGGGTCGTCACTTTTGCCTTGGGATCAACCGCTGCGTGAATCGCCTTTGAAATAACCGCTGCTACTTTCTTTCTCGCTTGCAAGGTAGGATTGGTGATCACGAGATCCAAAGTCACTTCATCACCCGTGATCTGGATGTTTTGCAAAACTTTGGAGATGGCAATACGCTCATGGGAGCCCGGTACGAATACCCCTTCGAGTGCACGGATGATCGCTTGCTTTTTCACGGGTACAAAGTTACGATTCCAAAACGAACTATCCACTTATATACTCGATCGCTCGACACGAGCATCGATAAGGGCGTAAATGGGAATACCCAAGTGGTGGAAGCGCATCCTTTTTCGCTTTTCAAAAGTGTAGGTGGCAGGTAGTCTTGTTCGACGCTTATTTAGAAAAAGAAATCCGTGGTTAAAATGTACGCCATACTGCAGATTTACCCAATGTAGGTTTGGACTCGCGTTTTGCAACGGGAAAAATGAAACCCTTGCTCGATGGCTTTAAACATTGTGATGGCTAAAGGTGTGTCGCTGGATCCCAGAAGTATTTTTGGAAGTCTACCAGCTGATCGTTTTCCACTGCTAAGCCCTCGTTTTCCAAAAGCTGTTGCATGAGGTTGTGCGGGCCGAAGTGCATCTTGCCCGTGAGCAAACCGTTTCGATTTACAACCCGGTGTGCGGGCACATCGGGAATCGCGTGACTGGCATGCATCGCCCAGCCCACCATCCGGGCGGAACGGGCGCTGCCCAAATAGGCAGCTATGGCGCCATAGGAAGTGACACGCCCTTCGGGTATCTGACGAACCACCTCGTAGACGCGTTCGAAGAAAGTCTGGTTTTTGCTACTCAAAATTGCGGTTTAAAAGCCAGGTATGCTATCGGCTTGCCCGCTGATAGGTACAACTGTTCGTAAGCGGTCTGTATCGAAGTGACTATCCCCAGGTCTGGCGCCGTGCGGTACAAGTCGTGGTTGGCGTACAAAACAGCGTGTCCCTGCCCTTGTAGGATGCCCAGGGTATAGCCGTACATAAATTCGCTATCCGTCTTGAGGTGGATCACCCCTTCAGGGTTTAAAATCTTTTGGTATCGGCGTAAGAAATTGGGATGGGTCAGTCGGTGTTTGCTGCGCCTGTACTTGATTTGCGGGTCGGGAAAGGTAATCCATATCGCATTTACCTCATCCGTATCGAAAGCGCTATCGATCAATTCGATCGGGATGCGCAGGAAGTGGGCATTGGCCACATCGTTTTCCAGTGCTGTTTTGGCGCCCCGCCAAAGGCGTGCGCCTTTGATGTCGATACCGATAAAATTATCATCCGGGTGCTTTTCGGCCAATGCCAAGGTGTACTCCCCTTTGCCACAACCGAGTTCGAGCGCGATGGATTTTTGGTTCTTAAAATAAGCCGCTCGCCAGGCGCCCCGCAGCGCAAAAGCACCGCTGAGGAGTTCTTCACGTGTGGGTTGCAACACATTGGGGAAGGCCTCGTTTTCCCTGAAGCGCCTCAGTTTATCTTTACCCAAATCCCATTTTTCTACAAAAGTATAAAACGATGTCCTTTCGGCTTACCGTCCGAAAAACAAAAATTAAGTCCCCCTTTCAGATTGACACACAGGGATAAAAACGGTGACAAAAATCAGCGGCGATGCCCACGGAAAAATAAAGGCCGGATTTTCAAATCGCCCCACAGCGGACAAAAAAGGCGA
>JBAJNK010000084.1:0-16418 GCA_036881805.1 Flavobacteriales bacterium
CAGAAAGCACGCTCAACCCTGGCGTGCTGCCTTGCAGACTTTGTAAGATACTGACATTGGGGATTTTTTCAATGGATTGGAGATTGAGGGTGCTGGCGGCGCCGACATATTCGGAAATCGTATCCGTAGCGTACCCCGTTACGACGACCTCCGGTAAGCGCTGGGTTAGCGGCTTCATCTGGAGGTTTATTACATCGTCCATTCCCACCTTTTGCAACACCTGTGCATAGCCGATATGGCTAAACCTGAGTGTTTCCCCCTTGGAAGCGGTGATGGAAAACCGGCCATCGAGATCTGTAACGGTACCCCGTCGAGTTCCCGCCACTACTACGTTTACCTGGGGCAGGGGTTTTGAGCTTTCGCCGACCACCCTGCCGGATAGGGTCTTTTGCTGAGCGCCAGCCGTTGTGCTCAGCAATACAATCGTTAGGATCAAGGGTATTGCCATATTATATTTCATAATGGTGAGTTATTTAGTAACAAGCCAAAGGTACAACAATTATCATATGATTTACCCGTGGATTTAAATAATAATAATATATCTCGATTTTAATCACATTTATGATAAAGACACGATTCACAATTGCATTAAAAATCACATGAAACACAACCGATCACTCACATCGACTGTATAAGGGAGAGGGCACTGAGATCAATTTGGAGGGATGTGCAAAATGGCCTAACTATATTTTTGTGTATTTAAGCAGGTCTTGCGTTTCTTAATTGTTGTTATAACCTATTTACGCTACAACCGTCTCCAAATCGGGATTTATCAGCTAAAATTCCCTTTCCGGGGCGTATAATCGATAGAAATTGTTTAAAATTGCATTCGTATCATTTCAAAATGCAGACCATGTACGGCAGGCTGAAAGACCATTTGCAGCGAGAGCTGCAAGCCATTGCGCGCCGCGGGCGCTTTAAAAGAGAGCGCGTCATTACCACGGCGCAAAAAACGCAGATCGAGACCACGGCAGGAAAGCGTGTACTCAATTTTTGCGCCAACAACTATTTGGGGCTTTCCGATGACGAGGCGGTAATTCAGGCGGCCAAGCGTACCCTGGATTCGCACGGCTTTGGTATGTCTTCCGTGCGTTTTATCTGCGGGACCCAAGATATCCACAAGGTGTTGGAGCAGCGCATTGCCGACTTTCACCGGACTGAGGATACCATGCTGTATGCGGCTTGTTTTGACGCCAACGGCGGCGTCTTTGAACCGCTCTTAACCGCTGAAGATGCCATTATCAGCGATGCGCTCAATCACGCTTCTATCATCGACGGGGTGCGTTTGTGCAAAGCCAGGCGCTACCGTTATGAGAACAATGATATGAACGACTTAGAGACTCAACTCAAGCGGGCGGATACCGATGGCGCGCGGTTTAAACTCATCGCAACTGACGGCGTTTTCTCTATGGATGGCGTACTCGCCGATTTAAATGGGATATGTGACCTGGCAGACCGCTACGATGCCTTGGTCATGGTCGATGAGTGCCATGCAGCGGGATTTATCGGCAAGAATGGACGCGGGGCGGTGGAATATTGCGGGGTGATGGGGCGTGTGGACATCATCACTGGGACCCTGGGCAAAGCCTTGGGCGGCGCGATGGGCGGCTATACCACTGGGCGGCGGGAAATCATTGCGATGCTGCGCCAGCGCAGCCGCCCCTATCTCTTTTCCAATTCGCTGATGCCGGCCATTGTCGGGGCCTCCATCGAAGTATTTGATAGGCTCACCGACTCCACACAGCTGCGCGATACCTTGGCGAGAAATGTGCGCTATTTTAAAGATCGAATCGCAGCAGCTGGATTCGATATTATCGAAGGGCACTCAGCTATCGTACCCATCATGCTATACGATGCGGCGCTTTCACAACGAATGGCCGACCGCCTTTTGGAACGAGGCATTTACGTCACCGGTTTTTTCTATCCAGTCGTGCCCGAGGACAAGGCGCGGATTCGCGTACAGCTCTCCGCAGCCCACAGCCGTGAACAGCTGGATCGAGCCATTGCCGCCTTTACCCAAGTGGGTAGGGAATTGGGCGTCACAAGCTAGCCCTTAGCCTTTTATACGCTTTTACAAGCCTCTGCACGTGCCCTTTCGTCTGTCCGATACCCCCCAATACAGACACTTGTCTTTCATGCAGCACCCTGAGTAAATTAGCCCAAAATTCGTATTTGATCCAGATCAATTGGGGTAGGTAAATGGCATAGAAGGCTTAAAATATTTGATGAAAACGAAAAGACCGAATGCAGGCCTTGATTTCCCCGCCTTCTAAATAGAAATAGTCGGGTTTTGTTCCACCTCCATATCACTGTCACGACTTAAATGTTTAACTATGAATCCGATGGAGAGTAAAAAAATAATTGATCTGAGAAAATCTCCATCAGTGCATTTGAGAAAGCCACCGGGTGATCCAATAACGCTATACAAACAGCGATAAAAAGAAAATCGAACTCAAAAGATGAGACTTTAAACCGTATTCTAAAGATCTACCCTGAAATAAATCCTACCTCACCTGTAATTCGTGAAGGCGAAGTGTTGAGACATGATAAAGAGACCTATAAAATAGAAGCAAAACACACCTGTGTAGCAGAAGAAAATGCTGCGGATTATGGGGTTGGTGGTAGGAGTTGCCAAACTGCACGCTAAAACGCCAATAGCATAGATTGCTGCATACATTGTTCTAAATGAAAAGGCATTTGATGAAGACGAGTTGTTTTTCGGATCTCGTTTGTGTGGTGGCTTGAAAAGAGAGGGGTGTTTTTTTGATTGTGCCCTGTGTGGGCCAAGACTGGCAGGGATTGCTCTTTTGATCCTTATCTCACGGGCTGCGGGCGCTTGTGGTGTATGCTCGGCGGGTATTTTTACATTGCCCTGAGTGGGGCATCTGACTCCCTCAGCCTTGTTTTTTTGCTTTTGCCGCTATGGGGTTGGACGGAGCTCGTTTTTTTCTGCTCCCTGTGGACGTCTGAAAACGGGTCTTATCGCTGCTGGCGTTTGTTCCTGTGGATTGGTCTTGATCCGCTGTGAGACAACCTGAATCCCAGTTCTATTTTTTTATCCTTTTGCGCGGGTCTAAAAGCGGGACTTGTTTTTTGGGTGCGCATCCGGGTGGCATTCCAGTCGTAAAAATCCCAATTGCAGTCGCTTTAGGTGGTTCAACGCTTTTTTAAATCAGTTCAAAACTGCGCTTGATAAACTGCGTTAAGGATTCGCCTTTCAACAGGTTTTGCGATAGTCTGGCCAGGTCTAGCGCTTGGGTTATCAATTCTTTGCGCGCTTCTTCCGATTCGGTTTTCAAGATTCGCGCTACGAAATTCGAATTGGTGTTCACGATCAGATTATAGCTTTCGGGAAGATTTTCCATGCCCAGCATCCCAGCGCCGGTTTGGTTTATCTCTTTCATGCGCCGCATAAATTCGGGAATGGTGATCACAAAGGGGTTGACATCTGAATCCAAGGCCTCTAATTGAATGGTAAAAGACTTTTCAGGGGCGTTTTCCTCGATGATCGATTTGAGTTTTTCCCGTTCTTTTTCCGAGAGTTTGCTGACGGCCGAACCCGCCTTTTTAATTAACTTGTCGATGGAATCGGCATCGACTCGCACGAAGGAAATGTCCTTGCCATCAGCCTCTAATTTTTGGATGAAATGTGCCGTTAGCGGGCTGTCGAGCAGTAATACGTCGTAACCCTTTGCCTGGGCTGATGCGATATAACTGTGTTGGGCGTGCCGATCGGTGGCGTACAGGTAGATCAGTTTGCCGGCTGTGTCGGTTTGCCCATCTCGAATTTTATCGGTGAATTCGCCAAGGGTAAAGTACTGGCCAGCTGTATTTTGATACAGTGAAAACCGCTTGGCTTTTTCAAAGAATTTACCATCTGTCAGCATGCCGTACTCGATGATGACCTTGATATCCGACCACTTTTTTTCCAATTCCCCGCGATTGTTTTTAAATATATCACTGAGTTTATCCGCTACTTTTCGGGTGATGTAGCCCGATATTTTTTTAACGGCAACATCGGCTTGCAAGTAGGAGCGAGAGACGTTGAGCGGAATGTCAGGCGAGTCGATCACACCGCGCATCAAAGTCAAAAAATCAGCTGCGATCCCTTCGACGTTGTCCGTCACAAAGATCTGATTTTGATAGAGTTGAATTTTGTCTTTGACGGGTTGCAACTGGCTTTTAATCTTGGGAAAATACAAGATACCAGTCAGTTTAAAGGGGTAATCGACATTTAAGTGAATCCAAAAAAGCGGCTTATCGAGTTGCATGGGATACAGCTCGCGATAGAATTTCACATAATCTTCGTCTGTTAAATCCTTGGGCGATTGAGTCCAAGCCGGCTCGGGGTTGTTGACGATGTTGTCCACCTCGATTTTTTTCTCCTTTCCCCCTTCTTTTACGGTTTCTTCACGGCTGCCAAACTTGATGGGTACGGGGGCAAACTGGTTGTATTTGTTCAGCAATTCAGCTATTCTACCCCTTTGTAAAAATTCTTCGTTCTCCTCGTCGATGTGCAAGATCACTTCGGTACCCCGTTCTGTTTTGGTACCCTTCTTCAAATTGTATGCCGTCGTTCCATCACAACTCCAGTACACAGCTGGCTCATCTCGGTGAGATCGGGTTCGGATTTCCACCTTGTCCGCCACCATAAAGGCGCTGTAAAACCCCAGGCCAAAATGCCCGATCATCGCATGGGTTTGTTGGGATTTGTCTCTGTACTGTTCGACGAATTCCGCCGCTCCGGAGAATGCGACTTCATTGATGTACTTCTTCACCTCTTCAGCGGTCATGCCGATACCTCGGTCGATGATGTGTAAGCGTTTGTTTTTCTCGTCGATTTTAACCTCGATGATGGGCTTGCCGATATCGCCTTTCAACTCGCCCATCTCAGCTAGGGCCTTGAGTTTGTTCGTCGCATCTATGGCATTGGAGACCAACTCGCGCAAAAAGATTTCATGGTCTGAATAGAGAAACTTTTTGATGATGGGGAATATGTTTTCGCTCTGTACTTTTATTTTGCCTTTGGCCATGGGTACTGCTTTTCCCTCTGCTCTGTCAATTAAGGTGCCACCCATTTATCGGGTGTCAAAGTGTCACTCGCTTTGCTGAATCGGCTGGCGTATTGTACAGCTTGAATCGTGAAACACGCTAATTTTTGGTATACCAGATCAGCGCCTTAGAATTATCTTTTTGGCTTCCGCTAGGTAGAGATCTATCCCCTGCTGCCGTGCATCTATGTGTGATTCTATCCGTATATCTGGGGGTACGCCTGACTCGAAGTTGAATCCCTCGGCATCGGTGGTGTAAGAAGCCGGAAAGCGCAGCCGCCAGCCATTTACCAAGACATAATCTATCGGAATACCGGATCCCCCACCTGTCGTGTCGCCCAACATGGTGACATTGGGTAAGGCTTTCATCAAGACGCAAAAGTAACTCGTCGCGCTATAGGATCTCCGATTGGTGAGCAATACGATGGGTTTGTCGTAGTAAAAGCGGCCCCAGGGTTTCGTGTACACTTCATACCCCTTGGTGAAATCGGTATAGCCCGGACCGTTCTTATAAAATTGTTTTAACACCAGTTGTCTTTTTTTGGCAAAGCGGTCGCCCAGTATTTTGGCGTTTTTGATAAAACCACCACCATTATCCCGCACGTCTAAGATCAAGCCCTTACTATTCTCATATTTTTGTAAGACCTCTTCGATCCCATCGACCGGTTTGTTGAAGCTGTGGATGTAAATGTAGCCGATATCGCCGGCTAACCATTTGTGCATCAATCCGCCGCTTATCTGATAGCCTCGTCCCGGGTCATTCCGATCGATCGCGCCAAAATCGAATGCCTTACCCGGATCGATAATCCATCCCCATGTGCCAAAGGGGCTGTACAGGTTGACGTGCCCATCGTGCAATTCGGATAACAAACGGCATAGAATTTCAAATTCCGCCTTCCCAGCGTGCGCATTTTGCATTTGCGGACGGTAAATGCTGCGCAGTGCATCCCAATCGATATGCCTATACGTAAAAAAGGCGTATTTGTCGCGCATGGTCTGCCACAAGTCGTCGAATACGGCTTGTGGATCCGTCGTTTTTTCGTCTTGGATCAGCGCTTGTTCACAGCTCCACAAAAACAGACACACGGCTATATAGAGGTATATTTTTTTCACGCTTTATAAATAAATTGACAATCCGATTGTACAGCGCTGAGCGGCGCTTTGTACTTTATTTTTTACGCTTAGCTGCCGATAGTTCCATTCGTAAGCTAGGAAGAACCCGTTTGCTGATCGGGGCAATTCACAGTGCAGTGCAGCCCTTGTCAGCACGCGAAAATAGTGCCCAAAAGTTTGGAGCCCTCTGTAGTAGCTATCATTAAAGTTTGGTATGCTGTATTGAGGTGTCCAAGTGTAGGCCGCGATCGGAATGCTGAGCGAGCTGTCGAATCGCCAGTTTCGGTTAAACAATCGAAACGCCCTTTGCATGGCGATGGCCGGCGCGATATCCACAATGCCATATGTGATATTTCTGCTATTTGAAAAGCGCAACACCTCATTGTCATCCATCAGTCCCGAGATCAGCCCCCCGACAAAAAGCCGCCATCTCGGCGCTTTTCTCGACCGCAGTGATTGGAAGTAGGCCAGTTGGGCTCGAAATCCGAGGTGATCGATGCGCTTCGCCGCTGGACTAAAATAGCTGTTACGGGTGTAAAAGCCCTTTTCACAATGAAGGTCTGCAAAGTAAAAGCCGTTGCGAGCACTTTGTTGAAGTCTCGCTGAAATACCGGGCGCACTACCCTTATAGCGCAGCTTTGAGATGATTTGATCCTTGAGCGTCAACAGGGTTTCAGCGGCGCAGAGTTGAATACACGCTGGTTTATCTGATATACTTTGACAACAGCACAGTCCACTTAACAGATTGATTGTCAAGGATGTGAGAATTTTCTTTTTCATAACCCAATCATCACCTTAACGTAATGATAGTTTTAGCATCTGATGTTGTATATTTGTTGGCGGGTTTGCCTTTATTTAGCATGTGCGCTAAATCTTGTGCAAGTAAAGAAAATATTCATTCTATGAAAAAAATGCTCTCTTTTTTGTTTCTAACCGCTCTTTTTGCTCATTCCTATGCCGGTGGCTACCTCGTGTCCTTACAAGGTATTAGGCAAATGGCGATGGGACATACGGGGGTGGGTATCGCAATGGATGCCAGCAATGTGTTTTTTAACCCTGCCGGACTTTCTTATCTTAAGTCCAAATTAGCGGTATCGATTGGTGTTTCGATTTTATGGGACCGGGCTCACTACCAGAATACGGACACTTGGAGGCAGTACCAAACCGACAGTCCCACAAGCACGCCCTTAGACTGTTATGCGGCTTACAAGCTGAACGACCGACTTTCCGTAGGTCTGGGTTTCTATACCCCTTTTGGCAGTCGGGTGGAATGGCCTGAAGATTGGACAGGTCGAACGCTGGTTACTTCCGTCGATCTGAAAAGCGTCTTTTTTCAACCTACGGTTTCCTATAAGCTGCGAGACTGGCTCAGTCTGGGGGGGGGGTTGATCATCGCCTCGGGCGCTGTTAACCTGCAGCGTGCCGACCTCTTGACACCAGGGGCTAAAGTGCAACTGGATAAGCGCGGCATTACCCGATTGGGTTATAAGTTGAGCCTGATGGTCAAGCCTTTGGAACGCTTGACGCTTGGTATCGATTACCGCTCTGAGATAGATATGGAGGCCGAAGGCGGTGATGCTTCATTCATCGGCTTTCCGGCTTCGATATTCCGCGAGCCGAGCAGTCCGCTTCAGACAGCCGATGATCGCTTTGACGCCAGCCTGCCCCTGCCCGCCGAGTTGTCGGTCGGCCTCTCTTATCGAGTTGGTCAAAAGTGGCTGTTGGCCGGAGATCTGAATTATACCTATTGGTCGGCCTACGATGCGTTTCGCGTTCACTTTCAAACCAATCAGGCCGCATCTTTTATCACACCCCGGAATTGGGAGAATACCTTTATCTATCGCTTGGGTGCACAATATCTGTGTACGCCCAGACTCACCGTTCGTCTGGGATATTATTGCGATCAATCGCCGTCACCCGACTCGTATTGGTCCCCGGAAACGCCTACTACCGATAATGACGGTTTTACAGCGGGCTTTAGCTATGCGATCAGCAAGCGATTGGCCTGTGACCTCGCTTATTTGTATGTCAATGGCAACGAACGCAGCGTGCATAACAAGCCTTCCGGATTCTATGGGGATGTCTACGCCCAAGCCCATGTCTTTGGCCTGGGCATTACCTTTAACCTTTAACAAACATTAAATCACGAACAGATGAAAAGATTATGGTTTACGCTGGCGCTACTCATCGGGTCGCTCACGGCTTGTAGGGATGCGTTCGATATAGATCTGTCCGAGCGACCCATCACCCCTGGCAAAGCCGATTTCACAACCTATGTCGCGCTCGGCGCCTCCCTTACCGCCGGTTATCAGGACGGCGCCCTCTACCGAAGTGGACAACAAAACTCCTACCCCGCTATCATCGCCGAGCAAATGACAGCAGCGGGTCGCAAGGGGCTCTTTAAACAGCCGATTGTAGATAGTGAGGAAGGGGGAATTGTAGTCAGTCTCGATCAGATTGCTGCAAAACCTGATTTATTACCACCTTCTGTTGTTAGAAAAATTAAAGAATTTGCTGGAACATCTTTACTACCATCTTTCATTTCTGAAATGCTTAAAAAACCTGAAATTGCAATCAAACTCCTAGCTGATCTTCTTAGTACGTATCGCTTACGTATTTTTGATGATCTTTTTCTACCAAAGTATGTCCTTACACAAAGTGAAGATGGTAGGCTACTGCCGCAGCGCTTGCCAGGACCAGGCCGTATTATTATAGAAAATATTTATAAGTCGCAAGGGCCCTTTAACAATATGAGCGTGCCTAGTCTCAAGTCCTATGGATTTACCGAGAAGGGGCATATCGATATTACCAGGCCTTACTTCAGCCGTATGGCTTCTGCATCCGATGCTTCTATATTGGGCGATGCGCTCAAGCAAAACCCCAGCTTTTTTAGCCTGTGTTCTGACAATGATGTATTCCTTTATGCCGTGGATGGAGGTATAGCTGTGGATGGTGTAGCTGTGTATCGAAAGGGAGATGCGGATGTAGCAAGCTATGACGTGCATGATATTACCGATCCCGATGTTTATGAAAGATCTATAAACGAGATTCTTAAACAGCTTACCGATGCGGGCGCCAAAGGGGTGGTATTAAATGTCCCCGATGTGACTCGCATACCGTACTTCCATGTAATAAAGTGGAATGGGCTTGAGTTAACAGCAGCGCAGGCACAGGCTGCAAATGCAAGCCAAGCGCTTCAATCCTACAACCATAAACTGGATGTGCTACAAGCAGCTGGAGAGATTGATGACGCCCAGCTTCGACACGTCGCATTTCGAGCCGGGCACAATCCCTATTTAATCGAGGACGCTGATTTAAAAAATATTCATTTTGAAACTGAAATACCAACTGGATCGGGAAAAGATCCCATACCCATAGACTTGTCCCAAGTCCGACCTGCCCAGGCCAGTGATTTGCTGACTTTGAAGGCCGCTGAAGCATTGAGAGGTTTAGCGAGTTGGAATGGCGGGCATCTGCCGGCTTTGTTTGTTCTCGCGAATCAGTTTGTGCTGACGAAAGCGGAAAGGAAAAATGTAGAAGACGCCACAAAGAGATACAACGATGCCATACGTTCGCTCGCAGATCAATACGGTTTGGCTTTGGCGGACATTCACGCCCTACTCAGCAGGGCCGTCAAATACGGGATAACCGCTGCTGGTAATACATATACGAGTGAGTTTATAAGCGATAATAGCATCTTTTCCTTGGATGGTATACACTGCAATTCTCGGGGCTATGCGATTATGGCCAATGAAGTTATCAAGGCGATTAATGCCACCTACGGTTCCAACATAGCCCTTGTCAATCCCAATGATTACCCCGGCATTGCATTTCCTTAGGTTTTGTCTCGGAATCCGCACCTTGGGGTAAAAAAACGAAAGCACAAAGGACTAATCCCTTCTTTTAAAACTATCAACTGCAGCGTATTCAAGCGATCGAACCGCCTTTTCAGCTGCGCATCCTGTGACTTATCCGGCTTGCGGCCTGTACTTTTCGTATCGCTGGGAAAAACCTTACCTTTGTAGCTCGAGCCTATAATCGCAGCTTATATATGAGAATGGACGGATACGAATTTAGAAAGTACGCGATCAAACACTTGGATATCAGCAGTCTCTCGGTTGATTCACACATCCAAAATATGACGCCCTACATCATTGAAGAGCGCAAGTTAAACGTGGCGCAAATGGACGTGTTTTCTCGTTTGATGATGGATCGGATTATCTTTTTGGGGACGGCAATCGATGATCAGGTCGCCAACATTATCCAAGCCCAGCTTTTGTTTTTAGAGTCCGCCGATCCCGATAGGGATATTCAGATTTATCTGAATTCGCCCGGCGGTGGCGTGTACGCCGGTTTGGGCATCTATGATACGATGCAAATCGTCAAGCCCCATGTCGCTACGATTTGCACGGGTATGGCTGCATCGATGGCAGCCGTTTTGCTCTGTGCGGGCGAAAGGGGAAAGCGCAGCGGATTGAAGCACGCTAGGGTCATGATTCACCAACCCTTGGGCGGTGTGCAGGGTCAGGCTTCCGATATCGAAATTACGGCCAGGGAGATATTGAAGTTGAAAGACGAATTGTACCACATTATTGCCGATCATACCAGACAGCCCTTTGATAAGGTTAGCCGAGACAGCGACCGCGATTATTGGATGGCTGCTGCTGAGGCCAAAAAATACGGTATGATTGACGAGGTTTTGGTACGGGCGGATCAGGGTGAAAAAAAGTGATGGAAGCAGATGTGAGCTGTTCCTTTTGCGGTAGGCTGAAGCCCGAGACTAAAATCCTGATCGCCGGCATCGATGCCTATATTTGCGATCAATGCGTGGGGCAAGCGCACGGGATCGTTTTGAGCGAGTTGTCCGGTAAGGAAGGACAAAAGCCCGACAGTGGACTCGTTTTAAAGAAACCAAAGGAAATCAAAGCCTTTCTCGACCAATACGTCATCGGCCAGGAGCTGGCCAAACGCACGCTGGCCGTCGCCGTCTACAATCATTACAAACGGCTGGTAAGCGGGCAATCCGCTGCGCAGGCTGCAGTTGAAATCGACAAGTCAAATGTGATTATGGTGGGTGAGACCGGTACCGGTAAAACACTGCTGGCCAAGTCCATTGCGCGCTTGCTCAACGTGCCCTTCACCATTGTAGATGCGACGGTACTGACCGAAGCCGGCTATGTGGGAGAAGATGTGGAAAACCTGTTGACCCGCTTGCTTCAGGCAGCTGATTACGATGTGGGAGCAGCCGAGCGCGGAATTGTTTTTATCGATGAGATCGACAAAATTGCCCGCAAAGGCGATAATCCCTCTATCACGCGTGATGTTTCGGGTGAAGGCGTGCAACAAGCCTTGTTGAAAATTATAGAGGGCACCACGGTAAACGTACCCCCCAAGGGGGGGCGCAAACATCCCGACCAGCATTTCATTCAATTAAATACGCGATGCATTTTGTTTGTCGCCAGCGGTGCCTTTGACGGCATTCAACGCCATATTTCGAGTCGCATGCGCACCGCTGCACTGGGGTACAACAACGCCGTGAAGCGCGAGGTTAAAACCGATGGTTTCTTGCAATACATCCAACCCCGGGACCTGCGTTCCTTTGGGCTGATCCCTGAAATTATCGGGCGGTTCCCGGTGTTGACACACTTGGACCCATTGGATGAAAAGGCGCTGCGAAAAATCTTAACCGAACCCAAAAATGCAATTGTCAAACAGTATGAAAAGCTGTTTGAACTCGATGGGGTCAAACTGATCGTCAGGCCCCAAGCTTTGGACTACATAGCGGAAAAGGCCGTCGCCCTTAAGTTGGGTGCACGTGGGCTGCGCTCGATTACCGAGGCCGTTTTGCGGGATTTTATGTATGAGCTCCCCACTGCGGGCAAGACGAGCCTTACCTTAACCCGATCAAAAGTGGCGCGAGCCCTTGCCCAGTGCGACGGGATTCACTTAGAAGTAGCTTGATGCATTTTTTGCATATAAATATAAAAAAGATGAAAGTAGACCGCTTGATTGATCGCTTTTTGATCTCGGTTATGGGGTTGGATGCGGCCCACCTGGGGTAAGCGGTATTTCGGTCAGATGAAACAAATGCGATGACTATATGACATCTGTTGTGCTTTGTATCAAACGCGCTAGCAACGTGGCTTTATAATGCGTTCATTATGAAATTACTATTGGCTTTGTCATGCTGCTTGACCGCTTTCCAAGGTGTGTCGCAATCGGTCATTTCTGGATCGTTTCCCAATTACCCGAATTCGGCGTTGCGCATTTTTGGTTTTAATGGCATACACGATCAAAAGTTGGGTTCTGTCAAAACAGATGCCCGAGGGCGCTTCATTTTAAGAACCCCTTATTGGGGTGCCGTTCGGTTTGGGATAGCTGGGCGGTCTATTGAACTGTTGAAAGACAGCACCTCCGATCTGCGCTTTTCCCTGACAGCTATGGATTCGCTGAAAATTCGCCAAGGGGAATCGGCTCATTTATATGTAGACTACTTCTACAGCGCAGTGGAAGAACAGTCGTCAAGCGCGGAAAAAAACATTGCTGATTTTAAAGATAAATTGCAGGCTGCAAAGGGTTATGCGTCTTATTACATCCCATTGCGCCAGGACCTCGATTCGTTATCTCAAGCACGGCGCTCTACGGATTTGGATGTGCTGCGGGCTGTCTACATCGACCATTTGGCCCGAGATGGTGAAGAATTGGAATCTTCCGGCTTGGTGAAAAGCTTGATTCTCGCTTATCTTCAAAGTGTAAAGATGCAATACGGCAAGGCGTATACCGGTAAACGAGAGGTGGATGCAGCTATGGGTTTGCTCGATAAGGTAGATATAGAAACACCCCGTGGTCAGCAACTCGCTTCCTTTTTGATGGGGTGGCTTAAAAGTCGTGGAAATGAAGCCGGTCGGGATTCCATCGTCGGTCGCATTGCTTGTTTGAGCTGTGAAATGGATGAGACGCTTAAAAGAAAGATACAGGCGTTTAAAGCGTTTAAGATCGGGGCTCAGGCGCCCAATATTGTATTCTCCAGTGTAGCGCGCGGTGCGAGATCCCTGTACGACGTGCGATCGAAATACAAGTTGATAATCTTTTGGGCGAGCTGGTGTGGGCATTGTCAGTTGGTGATGCCGATAATTGAAAAAGACTATCCCGAATTGAAAAAAAATGGCGTTGAAGTGGTTTCGGTTTCTGCAGACGTGGATCCCGCTGCTTATGTAAAAGCCAGGGAAAATTTACCTTGGCCGTATGACTATGTGGATTACAAAAAATGGGATAGCAACCCCTTTTTAGACTATGATGTCACAGCTACGCCTACTTTTGTTTTGCTCAATGCCAAAAACGTCGTATTGGATGCGTCATCGGATTTCGATAAAATAACCAAAGACATCGGCCAATGGCATTCACAGGTTCATCTGTAGCAGCGGCTCCAAGTATTCCCGGCTGTTGGATAGCCGGGGCACTTTGTTTTGTCCGCCTAGTCTCCCGCGCTTTTTCATCCAATCGTAAAAGAGACCGCGCTTGGCTCGGTGAATCACCGGTGGGTTCAGAGTTATATTTCGGTAGCGCTTGGCTTCGTAGTCTGAATTTAAGCCCTTCAGCGCCTTGTCTAAGTATTCCGCAAATGTGGCTATGTCTGCCGGTGGCCTGTAAAATTCAATGATCCACTCGTGCGCACCGGATTCTTTGCCCTTCATAAAGATGGGCCCGGCGGTGTACTCTTTGATCTGTGCTCGCGTCTGTTCTGCAGCGCATCGCAACGCTTCTTCCGCATTCTCGATGATCAACTCCTCCCCAAAAGCGTTGATGTAATGTTTGGTGCGTCCGGTAATTCTAATTCGGTAAGGCTTTAAGTCGGTGAACTTTATGGTGTCGCCGATTTGGTAACGCCAGAGGCCTGCATTGGTGCTGATCACAACGGCATAGTTTTTTTGCAGTTCCACATCTTTTAGGCTCACCGTTTTGGGCTTCTCTTTGCCATAGGCTTCCATGGGTATGAATTCGTAAAAGATACCACAATCGAGCATGAGTAATAAATCCTTGCGATCGCTTTGATCTTGGATGGCAAAGAAACCTTCGCTAGCGTTATAGATTTCGCAATAGTCGATCGGCGCACCTATTATTTTTTTGTACGGTTCGGCATAAGGGGCAAAGCTGACTCCGCCGTGCAGAAACAATTCCAAGTTGGGCCAAACTTGTGCGATGCTGTCCTTTTGGGTTTTTTCTAAGATTCGGTTGAGTAGGGCCAGCATCCAGGAGGGGACACCGGCCAGACCGGTCACCTCTTGCTCGACCGTTTCTTCCGCGATGGCATCCAATTTGGATTCCCAATCGCGCATGCGCGCAACCTTTGAACTGGGCGTTGTGCTGCGCGCTGCCCAAGGCGGTAAATTTTCAACTAGAATGGCCGATAGGTCGCCGTGATGCGACTGATGTCGCCCGTATATTTCGCAGCTGCCGCTCAGACTTAGGGTTTTACCCATAAGCAGTTTGCTCTCGGGATGGTTGGTGTAAAATATCGAGAGCATATCCTTGCCGGCTCTGTAATGGCAGTCTTTCAGGGATTCGGTGCTGACCGGAATAAATTTACTCTTGGCTTGGGTGGTTCCGCTGGATTTGGCGAACCACTTAATCGGCGTAGGCCAAAATATGTTTTGCGCCCCCTGTCGGATGCGTTCAATGTCTGCCTCGATGGATTCGTAAGTATGGATGGGCAGCCGATCTTGAAAGATTTGAAAATCGGTGATGGAGCTGAAATCATACCGCTTCCCGTAGGCTGTGTGTGAAGCGGTTCTCAGCAGGTCTCGCAGCAATTCGTCTTGTACTTCCAACGGGTATTTTTTAAAGCGTTCTAGCTGGTGGTAGCGCTTTTTAAGCATCCAAGATATAAAGGTGTTGGTGAAGCGTCTCGACATAAATTTTGTACTTTCGAAGTGTAAAAATAACGAATATCATGCGTTTTGAAGGCTTGACTCGAAAAATGCGAGTTGAATCGACAGAACCGGTGCAATACTACTGGGTATTTTGCGACGATTTCCTCCTTATGAATGCGTTGATCGGGCACCGCATTCGATTCGACTCGCTGAAGACCATTTGCTTGAACTGCGGGGAAGCACTTCCGATATTTGCCCGTGGCTTTTGTCGGCATTGCTTTTTTAGCTCTCCAAAAGCCGGTGAGAGCATTGTAAGACCTGAGTTGAGCCGGGCGCACTTGGGCGAGGGTGTACGCGATTTGGAGTGGGAGCGGCGATTTGAGCTGCAGCCACACGTGGTTTATTTGGCATTTACCGACGACGTAAAGGTGGGGGTGACCCGAAAGACACAGATCCCGACCCGTTGGATAGATCAGGGTGCGATGCGAGCTGTCGTCATGTTGGAGACGCCCAACCGCTACCTGGCGGGTATTACCGAGGTGGCGCTAAAAGAAAAACTCAAGGACAAAACCAATTGGCGCAGTATGTTACAGGCCCATGGGGTAGCAGCTGATTTGTTGCAAGTCAAAGAAGCGATGAAAAAATGCGTGCCGGATGAAGCGCAGATGTATTGGGTAACGGCAGGCGATTTGCATGACTTTGTCTACCCATTGACGCATATATCCGATAAAATAGCGGGTGTGCGCAAGTTTGATAAGGAACGCCGCTTTACGGTGCGCTTAAAAGGCATAAAGGGGCAGTACCTGATTTTTGAAGACCACACTGTACTCAACGTACGCGCACATGAAGGCTATTATTTGGCTTTGGATGTGCGGTGACAGCGGCTTTAGTCGGTTTGATTTCTCCTTTTGAATAAGCAACGCCTTTTTGCTTTCACGACAGCGGGTTTCCGAGCTGGGCAGCCCCTGAGCGGGATAAAAAATGCGGGTGGGTCCATTTGACGTGAGGCTTATCCTCTGTTTTGCCCGTGTTGTGTCCGGTTAGAAAGCCCAGCCGATTTGTCCATCAAATCGAGATAGCCTGAAAATCCAGCCTTGTATTTTGATTCTGCCATTTTGTGGGCGTTTGAAAAGGAGGGATTGCTTTTTTACTTCCGATTGACGGCTTGAAAAGTTGGACCTGTTTTTTCCCCTGTGTGGCGGTTTAAAAGCGGGATTTTTCTCTTCCATAGCGAGCTGCGCTGGCTTTTGTTGCCTATTTGTCTCTGGGTAACGGTTTGAAAGGCGCAGTTACGCTCTCGTTCTCGTCTGATGGTCTGAAGAGGGGGCGACTTTTTGCTTCTGTGCGGGGTTCCAATTGCAGAATTCCAATCACGGGGGCAATC
>JBAJNK010000085.1:0-25717 GCA_036881805.1 Flavobacteriales bacterium
ACCGGTAACTCGTAAAGCCCGCCGGTTTTTCTGATACCAGTATAAAAGAACTGGAGCCGAGCATTTATAATCCGAAAAACAAATCGTCCTTTTTTTGAGAAACACATACTATTCGGCAATACAAATTTCTTTGCATTGGAATGGGTAGGGAAGTAAGAAAAATATTTATTCCACTCAAAGCCGAAAAATTAGAATAAGCAAACCCGTTATTCCATTTGAATGGAATATAGAATTCCTTATTCCACTCAAACTGAAAAAAATGGAATAAGGCAGCAGTATAACCCGAAAAACGAAATCAGATTTTTTTGAGAAACACACTGTTCATCGATAAAAAAGCCCCTATTGGGACGTGATTTAGTGGTTTTGATGCGCTTTAAAGCCTTTATTTAATAAGAGATAGCCCGTTTCTAACGGTTGGTGATAAAAGACGCGTGCCTACCGTCTCAGAATGACGATTAACCTACGATTAAATGACGGTTTGATCGGATTTCGTCTTTGTTTGGAGGGACATCCTGATTTGCCTGTATAGATTGTAATTACTGGTTTTGCCGCCCATTTTCACGCCTCTTTAAATCAGGACGATTCGTTTTACCCCCCATAAGTGATGCGTATCGAAAAATGTGATCGACTTTTTAAATCGTTACAAAGAGAAAGAATAAGCCCGCTTTTTAAACCACACAAAAAATAAGGGTAGGGGATGCAGCAATACCGACGGAGACCAACGCTTTCAAAAGTCATGGTCTGCTGCGCAATACCGGCTGTGGAAATCGGTAATTGGCACTATATTTGTCCGCTAAAACACTTGCCTTATAGGGATAAAAGAAGGGAATCACATGCCGAAAATCAAGGTTACAGGTGCTGCGGAAAAGTATGGGAAATTCATACTTATAACATCGATGTTGCTGGGACTTTTAGCCCTTTCGTCCTGTCGCAAACGCCCGGACGAGAAGGGCAAAGCCATCGCCCGTGTGTACGATCGGTATTTGTACAGCAGCGAGTTGCGCAAAGTCGTCCCCAGGGATTATACCCGGGAAGATAGCACGGCTTTTGCCGATGCGTTTATCGATAAATGGGCACGCAGGCAACTCCTGCTTAAAAAAGCGGAATTAAACCTGTCCAAAGATGAGATTAAAGGCTTGGACAAACGGGTGCAGGATTACCGCGACGATTTGCTCATCGATATCTATAGCCGATATCTATCCGAAAAAAATGTAGATACGTCGGTTTCGGAATCCCAGGTGGAAGCGTATTACAACCGGTACCCCCAATCCTTCAATTTAAGTGAAGATTTGGTACAGATGCGTTACGTAATCCTGCCCAGGCGTTCCGATAAGCTAAAAGAAGCAAAGCGATTATTTTACGCTACGGATTCGGCTTCTCGATCCGACTTGGCTTCTTTTGCCTTTCAAAATGCGATTGGTTATTCACTCAACGACACTATATGGCTGAAGTGGCGAGATATTCGGACAAAATTTTCTCCCGGTCTGAAATGGCGTCAGATCGCTTTAAAAAAAGATAAAAATTTTGAATGGACGGATTCATTACACGTATATTTGGGGCGGATTAAGGCGGTCAGGCGCCAGGGTGCGCGCACACCGATGGCTTATGCCAGACCGCTGATCAAAAAACTGATACGAAACCGCAGGCGGTTGGAATACATGAAAAAAACAGGCGGTGATTTATTGAATTACGCGACGAGAAATAAGAATTTTGAAAAATACGACTAAGCATATGGTTTGGGTCTTTGCGATCCTGAATTCGGCAATCCTCCATACGCAGGGCCACACGCACAGGGAAAAATTAGATGGGATTGCAGCAGTTGTGGGCGGACAGATCGTTTTGGATTCCGAGGTAAGAGAAGTCTTGTATGAAATGCAATCCAAGGGGGGCGAGGACAAAGACAATTGCGATGCGCTCAATGAGTTGATGTTGAATAAGCTTTTGATCAACGAGGCTAAGTTGGACAGTACGATAAGGGTAGATGAAGAACGCATGCAGCGCATGGCTCGTGCGAAGCTCGATGAGATGGTGAGAAAAACGGGGACACCCAAACAAGAAATCTTAGATTTTTACAATAAGACAGAACCGGAATTGATAAGCAGTATCGCTCAGATTATTCAGGATGGGCAACTCGAATATCAGGAGCGGTCTGCCATTGTGAAAGATGTCAGCGTCTCGCCCCAGGAGGTCAAAGCTTTCTGCGACTCCATTTCTAAGGGCAATCCCCCTGAAGTCGATGAAGAAGCCCAATTGTCGAGGATTGTAAAGTATCCCATCACCAGCGAATCTTCCAGACAAAAGGTAATCGATGAGCTAAAACAGATCAAGAGAGAAGTGGAGCGAGAAGGGCCTGAGAGCTTTCGTACGAAAGCGATTATTTACTCGGAAGACCCCGAGAGTGCGAGCGATGGCGGGGAGTACAAAAATATAAAACGCGGGAAATTCGTAAGGGAATTTGAAGCGGTGGCTTTCAATATGAAAGCAGGCCAGATTTCGGAGCCCTTTGAAACAGCGCTCGGTTTTCACATTATTCAACTCTTAAAGCGCCATGGCGAGCAAATCGATTTGCGACACATCCTCATTCGAGTAAAGCCCAATCCGGAAGAATTGGATCGCACGGCGCATTACATGGACAGCATTAAGGGGCTTATTCAGCAAGGGGCCATGACTTTTGCGGATGCAGCACGGCGGTTTTCCAATGATTCGCTTACCGAGTTTAACGGTGGGCGGATATCGAACTACGAGGTAGGGCTACAACGCTTTTCCTTCTCGGAGATGGGGCCGGATATGTATTTGGCGGTCAAGGATTTGAAGAAAGGGGAAATCTCTGCGCCGACCTATGCGGATTTCGAAGGCAAAAAAGCCTACTTTCTCTATAAAATGGACGATCGATTCCCACCCCATAAGGTGAGTTATAAATTGGACTTTCAGCGCCTTAAAAATAGGGCACTGGCCAAAAAGCGAGAAGAAAAGATATTGGATTGGCAAAAATCCAAAGTGCCGGATACCTTTATTCAAATTTCACCAGTGTATAAGAACTGCGAAAAACTAAGGCCCTGGCTGACTAAATGAAATGGGTTTAAGCTGCGCCCTTTGCCCCTGTGTTACGAGTTTTTTTCCCTTTACAGAAGCCCGTCTTTTTGAAATGGTGTCGTTTTGGGGATTTTTCTCGTACGCTTTAAGACATGGTATCCACCTGATAACCGGCTCTATAGGTCTCGTCCAGTTCCAATCTCTTTTGTATGAGCGCGTATAGACCCCACCCTATGAAGGCTTGTGCTGCCTCGCTAGAGGCAGCATTTGTATCGATCTGTTTTTACCGTGCGCAGTGCGCACACATATAGCTATTACAAAGAGAAAAAATGCCCATCAGCCCGACGGGAGAACTCATTTTGCGTGAGACTCCGCTCGCTTGCTATCTTTGCCCGGTACGAGTTTACAAATCGCACGGATGCACATCGCTTTCCTGATCGCTGGTTTGACACTTTTAATCTGGGGCTCCCATGGCTTGCTCAAATCCGCTGTGGCCATCTCGTTTAGGCTCCATATATCCCGAATGGTAATCGGGATGACGGTCGTTTCATTTGTCACTTCGGCGCCCGAGCTGCTGGTCAGTGTACAGGCGGCTTGGAATGCGCATGCTGATTTGGCCTTGGGAAATGTGGTGGGTTCCAATATCGCCAATCTGGGATTGGTCTTGGCCGTAACCCTACTGGCTTCTCCCATCGATATAAGGCGCCGTTTTTACCAAACCGATTGGCCGGCTTTGATGGTTTCATCGCTACTGCTCTTCTCTTTTCTATGCGGCAAAGGCGTCATATCTCGTCGGGCGGGATTTATTATGATCGGCTTGTTGGCCTGGTTTTTACGCTATTTGATCAGGCGTCAAAAACCCACTGTCCGGCCTGCTGATACCCGTCTCGAATCGGATTGGCTGTCGGGCATCCAAATCGCGTTATTCCTACTCCTCGGGGGTGCGGCCCTCTGGGCTGGGAGTAGGCTTTTAATAAGCGGTGCGGTGGGTTTGGCGCAATCCATAGGCGTAACTGACCGCGTCATAGGGGTCACCGCAGTATCGGTAGGTACCAGCATTCCCGAGTTGAGCACTTCTGTCGTGGCTGCCATCAAGCGGCAAAAAGCGATCTCTCTCGGCAATTTATTGGGTTCAAATATCTTTAATATCCTAGGCGTATTGGGCATTACAGCTGCCATCCAGCCCATAAAAATGACCGATAAACACTTGCTTTACAACGATGTTATCTGGATGCTCGGCTATGCCTTTGCCCTATTGCCTTTGGTCTGCCTCCCCAAGCGGATGCGTTTGGGGCCTTGGGAAGGCGCGATTCTACTCGTCGGTTACTGCGTATTTGTATTTTTTATTATCGTCAAATGAAGCGGTCGCAAAAGAATGGGTCGAATGCTTTGCGATGCGCTGCTTTCGAGCGGAGATACCCAAAACCCGGAAAGGGAATTTTTCGCATTGCAGTAAAAATTTAATCGGTTTAGCCGATAATTCGATTTTTCAAAAGCACGACTGCCGGATACGCCCAGGCGCATATTCATTAGGTTGGGACGCTAACGCGGTATTGGACCGCTGGCTGAAAAAGACTGATTTTATCCCAGGGTAACCCTTGTACCTCCAGCCTGGGTTTTGGGGTTTTCCACACGGAACTTTACTTTTTAAACCGCTTTACAAGGTTGGCTGTACACGCATTTATATCTGCCACCCAGTTCATTTGATGCACCGTGCTCAGGTTGGTGAGCAGAAAAAGCCCCGGCTTGTAAAGCGCATTGAACCCAGGTGTTTTAAAATTGGGGAGCAGGTAAATGACCGCTGCGCTCAGCAGGCCCAGGATGAGGACCTTTATATGGCTTGGCGTAAAGGGAAGGATGCCAAACTTTCGGTATACAAAAGCGATGACCACTGCGTTGAAGACCACCAAGGAAGTGAGCGTTGCATAGGCTACGCCGATAACGCCGGTTTCAAACACCTCGATAAAGACTAAATTGAAGGCGATATTCATCATTCCCAGAAAAAGGGTGAGGTAGAACGTAAAGCGGTAATGCTCGGAAAAGCTGATGATTTGCGAATTGATTCCGGTGGCCATATTGCATACAAAACCGATGCCCAATACCAAGAGTATGGGAACGCTGGGAAGTAGATTTTTAGCGGTGGAGAGCGATTCAAAGAAAAAAGAAATGCCCAAAAATACGGCGAGGTACAGCCATATACCGATCGCGCTCAGGGAAAGCGATGCCCGTTTGTACACGCGTTGTAGTCCGTTTCGGTTGCCCGTCGCCAAGTAGTCGGTGATCAGTGGTGAAGCGATTGCGATAACAGCAGCAGCGGGCACCGCCATGCTCCGACTTAGGTTCAGCGCGATGGTATAGGTACCGTTGTCTTTCTCAGACAGCAAATTGGGGATCATAAACCGGTCGATGCTGAAAGCCAGTTTGTTGCCGATGAGGCTCGCCAACATAATCAGGCTGTACTGAAAAAACGGCTTGCCGATAAGGTGTCTGATCGCTTTAAAATGAAAATCGAGACGGGTTTGGGTAAACCGCAAGGTATAGCGCAACATGAAAAACGCGACGACCACATAAAAAAAGCTGAAAGCGCGATAGGTAAATACGGGTTTAACCCCGTAGTAAAGGACTAGGATAAATAAGATCGGTAGGCCTAGGCGCAATACAAAGCTGTCTACAAACGCTTGTGCTGTGATGTTTTTAAAGTTGGATAGATATTTTTTAAGTAAATCCATGCTCGTGATCCCAATGGCTATCAGAACGCTGTATGGCATATAGTCTACTCTTATATAGGCTGAAATAGCCGGAAATAGCGGGCGCATTAACAGTGCTAAGCTGCCTATGAGCAGGGCGGAAACCAGTACAAAGGAGAGCGAAAAACCAAATAACCGGTTTCGGTTGTCGGCTTGGTCTCTCACCCGGGGGAAGTACTTTATAATAGCCTGTGAGATGCCAAAGCCCATCAGTGGCATCAGCAATTCTGCGCCGGCTTGTATATAGGAAAAAGTTCCGTACAGTTCCCGATCGCGCGGGTAGAGATATAAGGATGCCAAAATGCCAATCCCAATCCCTGCATAATTGATCAGCGAAAAGCGCAGGCTTTGCTTTACCATATGTCTGCTTCCTCCAGGGGCCATAGGACTTTTTTGTTTCTCATCGGGTTTTGCGCTATACCCGTTAATCGCTTTACAGCGTAGGTATTGGGGTGATGCACAAAGCTAACAAATCACGCCGTCTTTCCGAATGGTGCGTACCCCAACCCCTGTGGTTTACCGCGACAAAAATTAACCGGTTGGGAACTATCACAAAGGATAAAATCAAAAGATAAGAGTCCTGTGTAGACCAGTCCGCAGTACAAAAAAAACAAATCGCACCCCTTTTCAAATCCAAAAAAAGACCGACTTTTTAAACTGTCAACCGGAACGGAAAAACAATCCCTCTTTAGATCAACGCTACAAGGACAAACACTAAAAAAATAAAATCCGCTTTTCAAATCGACGCACAGGGATCGATAGGTAACAAAAGTCAGCGGGGCTGACTACAGGGACAAAAAAATACCCGTTTTTCAAAACAAGAGGACAAAAACAAAAAAATAAAGTCTATTCTTCAAGCTGCTGCGATTTGATCGATGACTCAATTCGACTTTTGCAACTGACACAAAGCACAATCCCCTCAAAGCGAATCAAAGGGATAAAAATAAGCCCCTTTTTTAAACCACCCCCAAGGGAAAAGGACAAAAGCAAATCCCGTTTTTCAAACTGCCGAGCACGGACGAATACGAAAAACCACCCCTTTCTTTAGACGCGCCCCGGTTTGAGTACGTGGTAGAAGTCAGCACAGCTGCCACACAGGAATAAAAATAGGCCCCATATCATACCGTCCGCAGTCGGACTGGCCGCTTTGATTTCCAAAATGCCGTTCGACAACACAAAACAGTTCTTATCACTTTCAAAATAGCCCCTTTTCAGATGTGCCACAGGGATAAAAAATAAGTCCCGTCTTTCAAACCCTTACCCGGACAAAACAAAAGAGATAATCTTCCTTCTCAGACGCGCCACAGGAACAAAAAATAGCCGCCTTTTAACCGCGTCGTGCACAGACAAACGCCAGCAGCGATAAGATCGACTTTTTAAACTGCTATCGGGGTTGAAATATGCAATAAAAATCAGCTGCGCTGATCTGACCGGATGCACATCTCTTATAAAACCCGCATGGCGGGTCACCAGCACCCGTGAAAAAGCCCGTGCTGCATGCGCAGATAGAAACACCAAGAGTACACCGATCAAATCTCAGATAAGCGCTACCCGGCCCGAATGCAGCTGGTACACCCCCCGCGTATGGCTGTTTCACCGCCTTGCTCCATCTCGGCCAGTATGGGACTTTTGTCTCGGATGCGCGCGATGGTCTGGCACACATTGTTTTTGACCACTTCCGTTACATAAGCAACATTTTTCGAGCTTCGCGCATACCCCTGTGTACTTTCTATCGCGGGTTCTATACAGCGCAGAAGTGTTGTTATATGGCCGAGCTGTACCCGGTCAATCGCCGATTTTACCGCGCCGCAATCCGTATGGCCCAAAACCAATAGCAATTTGCTTCCAGCTACTCGACAGGCGTATTCCAGACTGCCCAATATGCAGCCGTCCTCGACATGGCCGGCTACGCGAGCGACAAATACATCGCCGATGCCCTGATCAAAGATCAGCTCTACAGGCACGCGGGAATCGATGCAACCCAGGATTGCGACTTTGGGGTATTGTCCATGGGTACTGCGCTCGGCTTGTTTTACCCAATCGCGCGGAAGCATTTTTCGGCTTGCAAAACGCGCATTGCCCCCCATAGGTTAAACGGCGGGTTGGCAGGACGATCCAATAGCCGTGACATACAAATATAGAAAAGTTAGACTTTTAAAAGCGGACACAAAAGGATTCGGGCAAGCCGGAAAAGTCCAAAAAATCACAGCGATAGGCCAAAGCTGGAGGCGCCGAGCGGATTCGAACCGCTGTAGGCGGTTTTGCAGACCACTGCCTAGCCACTCGGCCACGGCGCCCTACGGCTCACAAAGGTACGTGATTTCAGTTAGACTAAGCGTACCGCTGTTCGAGTATTACGGATGCGCTTTCCACATTTCCGCTGATGGGCGGCGCCAATTTTGAAACGCTTACCTCAGCTTTTTGCACGGCCTTCAATTCCCGTCCGATTCGATCCAAAATTCGCTGTGCCACGTGTTCCAAGAGCTTACTCCGCAAGGCCATTTCCTCGATTGCAATTTGGTTTAATACGCTGTAGTCCACCGTATCGCTTAACCGATCCGATCGCGCACTCCGCTTTAAGTCCGCTTCTACGCTGATGTCCACCCGGTAATCCGACCCGATTGTCCCCTCTTCGTCCATGCAGCCGTGATAGGCGTATAAACAGATACCGCGCAATATTATTTTTCCCATCGATCTATTTTATTAAATTCCGCTATCAATTCCAGTTGACCAAAAATACGCCTTATTGGAAGTAGATCAAAGCCCATCGAGGGAGGGACTATTTTTCGTCTTACCCCTATGGGTCGATTGGGAAGAGATGCGTATTCGTCTGTACTCGGGGATTTAAAAGGGGGTGATTTTTTGCTTGCGGATGGTGGTTTGAAAAGCGGGATTTTTCCCTTCCCTAGCGAGCTGCGCTGTATTTGTCTCTGAGTAACGGTTTGAAAGGCGCAGTTACTCTCCCGTTCTCGTCTGATGGTCTGTGAAGAGGGGGCGATTTTTTGCTTCTATTTGTGATTTGAAAAGGGATGTTTTTTTGGTTTTTGTTCTTTTGAATGGGTTTGAAAAGCGGGGTTTGCCTTGTGGATTGAGGCTGAAAAAGGAGCTGTTTTTTTGCTTCTGTGCGGTGTTCCAATTGCAGAATTCCAATCACGAGGGCAATCCAATAGGGAACGTCTAAAAAAGGGCCTTTTTTGTTTTTGATTTTGCTGTATATCGATTTGAAAAACGGTTCTTATTTTTTGTCCCTGTGGGGCCTCTGAAAAGGAGATATTTTTCGTCTTGTGTGGCGCGCCTATTTTTGAAGTATAGACGGGTAACGCCTTTCCCAAAGCCCTCGAAATCAGTCCTCATTCATTACTTTGAATCCGCGCCCAAGTATCCCGAAGTGCAACGATGCGGTTGAGCACCTTTTTGTCTTCCGTGGAATCCGGGTCTACTGAAAAGTAACCCAATCGCTGAAATTGAACGCGATCGCCTACGGGCAAAAACTTTATGCTGGGCTCTCCATAGGCGGATTGGATCGTCAGGCTATTTGGATTGATGAAGTCCATAAAATCCCTGTCTTTGTGACCATCCGGTTTGGGGTCGTCAAAGAGGCGATCGTACAAGCGCACTTCGATCGGTACGCTGTGCTTTGCGCTAACCCAATGCAAAGTGCCTTTTATCCGGCGTCTGCTCGCCGCTGTTCCACTCCCGCTGCGGCTATTGGGATCGCAAGTCGCGTGGATTTCCGAGATGTGGCCGCCCCTGTCTTTTACGACGTGTACGCCTTTGATGATATAGGCGCTCTTAAGGCGCACTTCTCTGCCCAAGGCCAATCGAAAATACCGATCACTCGCTACTTCCTTAAAGTCCTCCCGTTCGATGTAGAGTTCTTTTGCAAAGGGAATTTCCCGCACGCCGGCATCTTCTCGCTCGGGGTTATTTTCGGTTTCCAGCCACTCTGTTTTGCCTTCGGGGTAGTTGTCGATAATGAGTTTTATCGGGTTTAAGACAGCCATCACCCGTGGGGCTACCCGGTTTAAGTGATGGCGAATGCTGTATTCCAGGGTCGCGATATCGATGGCGTTCTCCCGTTTGGAGACCCCGATTCGATTGCAAAAATCGCGGATGGACTCCGGGGTATAACCCCTGCGGCGCAAGCCACTAATCGTCGGCATGCGCGGGTCGTCCCAAGCTCTTACGACACCCCGCTGTACCAAAAGCGCCAGCTTGCGTTTGCTCATAACCGCGTAGTTCAAGTTTAGGCGGGCGAATTCCCGTTGCTTGGGCCTGGATGCCGAACGGGATTCACCAATCTGTTCGAGTAGGTAATCGTAAAGCGGCCGGTGGTTTTCAAATTCCGACGAGCAGAGCGAATGGGAAACCCCTTCGATGTAATCCGATTGCCCATGTGCCCAGTCGTATGTCGGGTAAATATGCCACTGATCGCCCGTACGGTGGTGCGATTCGTCGATGATCCGATACAAAATCGGGTCGCGCATGTGCATATTGGGTGCCCGCATATCGATTTTAGCGCGTAAGACGCACGCACCCGCTGCGAATTCACCGGCTTTCATCCCTTTGAATCGCCTTAGGTTTTCCGCTACCGAGCGATTTCGATATGGGCTTTCTATACCGGGTTCGGCCGGTGTCTTTCGCTGTGCATGAATGCTGGCTTGATCCTGATCATCCACATAGGCATTGCGCTCTTTGATCATTTCGAGCGCCCACTCGTAAAGCTGTTCAAAGTGATCGGATGTGAAGGTAATGCGATCCCATTTAAACCCCAGCCAAGCGATGTCCGCTTGAATCGCATCCACGAATTCCCGTTTCACTTTGGCTGGATTCGTGTCGTCATAGCGCAGGTTTACCGCCGCATCATAAGCCTTTCCCAAACCAAAATTCAAGCAGATCGACTTGGCATGGCCGATGTGCAGATAGCCGTTGGGTTCGGGCGGAAAGCGAAACCGGAGTTCATCCTTTGGAAAGCCGTCGGCCAAATCCGATTCGATGATTTGCGCTATAAAATCCAAAGGTTTTTTTTCTGTATTCACAAGTATTATCCAAAGGCCACAAATCTAAGGAAAAAGCAATACCCATGGAGATCTTTGGAGGCCTCCCTCCTCAAATAGACACGCGAGACAAAACGAAAAAATACCCTTTTCAGATCGATACACAAATAGATATGCGAAAAAAGATCAGCGGCACTTATAAACTATGGACAAAAGCCAAAAAGCCGCTTCTCAGATCGCCATATAGGAATAAAAAATACACTTTTTCAAATCAACGCCAGGCGGCAAAGACCAGCCCCATTTTTTAAACCGACACAAAAGGGAGAAGAACAAGAGCGTAAACCCATGCTTTCAGGCCAGCCCCACAGTACAAAACCAAAAAATACCCCCTTTTCAGAGGCCCCACAGGGACAAAAAATAAGAACCGCTTTTCAAATCGATATACAGCAAAGACAAAAAAACAAACCCTCATTTTTCAAACGGTCACGCACATACAAACACAAAAAATAAAACCCACTTTTTCACATCCGCCCAAAAGGAGAAAAACAAAAATTGCCGCCCTCAGACCGCCAGCCGAAAATAAATCCCACGCTTCTTAAAATGACTCGAGCAGTACCGAGCGCCAAAAAGACAAGCCTCTTTTTAAATCGACTCATTGCAAAAATAGGACTGGAATCTCAGATTATCTCCGCCCAAAATAGCCCCCTTGTTCGAGCCATCCACCGGGAATGAAAAACAAGTCTTTCCGCTAGACCATCAATTGGAAACAAACGGATAACCATTCTTTTTAAACCCGCACAAAACCAAAAAACCAGTCCCCTTTAAGCTGTCGTAAAAGAATCAAAGATCAATACCCGCGCTTCAAACTCCCACCCGAGACAAGGATGCAAAAAGACCGCTTTTTGGACTAACCCACAGGCGTAAGTGATGTAATGAGGCGACGAGGCTGATCACAGGGACGAAGAAATAACCCCCATTTTTAAGCGTTGGAGCGGCGCCTGAGCGCGGCCATTTTTATAGCGGCGACAGCACTTTCTACGCCTTTGTTGCTCAGTTTGCCCCCCGATCGGTCTCTGGATTGCTGCCAGGTGTCGTCCGTGAGCACACAAAAGATAACGGGGATTTGTGCGCGTACATTTAGGTCTTTAATACCTTGTGTAACGCCTTGGCTAATGAAATCAAAGTGGTGTGTTTCGCCTCGAATCAAACAGCCGATGGCGATGATGGCATCCAGTTTCAGGCGGTGTTGTTGCAGCATGCGGGCAATGCCGTAAATCAGTTCAAAACTGCCGGGCACGTTCCAACCTATGATGTCTCCAGGCGTTGCACCATTTTTTTTGAGGGTTTCGGTGACACCCCGGACTAATCGTTCGGTGATTTCCGAATGCCATCCCGCTACGACCAGCCCAAAACGCATCCCCTTTGCATCGGGTAAGTCTGCGCAGCTGTACGCAGCGCGCTTTTGATTTTGCATGGCCTTAGTTTTTTTGAGCGGCGAGCGAGCGGGCGATATACTTATCGGCCTCCGCAGCCTCGATGGATTTGGGATAGGTCTCTTTTATCTCTTTAAAGTAACCGGCGACAGATTTCCAGTCTTTTTGCGCGATACATGCCATAGCTGCTTTTTTGAGGTACACGGGCGTCGTAAATGCATTTTTGCGCATCTCGGCAGCCCTTTCATAATATTCTTTGGCGACGTCGAATTGATCGAGTTCCATAAAAGCATCGCCGATAAGCCCTTTGGCTTGTGCAGCTGCCAATTCATCACCCGAAGAAAACGCATCCAAATATTCGATGGCTTCTTCGTATTTACTTTTTTTGAGGTAGGCAACTCCGGCGTAAAACCGAGCTAGGTTAGCCGCTCGTGTACCGCTATATCTATCGACGATGGTAACCAAGCCATAATTCTGGCCATCTCCCTGTAAGGCGTAATCTAAAGAGTCTCGCTCCAGGTATTGTACCGCATGGAATATTTCATCGGTCGCTTCTTTTTCTCTGGGCTTTACATACATATTTTGGTAGCCGTAGTATCCGAAAGCGCCCAAAATTAACGCGCCAAAAACACCGATTAAAGCCTTTTGGTATTTCTCGATAAAACGCTCTGAGCGTGTAATGGATTGATCTAAAGCGCTGAAAACCGCTTCGGTTTGATATGCTTCACGTCTTTTTTTCCGCTTTGATTTTGCCATTTTTCCTTTGTGTTTCGGGCTTGCAAAGGTAGTCTTTTTTGAGCGAGGAAAGCGTTTCGTCATTCATGCCTGTGCGGTGATTCCCAGCTGAAAAATGTGATACTTTTGCACGATGCTACAGTTACAGCGGTTGTCCGTCGTGCAGTTCCGGAATTTGCGCGCCAAGGTATTCGAGTTTTCCCCGGGTTTAAACGCTTTGGCTGGCGATAACGGCGTGGGGAAGACCAATGTGTTGGATGGCATCTACTACCTCTCTTTTACCAAGAGTTATTTTAATTCTATCGATGGTCAAAACATCGCACATGGTGCGGACTTTTTTGTTTTAGAAGGCGACTTCCTTCGCGCTGGGCATGAGGAGCACATTTTTTGTGGCTTGAAGAGGGGGCGGAAAAAAGTGTTCAAAAAAAATCAAAAACCCTATGAACGCCTGGCCGATCACGTGGGGCGAATTCCGCTCGTCCTCATTTCGCCTGGTGATCGGGACTTAATTTTGGAGGGAAGCGAAGCGAGACGCAAGTTTATCGATGGCGTTATCGCCCAGTCGGATGGATCCTATCTCAATGCGCTGTTGCGCTATAACCGCGTGCTCAGCCAGCGGAATGCACTGTTGAAACACCTGGCCGCTGGTCGGGGTTTTCATGCGGACAGCTCGGCTGTTTACGATGCGGAGATGGGCGTTTTGGGTGCGGAAATATTTCAAAAGCGCGCCGCGTTTTTGGAGGTGTTCACCCCGGTTTTTCAATCCCTCTACGCTCGGATTTCGCAGCAAAGAGAACAGGTGGCCATGCGGTATGTATCCCAGCTCGAAGGCGGTGCGTCACTGGAGGAACTGCTCGAGAAAAACGCAGCTAGAGATCGCAAGCTGCAGCATACGACTGTGGGTGTGCACAGGGATGATATGGATTTTTTGATCGGCGGGCATTCCATTAAACGACTCGGTTCCCAAGGCCAACAAAAGTCGTTTTTAATCGCACTGAAATTGGCCCAATTTCAGTTTATGGCGGAACGCGTTGGTTTAAAACCCCTATTGCTCTTGGACGATATATTTGATAAATTGGATGAAAGCCGCGTAGCCCAGCTTATCGGTCTGGCCAATGGCGATTTCTTCGGTCAGGTTTTTATCTCGGATACACACCCCAAGCGCATAGAATCTGTCGTGAAAAAAATAAATGCAGCGCATAAGATATTTATCTTGTAGTTACTCGGGAGTACCCCGATGGCGTTGCGAGATGAGCTGTTGTTTCACATATGGACCACAACCAAATTACCCTAGGCGAGGCGATTGAAGAAATGCTTCAAGAGTTACACCTGGATAGGGGCTATGTCGAACGCGAGGCGCTTAGCGAGTGGAAACGCATCATGCCCGAGGCCTTGCGAAAGCGGATTACGTCCGTCCGGATTCAGCGGGGAACACTCTTAATTCGAACCGACAGTGCGGTTTTGCGCAACGAGCTACAGATGAAAAAAACGAAGATCAAAGAACACCTCAACCGAGCCGCTGGTCGATCGGTTATCCAAACGGTTCAGGTCTTTTAAATGTCGAGTCTCAGCTGGTCGTAGGCTAGAAAAACGGTTTTGGGCAGTTCTTTCTCCACGGCTGCGTGCAAGCCCATTTCATGGCTTATGTGTGTGATGTAACTCCGCTTGGGTTTCAGCGCTTCTATGTAGTCTAACGCCTCGTGCAGTAAGAGGTGTGTGTGGTGGGGTTTTTCTTTTCGCAGGGCACTTATAATCAAGACATCCAGATTTTTTAACAGCTGTAAGGCCCCCGGTTTGATCGATTTCACATCGGTTAGATACGCCAGGTTTTGAATGCGGAAACCGCTGATAGACAGTTTGCCATGCGCAATGGGTATGGGCTGCACGTAGACATTTTTTATGGAGAAAGATCGGGTTGTAAAACGATGTGCGCTTACTTCCGGCAAGCCCGGATAATGGTGTGCTTCAAAAATGTAGGCGAATCGCGCTTTTAAATCGGCGATTACGCGGGGCATGGCATACAGGGAAATAGGACCTTGCTGCATGGCGTTAAACGGCCTGATGTCATCGATTCCCGCTGTGTGGTCGGCGTGCTCGTGGGTGTATAAAATGGCATCCAAGCGCGGTGGCTTAGCGCGCAGCATTTGTCGTCTGAAGTCCGGGCTGGTATCCATGCATATAACGGCGTTTTTAACTTCGACCAAAAGAGATGTGCGAAGCCTTTTGTCTCTGAGATCTGTCGATAGACAGACTTTACACCTGCAGCCGATCACCGGGATTCCCTGCGAGGTGCCGGTTCCTAGAAAAGTTACTTTCAAGCCGCTTTTGTTTTTGGATTTAAAGTAAATTTGACCCCGTAAAGAAACAAAAAAATGAAAACTATACTTTCGGCCAAGCAGAAAGCACAGCTAGTCAACGAAAACGAAAATATCTATGGCACTTTTGTCGAGATTGGCGCTGGGCAGGAAACCGTTCGGAATTTTTTTCGGGCTGGAAACGCTTCCCATACCATTGCCAAGGCGATGTCTGCTTACGATAAGGATTTTAGCGATGCGATCTACGGTGTGGAAGACGACCACCGTTATGTGACCGAATCGCGCCTAAAGCATATGCTCTCGCACGAGATCCGGTTAATCGAAGAGCGATTGACCCGTGATAAGCACCCCGATAAACTCTTTTTTACCTATGCCAATACGGTGGCCACCATCCATTTTGCCAAGCAGTATAAAGGCCATGGTTGGGCGGGGCTACGCTTTCAACTCGACCCTTTGGAGCCCTACAACGAGGTGGTGATGCACGTGCGTTTTCACGAATCGGATGCGCGTATGCAGCAGGAAATATTGGGGACTATGGGCGTCAATTTAATCTATGGTTGTTTTTATTACTACAACAATCCAAGGGAGCTGATCCAGTCCCTATATGACAATTTGTTTACGGATCAGATCGAGGTGGACATGATCAATTTTAGCGGTCCTCGTTTTGCCTATATAGACAACCGTTTGATGAGCTTGCAATTGGTGAAAAGCGGTATGACGGATGCCGTACTTTTTGGACCGGATGGAAACAATATCTTACCGGCCCATCTGCTTTACAAGAAAAATATTTTGGCTCTTCGCGGCAGCTTTCGACCGGTTACTAAGGTGAATATCGATATGTTTGAGAAAGGTTACAAAATGTTCTTAAATGAAAACCGGGTGGACGAGGACAATGCGATCGTGTTGTTCGAGATTACCCTGTCCAATCTCAAAGCACCTGGACACATCGATGAGCGAGATTTTTTGGACCGCGCAGAGCTACTGAGCCGAATAGGACACAAGGTATTGATATCGAGATTCTCAGAATATTATAAACTCGTGGATTACTTCGCTCGGTTTACGAAATCGCGAATAGGCTTGGTGATGGGTGTGCCCAACCTCATCGATATCTTTAACGAAAAGTATTACCGCGATTTAAGTGGGGGCATTTTGGAAGCCTTTGGCAAGTTGTTTTTCAAGGATTTGAAGATATACCTCTATCCATCGATGAAGGCGGGCGAGTTTTACGACAGCAGTAACTTAAAAGTGCATCCGCGTTTAAAAGAATTGTATAAACACTTCAAAAGAAACGGTCGCATCGTGGATGTCGAGGATTTTGATAAATCGGTCATGGGTATTTACTCTCGAGAGGTGTTGCGTAAAATTGCTGCCGGTGAAAGCGGTTGGCAGGAGATGCTGCCCAAAGGTTTGGCCAACACCATTAAAGATAACCGCATGTTTGGCTATGCGCGTAATGTATTGGCATAATGACCCCA
Organism: Flavobacteriales bacterium; assembly: GCA_036881805.1. Classification (GTDB taxonomy): domain Bacteria; phylum Bacteroidota; class Bacteroidia; order Flavobacteriales; family JANQLC01; genus JANQLC01. The sequence continues at coordinate 16,736 of JBAJNK010000085.1, forward strand.
TTTTCTTCACCGAGCCCAATTGGCGATAGGGGATTACGGATCGGCGGCGATTTATTTAAAAATGGCTTCTTTGGATTTGGGGCGTTCTGATTCACGCCATGAAAAACCGCTTAGGACGCGTGCGTTTTCGGGTAGGCCCGCTTCGGGATAAAGCACCGCATCGGGTTGTTCACGACACGAAATGGTTTCCAAATTCCTGTTTTTTAGCGTCATGAAAATTTCGGCACATTGCATCTTGTTGATGCCGATGCGTTCTGGTTTCCCGGTGGTGGAATCCATTTTTTTATCGTCGTTTACATAGTAGATGGACTCGGCGTTTCCCGAGACGAGCACCTGACGCAGTTCATTCTGGATAAACTTTCCGTAAATGCGTTGTCCTTTCACTTGATCAAACGCCTGATCACTTGGATCCAAGGGGTATACTTTGGAGGTGATGAACGCCTTTTCAATCAGGATAAGCGAATCCAATTCCGATTCTTTGGGCGCGGTGGTGAGCAGGATGGTGTCGGCTGTCATCTGGGTTTTTCCCGACCAGGCGATGGGGTTGCCCAGCATTTTCATCACCCCATTCGATTCGTCGTAACGCATGTGGTCACATCTTCCTTGCAGGTCGCTTTTAAAGAATTTTACGTCGTGAAAGACGCGCAACACGCGACTCCCGCCGGGCCCTTGGCGCATGGCTGAAATGGTGTCGCCGTGTATGTAGAGGCTATCCACAGACCGGTCGTTTTTTAAAAATGTCCGGATGGCTACGGGCTGTTGGACGACAAAGGCAGAGTCTTGAAATTGGAAATATTCACCGTAGCCGCCGCGGATAAGCGTCTTCTCTTGGGGCGCTCGCATTTCGATATGTCCAGTAGCCGAACCAAATCCCATTTTCTTATTGTAAAATATGCTATCCCCTTTTAGATCTTGGTTTTTATAGTGGACGATCGGGTTTTTAGTGAGGTGAGCGATGCTTGTATTCGTATTGTAATTGCCTTTCTCTGTGTAGATCTCCGTCCCATCGCTTTTGTCGACCACCGTAGAAGATCCGTCGAATAAGACGAGCTGGGTGAGCCTGTAGTAGGTGAGCTGTTCCGAGTCTATGATGTACTCGGGATGATCGATGTGTACCTCCGATTTAAATATGATTTTTTTGTCTGCGATGTCGTATGTGGCTAGTCGGCTCGTCAGCGTGTCTTTACGGTCCACAATTTTACCCCCTGAGCGGTAGTACGCTATATCTTTTTTACCGTCGAAATAGAGCGTATCTGTGGTGAGTGTCATATCCTTGTCTATGAGGCGTACCCGGCCGGTCGCTTGGGCAAACTCGGTATTGCCGTCGTAAAACATGGCATCGCTAAAGAGATCTACGGTGTCGCCTACGTTGAGGTGTGCGTTTTGGTAGAAATAGGCTTGATTTTTAGATTGGTTGAGTTCAGCGCTGTCGCTGGAGAGGGTATAACCCCCATGTAGGAGTTGTATATTTCCAATTAAAACGCTTATCTTCTCGGCTCCGCGATCTTTTCCGCTGCGCAATTCGTCGGCTCGTTTGAGCAATATGGTTTGGTACTCGGGCTTTTCTTGGGCGCGAAGTGTCCAGCAGCATAGGCCTACGAATAGGAGCGATAAAGCGTTACGCATCGGAATCGCGCTTGTTTCTCCGCCCGTAAAAGTATAGCGAGTGGGTGTCGATTTCTATGCCAAAAATTTCTTCCATAGTCGATTTGATGCTTTGAATGCGGGGATCGCAAAACTCCAAAATCTCTCCCGTGTCGGTGAGGATGATATGGTCGTGTTGGCGGTCGAAATAGCATTTTTCAAAATATCCGTGGCTACTGCCAAACTGGTGCTTGCGCACCAAGTTGCACTCCAATAAAAGCTCGATGGTATTGTAGAGCGTAGCGCGGCTTACCCGATAATTTTTATTTTTCATTTCGATGTAAAGCGATTCGATATCGAAGTGCGCATCGCTTTCATAGATCTCTTTTAAGATCGCAAAACGCTCAGGCGTTTTGCGGTGTCCCTTTTCTTCCAAATACTCGATGAAAACCCGATTGACGAGTTCTTGGTTTTTCTTTTTATCAGCCATCGACCGCTATTCCCTGCAAATATAGCGCGGTTTTTGTAAATGTATAATCCGGAGCTCGGCGCAGCTGTTCAAAAAGTGCAGGCCGATAGCCCCCTTCCGTATCTCGATATGCCTTCTTTCTTTTTTTACCACACGGGTCGATTTTCCCCTCATAGGCGCCTCAGCTTTTTGATGCCGTCTATTTTTCTCAATTGCATGATCAGTTTTTGCAGTTGGGTTTTGTTCTGGACCATCAGGTTTAAAACACCGGTAAAATAGCCGTCTTCAGAATGGATGTTGAGGCTTTGGATGTTCATCTGCATCTGATTGGTAACGATTTCTGCTATTTTGTTGACGATACCCACGCTATCTAAGCCCTCTAATTTTAAAGTGGCTTGGCATGTCGAATATTGGGAATCGACCCACTTGGCTTTGATAATGCGGTAAGCGTAATTGCCTTGGAGGCTAACGGCATTGGGGCAGTCCTCGCGATGGACTTTTATGCCTTTGTCAACCGTTAGGAAGCCAAATATCTTATCGCCGGGAATCGGTTTGCAGCATTGGCCTAAGGTGTAATCGAGCGCTTGTCTATCTGGACCGAAGACCAATCCGCCTTTTTGATTGGATGGGACTGCTTTTTTTATCGTGTTGGCCGGTGCCTGCCGGGTGATTTTTTTCAGCAAGTTGAAGAAGGTACCCCGCTGATTCACAAATTCTTTGATGGCCTTGCTGTTGATTTCGCCGGTACCCACTTTATAAAAAACATCCCGACTGGTCTTTTCTTTAAAAAAAGCGACCAATTGATTGATCGTTTTTTCATTTAAATCCACCCGTAGGTGTTTGAGCTTGCGACTCAGTATTTCTCTACCTTCTCCGGCAACCTTTTTGTGCGCTGTTTTGAGTGCGGCTTTAATTTTGGTGCGCGCTTTGGAGGTGATTACAAAATCCAACCAGTCGGCTTTGGGGTATTGGGCTTGCGAATTGATAATCGCTATGGTATCACCGCTCTTGAGCTTGCAGCTCAAAGGCACGAGCGTGCTGTTTACCCTTGCCCCCAAACAATGGTCGCCCACCGCTGTGTGAATTTCGTAGGCAAAGTCTAAAGCGGTGGCACCTTTGGGCAGTTTTTTAATGTCGCCCACAGGGGTGAAGACGAATATTTCCTCAGCGTACAAGTTTAGCTTGAAGTCTTCGATGAAATCCACCGCATTGATCTCTGGGTTTTCCAAGACTTCTTTAATGTTGTTGAGCCATTTTTCTAACCCGCTTTCATCGTGGTTTCCATGCTTGTATTTGTAGTGCGCTGCATAGCCTTTTTCGGCGATCTCGTCCATGCGTTCCGAGCGGATTTGCACCTCTACCCAACGTGATTGGTGACCCAAAACGGTGATGTGTAGCGCTTCGTAACCCGTTGATTTGGGCGCGGAAATCCAGTCGCGCAACCGAGTGGGATTCGGTGTAAACACATCTGTCACCACGGCGTAAATCTTCCAAGCGGTAAACTTTTCCGATCGGAGATCCGATTTGTATATGATTCGGATCGCAAATCGATCGAATACTTCGTCAAGGGGAATGCCTTGTCGCAGCATTTTACGCCGGATGGAGCAGATGGATTTGCTTCGCCCTTTGATTGTAAAATCGATGTTTTCTCTTTCCAACTTATCCTTGATCTCGGCTGCAAAGGCATCGATGTATTGCGCTTGGGATTCTCTGCTCTCTTTGATTTGTGTGAGAATGCTGTAGTAGATGTTCGGTTCGGTGTACTTTAGGCCCAAGTCTTCGAGCTCGGTTTTGATGTTGTAGAGTCCCAAGCGGTGTGCCAGGGGGGCATAGATGAATAGGGTTTCCGATGCGATTTTTTGCTGTTTGTGACGCGGCATGTGATCCAGGGTGCGCATATTGTGCAAGCGATCGGCAATTTTTATCAGGATTACACGCACGTCGTCCGAGAGGGTTAGCAAGAGTTTTCTAAAATTTTCCGCTTGGATGGAGACTTCTTCCGGATTTTTGTCGAACCTTGAAATTTTGGTCAAGCCGTCTATGATGCGCACGATTTTTTCATCGAATAGTCTTCCGATGCGATCCAGTGTGTACGCCGCATTGTCTTCCACCGTGTCGTGGAGCAAGGCTGCGGCAATACCGGTTGCGCTCAAGCCGATTTCCTCCGCTGTGATTTGCGCTACGGCCAGCGGGTGGTAGACATAGGGCTCGCCGGATTTTCTGCGTTGGTTCTCATGTGCATCTATAGCGGTATTCAGCGCTTTTCGGATGAGCCTTTTATCCGATAGACTCAAAGTCTGGTAAGCGGTTCGGAGCAGTTTTTTATACCGGCTCGTGATCGCTTTGTTTTCTGATTCGGTATCTGCTTTGAATGCCAAGGCTTTGACTTTAGTATAAAATTACAAAATTGCACTTACATCTTGCAATTTGGATGATTTTTTTTAAAGTATGGGCTTTTGTGTGCATTTTTGCTGAAAAATCATGTGTTTCTCGCTATTTGGATTGAACGCATTTGTGCCGAGGGATATTTTTTTCTACCTTCCCCAATCGAAATAAAAAGGTGAAGGTACTCGTCATTCAACAGAAGCGAATAGGAGATGTATTGGTCGGCACCTCGATTTGCAACAATTTGCGAAAGCGCTTCCCAGAAGCTGAAATTCATTATATGATATACCATTTTACCCGGGATGTGGTGAAACACAACCCCAATATCGATAAGGTCGTATTGTTTGAAGATCGGTATCGAAACGCTGTCAGTCTGCTCGGGTTTATAGCTAAGATAAGGCGTGAGCGATACGACATTTTAATCGATGCTTACGAAAAGCTCGAATCGTGGGTGATTGCTCGATTGTCGGGCGCTCCCATTCGGATCTCCTACAAAAAGCCCTATCGTCAATACATTTACAACCGCTTGGAGGAGGCGGTAAAAGAGCCGCAAACCGCAGCTGGAATGGCCATTGAAAACCGCCTGGCCTTACTTCGATCTCTGCATGCCAGCAAACTTACCCGTGATTCAGGGCCTAAAATTTTTTTGAACCGAGCCGAAAGGCAATGGGCGAAAAGCCAGCTCGAAAGGATGGGAATCGATGAACGACAACCCTTGTTGATGGTCGGCGTTTTGGGCAGTGTGCCCGATAAGACATGGCCACTGGAATTTATGCGCGTGGCTATCGAACGGCTACTGGCAAGGGGAATTCAGTTGGTATTCAGCTATTTTCCGCATCAGCGGGAAGAAGTCGAGTGCTTTTACAAAAGTCTAAGGGACAAGCAGCGGGCTTTTTTTCAGCTTCGATTTGAAAACCTGCGTCAAATGAGCGCTTTGGTGGAACGGTGTGCGGTTTATCTCGGCAATGATTGCGGCTATCCCCACATTGCCAAAGCGGTAGGCACGCCTACCGTTACACTCTTTGCCCCTTTTGTGCAAAAGGATAACTGGGGTACTTTTGAAGACGGCGTACAGAATTTGGGGATTCATCTGGTCGATTTTGAACCGGATGCGATTGAAAAGCGCACCTTGGGACCTTTGCGCAAACGATATCGGGATTATTACCGCAGACTAACGCCCGATCGGGTATGGGAAAAGGCGTGGCCTTTTATCGAACGGCAACTTCAAAAAAAATAATCGCAAAGGGCTTACCTTTGCGTTGAGTTAAAGACAAACGCATATGCCGGGACGAGAGTGGTTTGGCGAAGCAGAGCGCCAGCAGGTAAATGAAGTGTTGGAAACCGGCGTTTTGATGCGCTACAATTGGGATGCTGAGCGGCGGGGTGTATGGAAGGCCAGGGACTTGGAAGCGGCCTTGAAATCGCGCTTTGGTGTCGCCTTTGCCCAGCTTACGAGCAGTGGAACGGCTGCTTTACTCACGGCTTTTAGCGCGCTTGGTGTGGGTGCCGGTGATGCGGTTATCTTGCCCACTTTTACCTTTGTGGCGAGTTTTGAAGCCGTTCTGGCCGTGGGTGCCATCCCCATTTTGATAGATGTGGATGAAACCCTGACACTCGATCCGCAGGCTGTGGCACGTGCCATTACATCCAATACCAAGCTCATCATGCCGGTTCATATGTGTGGGGGTATGGCGGAGATGGATGCCTTGCTCGCCTTAGCCCGAAAACACGGCGTTTATGTATTGGAAGATGCTTGCCAGGCCATCGGTGGTACGTACAAGGGTAGGGCTTTGGGTGCGATGGGTGCGATGGGTTGCTTTTCATTCGACTATGTGAAGACCATCACCTGTGGTGAGGGCGGTGCGGTACTGACCAACCGCGAAGCGCTGTACACCAAGTCGAACGGCTATACCGACCACGGACACGACCACATCGGAAGCGATCGCGGCGCGGAAGGCCATCCGTTTTTGGGTTTAAACTTTAGAATTTCCGAATTGCAAGCAGCTGTGGGTCTCGCACAGCTCAAAAAGCTCGATGATATACTAACGGTGCAGCGCCGCCACAAGGCCATTGTCAAGTCGCATTTGGCTGAAATCGGAGCGCTCGGCTTTCGGAAAATACCCGATGAAAGCGGTGATAACGCTTCGTTTTTATCGTTTTTTATGCCCGATGCGCAGCGGGCTCGTGCGGTGGCCAAACAGCTCACAGCGCGCGGCATCACAGGTGTTTTTTATTGGTATGACAACAATTGGCACTATGTGCGCCAATGGGCGCACCTAAAGGCGTGTAAAACCTTGGGTGCGCTGTCTCGAGAGGTGCGAGCGGGCATGCCCGATTACGCTGCACAGGATTTTTCCCAGTCCGATGCCATTATCGGGCGCTGCATTTCTACGGCAGTCAGCCTGAACTGGACGGAAGCAGAAGCCCATGCGCGGGGAAAAGCCATGGCAACAGTGGTCAAGCGGGTTTTGCAGCAAGGCTGATGAGAGTCGTAGCACTCATTCCAGCCCGTTATGGTGCCACGCGGTTTCCCGGCAAGCTGATGGCGGATTTAGGCGGTAAATCCGTCATTTTGCGCACCTATGAATCCACCCAAAAAACCGGGCTTTTCGATGCGGTTTTTGTGGTCACGGATCACCCCACCATTTGCGATGAAATCGTCAAAAATGGGGGCAAAGCTGTGATGCGCACCCGGCAGTACAAGACCGGAAGCGATCGCATTGCAGCGGCGGTTGAAAGCATCGATGCCGATGTGGTGGTCAATGTACAGGGGGATGAACCCTTTACCCAACGCAAACCGCTCGAAGATCTCTTGGCGCTCTTCCATGGGCGAGGTGCCCAGCCGATCGATGTGGCTACCCTGATGCAGGAAATTTCGGACTGGAAGGCGATTTGCGATCCCAATTTTGTAAAGGTCGTTGCGGATAGAGATGGTTATGCCCTTTATTTTTCGCGTGCGCCAATTCCCCATCCGAGAGACAGGGAAACCAGCGTGCGCTATTTCGAGCACATTGGCATATATGCTTTTCGCAAGCAAGCCTTGCTCGATTTTAGCCGCTTGCCCATCCGCACGGCAGAAGCCACCGAGCAGATCGAAGCGCTCCGCTTTTTGGAATACGGTATGAAGGTAAAGCTCGTCGAAACCGAATATATGGGTATTGAAATCGATACCCCTGCGGATTTGAGTCGCGCACAGCGGCATATAACGGGTTGAAAACATTGTATTTGCCCGAGATAGAAAGTCTATGAAATTTAGAAATTTTCCGATGGTACCCCGCGTCGTATACGGTCGGGATAGCTTTGGCGATTTGGCTGAAATCCTATCGCTGCGGCGAGGGACAAAGGACTCCCCGTTTGTCTTTTTGGTCGATTCTGTTTTTGCGGATCGCCCCTTGTCGGCTCGGATTCCGCTGCGATATGCGGACGAGATCATCTTTGTCGATACCACTTTTGAGCCTAAGACCGCGCAAGTAGATGCTTTGCGGGATGCGATTCGGGATGCGCATGCGGTGCGACCTGCCGGGATTATCGGTATCGGTGGTGGGAGTACGCTCGACTTGGCCAAAGCCGTTGCGCTTATGCTTACCAATGCAGGCAGTTCGGTGGATTATCAGGGCTGGGATTTGGTTCGAAATAAAGGGGTGTATCACGTGGGCATCCCCACGCTTTCGGGTACAGGTGCTGAAGTCTCGCGCACGGCAGTGCTCACGGGCCCTAAGAAAAAGCTGGGATTGAATTCGGATTTTACCCCCTTTGATCAGGTGGTCTTGGATCCGGAATTGACGGCCAATGCACCGGCAGACCAACGGTTTTATACCGGTATGGATTGCTATATCCATTGTATTGAAAGCCTGGCGGGCACTTATTTAAACGCCTTTAGCCAATCTTACGGCGAGCAGGCTTTGGCACTGTGTCGGGAAATCTTTCTAGCCCGTTCCGATTGGGATCTGGACTCGGATGAAAAACTGATGGTGGCGAGCTGGCACGGCGGCATGAGCATCGCTTACGCACAGGTGGGGGTAGCGCACGCCATGAGCTATGGCTTGTCTTATGTATTGGGCATCAAGCACGGTGTGGGAAACTGCATCGCCTTTGACCAATTGGAAGAATTCTATCCCGGCGGGGTGCGCGGCTTTAAAGAAATGGCACAGCAGCATGCGATACGCATTCCGAAAAATGTGACCGCCGGGCTCTCGGATGTAGACTTCAATGCGATGGTCGATGTTTCACTCGGTCTGACTCCGCTCTGGGAAAACGCATTGGGAAAGGACTGGCGGCAAATCGCTACGCGTGAAAAGCTCAGGCGTTTGTACGAGCGTATGTGAGGGGTGCTCTGTTTTTAATTTGCCTTGTCCCGCCTCTTTCAGAAGCTCCATCTGCTTGACGCGTTCTTCAAATGACTTTTTCATTTGTAGCGAATTTTAGTTCGTGCCTACTCTTGATGAATGAAAAATCACTCGTCTTGACGACAAACGGATTTAAGTCTCTGAAAGAAGGCCTTCCGATGTGCTTCGAATAGGAAAAGGATAAATTTTTGTCGGTGC
>JBAJNK010000086.1:0-9813 GCA_036881805.1 Flavobacteriales bacterium
ATGGTAATCTGATCGCCCACGCGCACGCGGCTGACGGCACGTCTTACGCGCGCATTCATACGGTTGCCGGATACCGGTATGGAAGGTCGGCCGGCTATTTTCACCACGAAGCTCGTAACGTTTAATTTCAAGTCAAAGGGAAAGTCGGGTAGTGCCGCACCCACGGTTGATTTGACAAAACTACCAATCGGCATACGCGCTTCAGCTTGCCCCCTGATGGTACCTTCTGGCGCTGGAATGTCTTTTATGCGAAAGACTTTGCTCGGATTGATCTTTTTACCTTGGGGCAAGGTAGCCGAGGCGATCACGTGCAAAGTTCGGCCTTTAAAAGCAGTCACATTTGCCATGTATTTGCCCGTTCCCACTTTTCTGAAGCCCGGCGCTGAAACCCGGATTTTGTTGTCCGGCAAACCGGGAATGGAAATGGAAACCGGATTGTCAACACCCCGGTACAGTACGTTCATCCGATCTGCGGAGATCACCGCTGCATGGGGCGCTGCGATAACGGCAAATGAGCTGTTTACCGGAACGCTTATGCCTTTTCCGTTTTCAACAAAGATGAGGTTTCCCTTAATGCGGTGCTCCCCCACATCGTTTACCGGAAAGTCTAAAACCACGCGACCGCCTTCCAGTTTGTAATCACCTGTGTCGAGCGGTTTGTCATCTAGGGTTAATTCCACTGAATGGGGTTGGGTAGAATTGTCGGCTCTACCCAAAACGATGCTTCCCTGAAAATTTTGCCCCTTAAAGAAGGTGGTTTTATCGGTGTGTAAAATCGTCGAATAATTCAAATAGGAGGTTTCTCGGCTTAACTGCCCTTCCAACCAATTGCTGATCACCTGGAATTCCATAGAGCGAATATTCGACTGGATTTCCGAAAGTGTCGTTGCGGATGCGACCATCGGGAAACCTTCAAAGCGCGCGCTCAACCATGTTTTTTTGATGCCGTTTGCGCTTTCCGGTTCTGTGTTGAACAACTCCTTGATCCGCTCGATCAGACCCCGATCTTTTTCGGGATCCAACAAGGCGACCATACCGTTTTTATAGGTTTCCATCTCTCGTTCAAACGCCTTCCCTTTTTTCGACAACCCCGCCCCTTCAAAGAGCATATCGTCCAGCGCATCGGATTGATCCATGCGCTCGAACTCCTTACTGTTCTCAGCAAAGCCATAACTCGCATACAAATCGGTTTTTATGCTTTCGGTGTAATCGTATAGCCCGTTTGATAAAACCACCACTTCTTTTGCTTTTTTGTAAAGCGAATCGAATTTTGTCGGTTGGTCCCGACTTTTAATCCCCAAGTTTTCGTAGAGCAGTCGGTTCTCCATAGTCGCTATCTTATTCGACTCTTTCAGCGCGTCGTTGGTGAGGCCAAAAGCGGTCAGTACCTTTTTGGATATATTCAACGCCAATAGGGCGATAAAGATGAGGTACATCAAGTTTATCATCCGCTGCCGGGGGTTGAGTGTCTTTGCCATCTTACCGCTTATCGATTGACGACATTCATAGCCGAAAGCATGCCGCCGTAGACCTGATTGAGTGTGGACAAATTGCCGGAGAGTTTTCCGAACGCCGCTTTTATATCCGTAGCGCTTTCAGCCGTGCTACCCAATGCTTCTGCGAAGACCTTACCCTTTTCCAATTGGATGTTATACAAGGCGTTGATCGATTCCATATGGGTAGCTGCCAAGGCCAATTGTTCTTCATAGCGCTTCTGCGCTGGCGTGGACTGCTCGGATTCCTTAGGTCGCGCCGTACCACCCGCCAACTCGGGATACACCTTAGTCCAATCGTATTCGGGCTCAGGGGCATCAAAGGCGGAAAAAGCAAAGATAAGCGCTTCTGTACCCATGCCGATTACCAATAGTAAATTGGCCAGTGCGCCGCCCAGGTGAATCAATTTAAAGAGCACGCCGATAATGATCACGGCGGCGCCCATTCCGTAGAAAAAGTTAAATGTTTTCTTGCTCATAGTTCTGGTTTTTTCCTTTGCGATTAGTATTTCCTTATTTTTAGTCGGTTGGGGTAATCCTGTACAGTTCGGAAACCGATATAGCTTCTCGCGGAGTCCGCATACTCAAAATCCCGGGTGGAAACTTGTAAATAATAGCCTACATCTTTCCAGGAACCACCGCGAACCACCTTCCTGGGGTTGTTTTCGTCATACCCTTTTAGTTTTAGCGTTGGATTTAACGATTTATAAGCGTAATAAGAAGCCGTTTTATATGTGGAGCTCGTCCACTCGGCCACGTTGCCCGCCATATTGTACAAATTGTATCTATTCGGGTAATAGGACCGCGCCTTGGCCGTGTACATAGCCCCATCGGCTAGGTAATCGCCGCGCCTGGGCTTAAAATTTGCCAAAAAACGCCCGCGTTCGTCGGTTAGATAAGGGCCGCCCCAAGGGTAGGGCTCATTTGCGATTCCGCCTCTCGCCGCATACTCCCATTCTGTTTCCGTAGGTAAGCGAAATGGAAAAACGGCTGGCTTGCGCCTTGATTTTTGGTACCCGTTTTTGTAATTCGTCCGCCATACGCAAAAGGCATTGGCTTGATACCAACTAACGCCGACAACGGGGTATTCCGAATACGCTTCGTGCGAGAAGTATTTCATCTGCAAGGGCTCGTTGTGGGAAAAGTGAAAGTCTTTAACCCAAACCGCCGTGTCGGGATACACGTTGACTTCCTTCTCGACAAAACTACCTTTTCGGCTTTCCCCTTCTTTCGAATCCCGGTGGGAATCGGGCTGACGGTAGCGGTAATTCAGTTTCCGCGCGTCTATCACGGGCGTTCCCTCAGTATGCCCACCAGCGGGTAAATATATCTGTTCTATGGCTTCTGCATAAGCTTTAGAGGGATAGGATTTTCTATCCCATATGAGCTTCTTTGACCAATCCAGCTGTTTTTCCGCGCTTTCGAGGTGGTTCTCGCCATTTGCATTCTCCCCCGATTCGTCGCTTGGGCGAGACGGCTTTTTGTATGCGTAAGCGGAGCGTCCGCACGATAGAATCTCGAACCCAATTGACAAACTGATGGTATTCTCGGTTTGTAATTTCCGTTTCATCCATATAAAAACTGTTGACCGAAGCGGTTTTAGCCGGCGCATCTAAGGCGTGAATGGGATCGTAGCTCGAGTTGCCCATGGTGAAGGCGCCCGCTGGAATCAAAGACATGCCATGTGGCTTTTTCAAAGACCAGCCTTTCTTTTTCGGCGTCCCCACCAGCTCACCATGCGTGTGTTTGTAACCGATCTTACTACAAGCGCATAAGCAGATTGTAAATGACGCAGCCATACATGTCAACCAGCTGTTTTTCTCGATCATGTTCATCTGTTTTAAAGCCATAAAGCTATGACTTTTTTTTATATTTACAATAAGTATTAGGTTTGAGCTTGCTGGTTTTAATATTGAAATTTAGCACAATTTTTGGTGGTACCGCCACCATTTATCCGGTATGTTGTCACGGGTGGCTTCCAAGTAATCCCCATAACTACAAGGGGTTAGATAATGCTGCGGATTTATCTTATCGGGCATATCGATTTGCATCCACCAACGATCGGTTTCCTCGTTTTTGTAAAAGATCAGCGCTTTGCCGTCTATGGGGACGTGATACTTCACCAGTGCTTCGCGCCCGATGTGCGGATATTCCAACCGACGGAGCGAAAACCCTTCTACGAAATGCCAGAGCATCTCTGCGACCAATTGTGCTGTAGCGTTCCGAAAGTCCAAATGCGGGGCGTAATCGTATATACCAAAAGAGGAAACCTTATGACTCAAACCGGCAAAACGGCTCAATTGGCAAAGCGTCGTGCCATCCATTCCATTTGTGGTAGCCCCGATACAACCCGGTGCGGTGTGCAGGCTGGCGACAGATAGATCCATACTCACCACATCTGCATTGCGGATTAAGGGTTCGGCTTCGAGCGGTGCGTGGCGGGTTTTTCCCAAGCGCACACCTTCAAAGTGCAGCGCATCCATCATGCGCTGTGCCTCGGTAGAGACGAAATACTGCTGAAACCCGATCAAGCCGAAATCGAATAGCCGGGTAGGCGGTTCGCCGATGATTTTGGGAATAAAATTCTGGGGTGAATCCCCTTTGTATAAGTCTAATTTTTTATCTATTACGGCCATATTGACAGACTGCTCCAAAGCGTCATAGGCCCGGTAATTGGCATAGGTGAGGTGGTGTGCCCCGCCCAATAATAAAGGTGTCGTACGGTTTTTAATCAGATGGCAAACGGTTTGCGCTAGCGCAAAATAAGTATCCCCTAGGGTTTTACCGGCCGGGATGTCGCCGAGATCGACGATGGAAATATCCCAGTCGCCGGCGTGTAGCCGATAGAATTCTTTGCGAATCTCACCAAAGTCGATCCTTTTAATCGGGGTCCCCCGGGTTTCACAGATCCCAAACAGCGCTATTTTGGCCGCTCCCAAATCGGGAAAACACTTCGCTGTGTGTTTTTCAATCCGATGGAACAGCGTTTCTCTTTCAAAGTCACCTTCCGTTATAGTTGCGTCTATCGGTACGAAAAATGCTTCCACGCGCTCGTTATTTCTTTTTAGTCGCCTTGCGCTTTTTGCGGGCGTTTGATCGGCTTTCGATTATCGCTAAGGCCTGTGCCCGCGTCAGGCTTACGGGCGCCACATCTCTTGGGATTTTAAAATTTTTTCCACCCATTTTAATGTAGGGGCCATAACGTCCATTCAATATGCTGATGTGCGGCTCTTCTGCTGTAAACGCATGGATACACTTTTCCGCGTCAGCCCTTTGCTTGGCTTGGATCAGTTCGATGGCTCGGGCTAGTTCGATTTGATAGGGGTCGTCACCTGGGCCCAAACTAATAAATTTCCCCCCTTGCACGAGATAGGGGCCGAACCGGCCGATGTTCACCTTTACGACCGCTCCTTCAAATTCCCCCAATTCACGGGGTAATGTGAAGAGTGCTAAGGCTTCGGCCAGCTCGATGTCTTGCATGGATTGGTCTTTGCGAATGCTGGCAAAGCGGGGTTTTTCATCGTCTTCTACGCTGCCGATTTGAACCATAGGTCCGTAACGGCCGATGCGCGCATACACCGGCCGGCCGGTTTTGGGGTCTTCACCGAGGTAGCGTTCGCCTCGCACCCGACCTGCGTTTTCTGCCACGTCCCCCACTTTGGGGTGAAAATTGCCGTAAAAATCCCCGATCATTCCTGTCCAAGCCTGCTCCCCGTGTGCAATGCTGTCAAATACTTCTTCTACCCTCGCGGTAAAACCGTAGTCCAATACCTTATCAAAGTGTTTTAACAGGAATGCATTGACCACGATACCCATATCGGTAGGTGTCAATTTGCCGCGATCCCGACCGTGAATTTCTCTGAAGGTAGATTTTTCGATCGCACCCGCTTTCAGGGTGAGCAAGACGTGTGTCTTTTCTTTACCCTCGTGATCCATTCGTTCTACGTAACCGCGTTTTTGTATGGTTGAAATCGTCGGTGCATAAGTGGACGGCCGGCCAATGCCCAATTCTTCTAATTTTCGAACCAGCGAAGCCTCGCTGTAGCGATTCGGTTGGCGGGTCAATTTTTGCGCAGCTCGAATTTCTTTGGCGCACAACCGTTCTCCGACTGAAACCTTGGGCAACAAAGCCTTTTGCGCGGATTCATCCGCATCTCTTTGCGCTGCATATACCCGTAAGAAACCGTCGAATCGGATCACTTCACCCTTTGCTGTAAATCGCTCCGCATTTTTATCGTTTTTGATTTGCAAGCTAGTCCGTTCCAATTCTGCAGCTGCCATTTGCGAAGCGATGGTTCGCTTGCGAACCAGTTCGTACAGCTTTTGTCCGGCATCGCTTCCCGCCTCGGTGCGGTTCAAGTCGGTAGGGCGGATGGCTTCGTGCGCTTCCTGCGCCCCTTTGGACCGGCTCTTGTAACGGCGGATTTGGTGGTATTTTTTCCCAAATGCCTTCCCGATCACCTCCCCTGCTGCTCGAAGTGCTTCTTCCGAGAGGTTCACGCTGTCGGTACGCATGTATGTGATCAAACCCGCCTCGTACAAACGCTGGGCATTGACCATGGTTTGGGACACCGAAAAGCCGAGTTTGTGTGCGGCCTCTTGTTGTAGGGTAGAGGTGGTAAACGGTGCGGCTGGATTGCGCTTGGCGGGCTTGGTCTGCACATCGTCCACGCTAAAAACGGCTCCTTTGGCGCTTTCCAGCAAATGCTGTGCTTCGACTTCGGTATCCAATGCACCTGCGCGCGCAGCCTGGAGCACTTCACCCGCCTGGGTAATAAATTCAGCGGTTACCCTAAAGTAAGCCACCGGTGAAAAATGGCTTATCTCTGTTTCTATCTCTGCGATGAGGCGCACCGCAACGGATTGCACCCGACCCGCAGAGAGCCCTTGTTTGACTTTTTCCCACAGGATGGGGGATAGCTCAAAACCCACCAAGCGGTCTAGTATGCGCCTGGCCTGCTGGGCGTTCACCAGATTTTTGTCTATCGCCCGTGGATTTTCAACCGCGTGCCGAATGGCTGTCTCGGTAATTTCGTGAAACGCGATGCGCTTTTGCTTTTCAGCCGGTATATCCAAAACCCTCGATAGGTGCCAGGCGATGGCTTCCCCTTCGCGATCCTCATCCGATGCGAGCCAAACCCTATCGGCCTGAGCGGCGAGCTTTTTAAGCTTTTCCACCACCTCCTTTTTATCGGAGATGACTTGATAATGGGGCTTGAATTGGTTCTCGATTTCAATACCCATATCTCTTTTGGGCAAGTCCACTACGTGCCCATAGCTGGATTCTACCCGAAAACCTTTACCCAAATATTTTTGAAGGATCTTGGCTTTGGCGGGCGACTCGACGATGACTAAGTTTTTGGACATGGATGTGGTTTAAATCTTCAAAATTAGGATGATTTTTTTAATGTGAAGGATTTGCGTCTCCGCTTACAAAAATGCCACCTATTTCACTGCCCTGCCCTTTTTACCTTCTTTCTCTGCACTGCCTCACCATTGGATAAGGTCTATCCGCTCGTCGTAATTGCCCATTGCATCAGAGATTTTCTTCAAAATAACGACTCACCTTTTCCATCAGGTGTACCCGATCCCGATCCCTCACATTATGCGGGTGGGTCGGGTAGGTGAAGAAATCCACTTGCTTCCCCGCTTCTATGGCCTTTCTCAGGAATTGCATAGAATGCTGTATCACTACCGTGGAATCTTGTAAGTCGTGGATGATTAGCAAATGCCCCTTTAAATGGGGTACCCACTCCAACATATTGCTATTTTTGTAGCCTTGTGGATTTTCTTGCGGCGTATCCATATAGCGTTCGCCATACATGACTTCGTACATTTTCCAATCGACCACAGGCCCGCCGGCAACACCTACTTTGAATACTTCGGGGTGGCGTAACATCAGGTTGAGGGTCATAAATCCACCGTAGCTCCAGCCGTGTACACCTATCCGCTCAGCATCCACATAGGGCAGTGATACCAGGTAATCGATCCCGGCCATTTGGTCTGCCGTTTCCACCATGCCGAGTTGACGGTGAATCACAGCTTCAAAAGCACGCCCCCTATTTTGTGTGCCCCTGTTGTCAAGCGTAAAAGCGATGTAACCCTTCTGTGCCATATAGTATTGCCACCATCGGGCCGCATTTTTCCACGTCTTGCGCACCAATTGCGAATGGGGACCGCCATAGACGTACACGATCACGGGATATTTCTTTCTAGGGTCAAAATTAGGGGGTAAAATGATACGGCCGTATAGGGTCGTCTCCCCATCGGACGCGGGGATTTCCACCAATTTGTTTTCCCCGAATACACGATCAGCAGCCTTGTCTGTAGCGGTCAAAAGATTTCGCACTAATTTTCCGTCTGCGGCAAAGAGGTTCACCACATTTGGCACTTCGGTAGATTGATAGTGGTCGATAAAGTAGCTGCCGTCTTCGCTCAATTCGGCATGGTGCGTACCGCTTTGCCGGGTGAGTTTCTGCATCTCACCGGTGGTGGTGTTCACTTTGTAAACCTGGCGTTCTAATGGGCTTTCTTCGGTGGCTTCTACGAATAGAAAATCTTCTTTCTCATCAAAACCTATGATATGGGTAACCGCCCAATCTCCCCGGGTGAGCTGCCTGAGCAATTTTCCATCCGTATTGTATTTGTACACGTGGTAATAGCCATCCCTATTGCTCCAGAAGTAGCAGATGTCGGGGTGAATCTCGGAAAAGCGTAAAGGGTGTTGCGGCTCTACGTACGTATCGCTCTTTTCCTCGAATAACGTTTTGACAAAAGTCCCCGTAGCCGCATTGAATTGGTTGAGCCACATGTGGTTTTGCGACCTGTTCAGCTCCTGTACAAAAATGTATCGACCATCCGGGGACCAGGAAATATTAGTCAGGTAGTCTGCGCTACCGCCCCGTGTTTGCAGGTAGTGCGTTTCCCCTGTTTTCATATGGTAAACCCCAATGCGCAATCGTTCGCTAGACATGCCGGCCATAGGGTATTTTATCAGCTTGGGTTTGGCAACCCGGCTCATATAATCCGTCAGGGGGTAGTCGCTCACCCGAGACTCGTCTTTTCGGTAAAATGCCAAGTACCTTCCTTTGGGCGACCAGAAAATCCCAGCTGAAATGCCAAACTCATTGCGAGAGACCGACTGCCCATAGACGCGATCGCTATCGGGGTCGTGGGTAACCGCCCTTGTCCCGTCCTTATCGATGATGTATAAATTATTCGCCTCGGTAAAAGCGTAAGTAGCGTTGGCCTGGCAGAACACTGGGTTTTTACCCGCTTGGGGCAGGGGAATTTCGTCGGTGATTCGCATCGCTCCGCTATCTATCTCAAACCGTTTTCCGCTGTGGATAAACGCCAATGTCTCGTCGGCCACCCAAGATAGCTGCGGCAGGTGCTTTAAACTGTCGTGTAACAATGCATTTAGCGCATTTAGATTAAAGAGTACCTCCGCCTTCCCCTTGCTGTCGACTTTGATCAATTGATCGTCCTTCACGTAGGAATAAGCCGCACCCTTCGGCAACCACTGAAGCTGTTTCAATTGGTCTGGTGCCAAGGCGCCGTATCTGCCCAGTACGGCCTCTTCTAGGCTCAGTTCTTTTTGCTGTGCAGAAAGCGCCGCAAAGCCTAAAAGCAGCGCAAAAAATAGGGGCATTCGACTTTTTACATATTTGTTTTTTTGTGTTCTTAACAGCGCGTAAGTCATGCTTTATAAAAGATTATTTATAAGCGGTTTGGGTTTTCCCCGGCGTTCGAGCGCTTTTTTCAGCAGTGCCTTCCCACAGCTCGTCGAGCTGGCCCGCATGGGCTGAGTAAAAAATGCTTTGCGCTATGGCCGCGTCGTTTGGGAGGGTAAAGGTTACCAGTTCCATTGAGAATGGATTTAGGTGACAAATCTATGATAAAGTCCATATAATTCGAATGCCAGCCCCTGCAAAAAAGGGAATCAATTCGATATGACTACAGAAACGTCTGGGTACTGGCCCTCAATTGCATATGATTTAGTCTGTCAGTTGTTAGCGACAGCGTGGAAGACGGTTTGTAGCGGCAGAAGAGGAGCCAGCCGAAAATCCGACAGGTGGGGTAGGCTTAGATTGAACTCGGTGGTAATGAAAACCGGCGCGCCAACACAGCTGCCCGAAGCGTTTCCCCCTTTTTAAACCATCGCATATTAGGGATAAAAAAATAAGGCCTCCGACCCACAAAACAAAAAACAAACCTTTTTCAGACGTCCCACAAGCATAAAAAATACCCCTTTCAAATGCCCCACAGGGACGAAAACAAAAGAGAAAAGCCCACAGCACAAACGCACAAAAGATCAAAG
>JBAJNK010000087.1:0-17510 GCA_036881805.1 Flavobacteriales bacterium
AATGATTTTCGGGCGTAATCACGTTCTATATCCGCCAGCTTTTCAAGCAGTTTTTTACGCGCGTCTATGACTTTCTTATCGGCTTTTTCAATCGGCTTAAACAAATCGATATTTAGATTCTCGATCTGCTTATATAACGACTTGACATTTTCCTCACCGGCTTTGCTTATGTTTTTACTCGACCTTTCTAGTCTTTTAATTTTATGAACCAATACTTTCACCTTTGCCGACAATATCTTCTTTGCATCACCGATAGGGTCTCGCACGTGCGACGGAAATATGAATCCGACTTTCGATACGTACCCGTATTTTTTATTCAAAACCGCCAAATCATGCTTAGCCTCTTCTATCTTTTCACTTATGTCAAATTGTTTCTTTTGATTCTCAACCAGCCGCTCGGCTGTCTCATCCAGCACTTTGGCAGCGGCCGCTTTGTAAAGCATGGCTTTTATGAAACTATCGGAATTGTCTTGTATGCCCTTTTCCGCCGCCGCCAAATTATCCACCTTTACGGCTGCTTTTCCAAGCGTTTCGTTGTACTTGTCGACAGCCTTTTTCTTATCTATAATCCCCTTCTTGGCCAAAGACACCATCGTCTTGAGCTCGAGCATGTCTTTGACCGCTTTTTTGTAAGAATCGCTTTTGTAAGCCTCGTTCAAAGCCTCTACGCGCTCTTTCAAAGCATCGACCGCTTTTTTGCCCTTAAACAACTTGGCTATCCAAGCGCCGATCTCCTTGCCGTACATCGTTACCAAGACAATACCGGTCGATAGCGCCGTTTGCCAACTCAGCAGTGAACCCAACACTTGCTTCCATACGGGTTTGACTTTCTTACCCGAAGCAACCAGCGCTTTGTTTTCTTTCGTTAAGCGCTGCAATTCGTCTGCGAATATGGGTATGTTATTGAAGATCGCCAGAAAGCCCATTTGCGCTCCGTAAGTAAATGCGGGCAGGTCACGGGTGATCATATTGATACTGGTGCCGAGTCGGTCGAACTGACCTTTAGCTACTTGAAGACCCTTGCTTTGAGAAGCCAATGCGGCGGTTTCTTTTTTCAGATTAGCAATGGCGTTGGAATAAGCCGTGACAAGTTTTGGGTCTTGCACTTGTTTCATGCGGCGCTCGAGCAAACCGATCACTCGATTGTAACGCTCGGTGGCTTTCACATTATCCTTCACAGCTGAACTGCTGCGCAACTGCGATTTGACAAACTGCTCGAACTGCTCACCCGCCTCGCCTACCGACTTGTCTATATCCGAAAAACAAGCCTCCAGCTTTTCGGCGTCCTTCATTACCTGCTTTACCGGTATCTCGAAGGGTAACTTGATCGGATCGATGTCTTTCATTAGTTCTTTAAAAAATGAATCAGTTCCGCATCGTTTTTAAATTCTCGCTTTTCTTTTGGTGAGACCAGACGCGGCGCATCGGCCAGCATCGCCTGTAGTTCAGAGAGACTCATGCGCAGTATTTCCCGCTTTGTCCAGCCCGTCCTTTCAGCAACCATAAAGACAAAACCCAAGAGGCTATGAAAGCCGCGGCTTGTTAACTCCCCTTCTCTTCTCGGCTCAGATCGGTCGGTTTGGTTATCCTCGTTTTCTGTACCAATCTGATAGTAGCTATAAAATCCGAAACACCGCCATAAACCACAATTAAGTGATATAGGTATTTTAGTGATTCGGCGGTTAGGCTTTTGCGCAAGACGCCCGCCAGCAGTCCGCACAGCCAAAGCAGCGAGGCCTTGTTTATAATCGCCATGGCTACCACACGGCTGGCCATACGGCCGCTGATAAGGGTGATCTCAAGGGCTTCTTTCAGGCTAAGCTCCTTATCGACATCTACCCCTGTAGCGAGGTACTCCTCGGCAATGCACAGCAGCGTGTGCAGTGTCGGCAGGGTGAGTTTCAAGGTGATGCGCTTTTTGCCGAATAGGCGAAGAAAAAAGGGCGCTTTGATTTGCACCGGTACGCCCCTTTTGAGTAACATGATAGGCACTTGTTTTTCTGCGTTCATCTTGCTTTGTTTTAAGCCGCAGGAGGCGTTATAACGATGGAGCCTTTACCTTGTTCCGCCTCCATCGGGATAATGGATACTTCGATGAGTTTGCCCCCCTCTTTACTGAATTTCGCCGAGAACTTGGCGATGATTTGCGCTTTGGGGCAAGCGAACTTTAAACCGGTGAGTGTGGTTATCTCCACCGCTTTGAAAATCTGCGGGAAATACGCCGGCTCCTGCCAAACCTTGTCGGTTACCGTGCCACCTTTTAAGAATTGCAAGGTGGCGGCGCTGTAATCCAGCGTCGATACCTTGATGGTTTTCTTCCCCTTGGTGGGAATAACTAGGACGGGTGAGTCCCTTTGATCCGTGTACTCTTCTTTAATGTCCGGATCGTCCTCTGTGAACTCACAGGAATTCCTGTACGTCTCGAAGCGAGGTGCCAACTTAGCCGCAGCCGGCATGGTGTGCTTTCCGGTGCACTCACCGAACTTGAGGGTTTTTAACCCGTAACTCATAATTGCCATTTTTTAGTGTTTTAAAGGTTGTGTTTTTCCAGTTCTTTTATGCGGTTCTGCGCTTTGGTGAGCTGTCCTTTGACCAAAGAGAGCTCGCGGGTAGTAGCGCTCAGCTTGCTGCTCAGCTCGTCTATGCGGTGGCTGTTATCGATGAGTTTCGTCTGGTACTCGTCGACCAAATCCTTCCACTTTTGCGCCGCTTCGCGCCACTCGGTCGCAATGAGTTTGTAATTCTCGATCTCCGAGCGATCGTTGCCCCGTTCGGCGCTCACGGCTTCCGCTTTGAATTTGCGCCGCTCCCACCACCGGGTGGCAATCCAGCTGATACCCCCGGTGAATAACGGCAATACGATATTTAAAACGCCCTCTTTCATCACCGATACTTTTAAGCCGCAGGCGATTGCATTAAAACAGCCACCCCTTCGTATTTCTCACGTCGTGCCCTGCCGCCTCCTCGAACAACAGCTCTTTCGCATTGAAGAAATGGGGCTTATGAATATTGAAAGAACTATCACAGACTTGGTTACCATTCGTCTTACTGCCAATGCTTTTGACCTTCACAGACTTGGAGGCTTTACAGGAAGAGAGGAACTGCTTAAACTCAATCTTCAAAAACTGAAATTGGAGGTAGATGCGCTTAAGAGCTCCTTTCCTAAAAAGGCGGAAAGAATTACGACCATCCTTTCCAATATTGCTTCCATTGTCCCCATGCTCATGAAGTAGTAAACAGTTGTAGAGATCGTCCAATTTAGAGCCGATTCCCCTTCGCATAAAAGGACGTATCATATACGCGTAGATCTCTTTCCGTTAATATAAATTTCTCTACAGTTCCACGAATCTGGATCATATTTATTAAGGCCATCCTTGGATTTAGTCCCCGAAGTAAGTCTGTATTCCTCAATTGTAATGACTGCTATATCTTGTTTTTTCATCTCCTCTTTTTCGGACAACACCCTTTTTCGATCTGCTGTGCACGCCATGACTGATTTCATCTAAATTCATAGCTTTGGGTTTGCCAAGACAGTTACGAGACAAATATACTTTACTATTTTCTAATATGCAAGAAAACCACTTACTTTTTTCTACATGATAATTGACAATATCTACAAGTACCTTGATTATAAGGGAATTACAGTCTACGAGATTTCAAAACGAATAGGGATTTCAAACGGGTATCTGGCCAAAACTAGACAGAATAGAGGCAACGTAGGTGGACAGGTTTTGGAGAAAATAGTAATACAGTGCCCAGAAATAAACCCGGCTTGGCTGCTGACCGGTAAAGGAGAGATGCTGCTTAAAGATTCGGATACAAGTAAGGTAGAGAAACCGGCTGCAGGGTATGGAAAGACGCAGCCAACCATTACCAAAAGTAAAGGTGTGCCTTACTATGATGTAGATTTTATCGGTGGCTTTGACTTGGTTTTTAACAATCAGTCGATTACCCCTTCTTTTTATATTGATTTTTCGCCTTTTAATGGTGATACGGATTACTGGGTAAACGTATCAGGAGATAGTATGAAGCCGCTTATTTCCCATGGTGATATCGTGGCTTTGAAAAAGTTTGAGAGTTGGCGTGACTTTGTCTTGTATGGAGAAATGTATGCTATTGTAACCGATGATTTTAGAACCATTAAAACGGTAGGTAAGGGGGGAGATATAGATCACCTTTCTCTAATCCCTCACAATAAAAGCGAAGAGTTTAGCAATCAGGACATTCCCAAGCGTTTAATCCGCCATATGTTCAAAGTCAAAGGGAGCATCAAAAAGTTCTTCTAATGTTTTCAGCTGTCTCACCGTAAAACGAATTGTCATCAAAAGACTACAGCTTGTCAGCAAATTTTAGATCTTATCTGCTGTATATCAATCACTTATAAAATTTTGGCTTGACTTTTCGCTCCCTTTAAAAGACCTTTGGGTGGCTTTTCTTGGGGGTGTTTTAACACAATTTAAGAATTTTACCCCCCTGTTTTGGTATTTCCCCTGATCTGGTGCTTGGGCATAAGAAGAACTATTTGGGGCTGTGATTTAGTGGTTTCGATGCGCTTTAAAGCCTTTATTTATAGGAGATAGCCCGTTTATGGCGTTTGTATTACGGTTAATGATAAAAAATGCATGCGTACCGCATCAGAATGACAATTAAATGGCGATTTTAGGACATTTCGTTTTTGTTTGGGGATACATCCTCATTTGCCTGTGTCGCCTGTAATTACTGGCATTCCCACCCATTTTCACCTCAATTTTAATTGGGACGTTTCGTTTTACCCCCCCAAATACCCGCTTTTTAAACCGTCCAATTCACAGAAAGGAAAAAATAACCTCCTTTTTAGGCCAAAGCGTACGGGCAAACACAAAAGACAAGTCTCGCTTTTCAAAACGTCACACAGAAAAATAAGAACCCATTTCAAAGCATTAAACAGGAGCAAAAAAATAAGGGCGCTTTTTCAAATCGGCTCATAGCGCGAAACACCAAAGGCAAAAACCCCTTTCAAATCGACGCACGGGGATCGATAGGTAACAAAAATCAGCCGGACGCCCCCCTGAAATAGATGCGCGATAAAGCTGTCGCAGTCTCGGATAAGAAACAAAAAATAACCCCCTACCTTTAAAACCGCCACCCAGATTTAAACACTAAAAAACAAGCGTTTTTTAAACCGACCCACAAGACAAAACACCAAAAAACAAAAACCTTTTCAAACTGTCAACCAGCAAAAATAAGGTGGAACTCATACTACTGCGCATATGGATCGATACCCGGATCGGGCTTTTGCAACCGAGACACAACACATCGGACAAGGTCGGGTTGTAGCAAGGCACAATAGGGGCGCCCCGGTTTTAAAAGGCGCTTAATAAGTGCCAAACGGACTGGCTAAAAAGCCTAGGTCTTTGTTTTAAAAAGTGTAGCCAGCCACAAGATGACAACTGCGCCGACGAAAGCCGTGACGAGATAATACTGGCTTTGCATTCCAAATAGTCGTAAAATCCAACCGCCGACGAATCCGCCGACGATGCCCGAGATGATATTCCACAGTATCCCGAAGCCACCACCGCGCATGACTAGGCCGGCAAGCCAGCGATTCCGCCGATCAACAAGGTCCAACAGCTAATGTAAACAAGAATCGGGTTATTTTAAATAGAATTGGTTACCCCACCGTTATCATTTTGGGTTTGTCGTCCTGAATCGCCTTCTTTTTCGGCAGGGAAACCGTCAAAATGCCATCCCGATAAGCGGCTTTCACCGCATCTGAGTCAACACCGCGCTCGGGTAGCGAAAAGCTGCGCTTAAATGAGGTGGATCGAAATTCCCGACACGTATAATTTCCCCCTTTGTCTGCCGTGTGCTTTTCGGTTTCCACCTCAGCGCCAATGGTCAACACGTTATCTGCTACCGATACGCTAAAATCTTTTCGCTTCAAACCGGGTACGGCCACTTCTATCTCATAGGCACCCGCTTCCTCGCGTATATTCACAGGCGGTACGTTCAGGCCCTTGCGAAGACCCGTAGCGTTATATCCGAAGTCGTCTTCAAAATACCCGAAATCATCTAAGAATCTGAATGGTTTTCTACTGATTAACATCGCGCTATTTTTTTGAGGTTATACAAATGTTTACAGCTAAGTACTCGCAATCGCTGCGCCATTCAAAAAAAGCTATTGAGATGGGGACAAAATGTCTGATTTCCGTTCGATATGCAAAATACACTGACTAAATGTCACTCAATTCTGAACTTTAAGTTCGTTTACTTTGCGTTATGAAAATCGTTTACAGGTTCTTCATCACACTCTGGAAACTGTGGTATTACCTGCTCAGGTTTGCGTCGACCCTACTGTTGGCTCCCATTTTATTCCTCTCACTCGCCACGGATCGCTATCGTTGGTTTTATGAGTTTGCCCGGCTTTGGGGCAAACTCATCTGCTATGGCTCAGGCTTTCGAATCCAGCGAACGGATAAAAATACCATTGGCGAGTCGAGCCATATGATCGTATGCAACCACGGCTCCGAAATGGACATCCCGATCATCATGCTTTTGATCCAGCGGCCGCTCGTCTTCGTGGGGAAAAGAGAATTGGCAAAAATTCCGATTTTCGGATTCTTGTACAAGAAAGCCAGCATTCTGGTCGACCGCAGCAGTTTGAGAAGCCGGCGGCAAGTCTATGATCAGGTGGGTGAGCAGATCAAACGAGGCCGCAGCATCTTTATGGCCCCAGAAGGCGGCAGATCAGACCGCCACCTGCGCTTAGCCCCCTTCAAAGACGGTGCCTTTACCTTAGCCATCAAGCATCGGATTCCCATACTGCCCATCACCATTGCCAATGCCAAGCAGCGGTTTCCGCCTATTTTTTGTAGCGGTGCCCCAGGGCGGATTTACGTGCACGTACACCCCCCCATCGAAACAAAGGGTTACGACCTGAAAAAACGCGCTGAATTGCGAGACAAAACCCGAAAAAGTATCGAAAGACAACTCGATGTATTTCACAAAACCCTACCCCATAAAGCCTTTCTCGGGTAAGCAATCCGCATAATTTCGTAACTTTGCAGGCTGAGCGTTTACCGAGCTGCTACACGAGATGGGCGCAAAGAATTTTTATCGAAGTTAACATAGGTTGAGTCTGCCAAAAGAGTAGGTACACACAGGTCCGGTATATCAAATGATCTCAGTGGGGTGGTAACCCCGCCCTGCACAGTCTTGAAGAATTCGCCGATAGCTCGGGGTTTAAAAATAGACGTAAATTTTGAAGTAGTAAAAGATGCAGATACCGGAAAGCCTTAGGCAAAGGGAAAATCGCTTTGATCAGTGGGGCGTGTTTCCAAAAAAGGGACGATTCGTTTTTCGGACTGTAGATTGACAGCGCGATGAAAGGTGGAAAAAAAATAGAACTCATGGCGCCTGCGGGGAATTTTGAATCTTTGCAAGCCGCCATTGACAATGGCGCTGATTCGGTGTATTTCGGCGTAGCACAGCTCAATATGCGCGCCCGTGCCGCCATCAACTTCACCGTAGACGACTTGGCGGAAATCGCTGCGCGCTGCCAGTCCAAGGGGATTCGCAGCTACCTGACGCTCAACACCATCATTTACGACCACGATTTGTCCGTGGTCAAAACGCTTTTGAAAAAAGCCAAAGCAGCGGGTATTACGGCTGTTATCGCCATGGACCAAGCGGTGGTTGCAGCCGCCGGGCAATTGGGCTTGGCGGTTCACATCTCCACACAGCTGAATGTGACCAATATTGAAACCGTTCGCTTTTATGCGCACTTTGCCGATACCGTGGTCTTGAGTCGCGAGTTGAGTTTATCCCAGATCAAAGCGATCACCGATCGAATAGAAAGGGAGCGAATCACCGGCCCGGGTGGAAAGCGGGTCCGAATTGAAGTCTTTGGCCACGGTGCGCTTTGCATGGCGGTTTCCGGTAAGTGCTACCTGAGCCTGCACGCTTACAACGCCTCGGCCAACCGCGGTGCCTGCAAGCAGAACTGCAGAAAAAAATATGTGGTAACCGATTCGGAGACGGGCTTTGAAATCGAGTTGGACAACGATTATATGATGTCGCCCAAAGATTTGTGCACCATTGATTTTTTAGATGCGATCCGAGCCGCTGGTGTAAGCGTCCTCAAGATAGAAGGCCGGGGTCGCGCGCCGGAATACGTGGCAGCGACTACGCGTTGCTACCGCGAGGCCCTCGACAGCCTCTGCGATGGCTCTTATTCCCAGGAAAAAGTAGCCGATTGGATGATGCGATTAAGCGCGGTGTACAACCGCGGATTCTGGTCTGGGTACTACCTGGGTCAAAAGCTGGGCGAATGGGCCCCGGGAAGCGGTTCACAAGCTCGGCAGAAAAAGGTCTACCTCGGCCAGAGCCGACACTATTATCCCGAGGCGCAGATCGGCGAGTTTTCAATCGATGCGTACGGCATCGAAGTCGGAGATCGGATACTCATCACCGGCCCGACTACCGGGGCCAAACAAGCGAAGGTGAAGTCCATTATGATCGACGATGTAAAATCCGATTCAGCTCAAAAAGGCGATGTCTGTACATTGCCGATCGATTTCAAGGTGCGCCCTTCGGATAAATTGTACAAACTGGTGCCCAGCCGATGATCGTCGTCACCCTGCAACGCGATAAATGCATCGGTTGCAACTACTGTGCTGCGCTAGCCCCTGGGCAATTTCGCATGTCGAGAAAAGACGGCAAGTCGATACTGCTTCAAGCCGTGGACAAAAAGGGCTTTCACACCTGGAAATCTCGCGATAACTCCAGCTGTCGGAACCTGGAAAGGGCCGCCGCCGCATGTCCGGTAAAAATCATCCGAGTAAAGCGCTTATAGGCTAAAAGCCCTACATTTGGCGTAGAAAAGGGACCTATGGGGTGCAACACATGCCGAAAAGACGGAAAGCCTGCTGGGTGCAAAAACAACGGCTACTGTCGCACAGGCGGCTGTAAAAAAATGGACGTCTTTGATTGGCTGGCCAATATGGAATCCCCAAGCCGATCGGCGCAACTCGATGTGGTGGAAGTCCGATTTAAAAACGGGCGCAAGGGATTTTATAAGAACGCTAGGGGATTTCAGCTTTACATGGGCGAATCGGTTGTCGTAGCGGGGGCGCCCGGTTTTGATATCGGCCAGATATCCCTCACTGGAGAGCTGGTTCGAATCCAAATGCGAAAGAAAGGGGTGTCTCTCGGTGATTCAGACATCCGAAAAATCTATCGAATCACTACGGAAAGAGATCTGGAAATATGGGATCACGCCAAGGGGCGGGAACGGGAAACCATGCTCAAGAGTAGGGCGATAGCAAGCGGCCTGGGTCTGGAGATGAAAATTTCTGACGTGGAATACCAGGGCGACGGCACCAAAGCCACCTTTTACTACACGGCAGCAGGTCGGGTGGACTTCCGCGAATTGATCAAAGCGCTGACCGCTTGTTTTGGTGTCCGAGTAGAGATGAAGCAAATCGGTCACCGCCAGGAAGCCGCGCGTTTGGGCGGGCTGGGTTCCTGTGGTCGAGAACTGTGTTGCAGCACCTGGCTCAACGATTTTCGATCCGTCACCACAGCTGCCGCGCGCTATCAGCAGCTATCGATCAACCCGCAAAAGCTAGCCGGTCAGTGCGGGAAATTGAAATGCTGCTTAAATTACGAGTTGGACGCCTATCTCGATGTGCTCAAAAGACTTCCGAACACCAATGTCGTGCTGCAAACGGAAAAGGGGAATGCCGTCATTCAAAAATTAGATGTCTTTCGAGAACTGTTTTGGTATGCTTATGAAGACGAGCTACTCAACTGGATCAAACTCACCGCAGCGGCCGTGGCTGAAATCATATCGCGCAATGAGAAGGGTAAAAAAGTGGTTTCCTTAGCGGAATTTGCTGTCGATGAGACGAGCGAGATTAGAGAATTTGAAAATGCGGTCGGTCGAGACGAGTGCAACCCACCCTTTAAAACAAGGCACGCCCATCCCAAGCGCCAAGCATACCACCACCGAAATAAATCCAATTCCAGAAATGGCAAAAGCCGGTAAATGCATCTGCTTCTCCTTGTTGATAAGCGGGTTTTTCTCATGTGGTAAAGCATTGGAATCAGCTGCGAGCAAAGGTTTTACCAAGGCCTGGTACAAAAGAGATACGGTGGATTTTGCATTTGAAAACAAAGATACAATGCAGGCGAAGAACCTGTATTTGGTCGTGCGCAACAACGACGCATACCCCTTTCGCAATCTATACCTCTTTGTCGCTTTGCACGCGCCGAGTGGTAGGGTGGTAACCGATACATTGGCGTACCGCATGGCGGATGCCCGGGGGAACTGGTTGGGCAGCGGTATCGGCGCAGAGAAAGAGAGCGTGCTCGCTTACCGTTTGAACCGGGTCTTCGGCGAGATCGGTAGCTATCACTTGACGATTACACAAGGCATGCGACGCGATAGTTTACACGGGATAACCCGTGTGGGTTACCTGTTGGAAATTTCAAAAAAATGAGAACGACTCGAGACAAACAGAGGTCGAGATCAAAAAGGAAGCGAATCCACAGGCGTTATACGATTGGGTTTTGGACGATCTACCTCGTGGGCCTGGGTGCTGTCGCGCTTATTTTTTATTTGGCCGCAACGGGCGTGCTCGGTGAGATTCCCAGTTTTGCGCAGATCGAAAACCCGAAGAGCAACCTGGCGAGCGAGCTGTACAGCAGTGATGGCGTCTTATTGGGAAAGTATTACTACCAGAATCGCTCAGCAGTCGGTTTTGATCAACTCTCGCCCCAGCTGGTCCATGCCTTGATCGCTACGGAAGACAAGCGTTTTTACCAACACGCCGGCATCGATTTTAGGGGCACTATGCGCGCCGCCCTCTTTCTCGGCACGCATGGCGGCGGTAGTACCATCACACAGCAATTGGCCAAAAACCTGTACACGGGGCCGCCAGCACGCAACAGATTGGAGCGCTTACGCGAAAAATTTATCGAATGGGTCACCGCCGTAAAGCTGGAAAAATATTACACCAAACGAGAGATCATCGCCATGTACTTCAATACATACGATTTTTTATACCAGGCTGTAGGCATTAAATCGGCTGCCCGCATCTACTTCAACACCACGCCCGACAGCTTGAAAACAGCGGAGGCTGCCACGCTGGTCGGCATGGCGAAGAATCCCTATTTGTACAATCCGAAAAAATTTCCCAAGAAGGCTTTGGCACGGCGAAATATCGTATTGAAGCAAATGAAAAAAAACGGTTATCTCACAGCCGTGCAATACGATTCGCTCAAAACCACGCCGCTACAGCTGTGGTCTAATGAAGCCATGACCCAGCACAAAGCGGGCATCGCACCCTACTTCAGGGCTTACATTCGCAAGCGCGCTACCCAAATTCTACGGAAAATCAGCAAACCCAATGGGGAAAAATACAGTTTGTATCGCGATGGCTTGCGCATCTATACCACCTTAGACTCGCGTATGCAAATGCATGCAGAACGCGCGGTGGCAGAACGCCTGACGAATCTGCAAGCCGACTTTGATGAAATGCAGCAGGACAATGAAACCGCTCCCTTTTACGGGCTTACCGATGCGGCGATCAAAGGCATTATGAAGCGCGCTGTGCAGCGGTCTGCAAGTTATCAGGTGATGAAGGATAGCGGTGCGACAGACTTGGCGATCCAACGCGCTTTTGAAACACCGACTCGGATGAAAGTGTTTAGCTGGAAGGGTGAAATCGATACCGTGATGACACCTATGGACAGCATTCGTTACTACAAATCCTTTCTACAAGCCGGTTTGCTCTCCATCGATCCACACAACGGCTTTATCAAAGCCTGGGTAGGGGGAAACAACTTCAAATATTTTCAATTCGACCACGTTAAAACCGGAGTCAGGCAAATCGGCTCAACATTTAAACCCTTTGTCTATGCGACTGCCATCGATCAATTGAAATACTCGCCTTGCTATCGGTTGCCGAATACAAAGATTACCATAGGAGATTGGACGCCCCAAAATTCCGGAGACCAATATGGTGGCATGCTCAGCCTGAAAGAAGCGCTAGCCAAGTCGGTAAACGTAGTGACCGCTCGCTTGATCGACGAAACGGGTTTTAAAGCGGTTCGACGCTTGGCTTACAACATGGGTATTGTGCACGACATTCCAAAAGACTACACCATTGCTTTGGGTACGGCAGACCTGTCCCTATATGAGATGACCGAAGCCTTTACCACTTTTGCCAATAAGGGAATTCACAACCAGCCCTTGGCCATACTGCGAATCGAAGATAAAAATGGGCATACCATTTATGAGGCAAGGCCGCAAACTCGGGAAGTGATGAGTGAAGAGACAGCCTATGTCATGACCGATCTATTGGAAGGTGTTACCCAACACGGTACAGGTACCCGCCTGCGCTACCTATACAAATTGGATAATCCGATCGCAGGCAAAACCGGGACGACGCAAAACATGTCCGATGGTTGGTTCATAGGGTTTGTCCCCAACTTGGTCACCGGCGTTTGGGTCGGCAATGCAGATCGGTCAGCTCATTTTGAAAGCGTAAGTTTGGGACAGGGTGCCAACACGGCGCTACCCATATGGGCTTTGTATATGAAAGCGCTCTACGCCGATCCAAAGCTCGCCATAAGCCGAGGTGATTTCGACAAACCCGAAAATGGGATAAGCATTGAACTCGATTGCGAAAAATACGATGCGGAAAAACCACCTACAGCTGGTCGGCGTAAAATAAGTGAAGACTTCTAAGTGATCCCTCGCCGCACGGCTATGCCGGTTGTTCGCGATTCAATAGCGGTTCTAAGCGATAGCGGCGCATCAGTTGCGCTACCGTCAACACATCTCGCTCGCAATATTCGACAATGCGCTTCAAATTTTTTTCTCGGTAATACGCCGTGGCCACCTCGCTGCCATCGATGTCCGATTTGGGCGTGGGAATATCAAAAATCGCTGCGAGCAATGCCAGGGATGTAAAGCTTTTTCGATCGCCGAACCGCCACAAGGTCATCGTGTCCAGATGTGCAATCTCCCAGGGCTTTTTACCCGCTATATCCAACTGCGGTGGCAGCTCCAGTCTGTTGATCAACAACCTTCTCGATAGATAGGGAAAGTCAAACTCCTGACCGTTGTGTGCACACAGCATGGGAAATGACGCCGCATTTTGGGATAAGAGCGCCGTGCAACACTCGAGCAAATCCCGCTCATCATCACCGAAAAACGACTTGAGCCTGAATTTCTCCTCAGCCGTAATCAATCCACAACTCACACAGATTATTTTACCGAACTCGGCATAGATTCCCGCTCGACTCTCATAGCATTGGCCCGGAGAAATTTCCGCTTGTGCGCCGCACAGCTGTTTCACTTTGTACGCCCAAAGCGCCTTCTTTGCAGGGCTGAGCGATTCGTAATCCGCTACTTGGGGCACCGTCTCGATATCGAGGAACAGAATCTTTCTGGGGTTGATATGCCCGAGCATTAGAACTGGGATTGGAGTGTTTGCAAAGCCCCGTCCACGCATTTGTACACCTCATTTTCGAGGTGTTTTTTTGGCGGGGTGTCATCTCGGTAAAAACCCAGGCGCACGACTACCATATCGCATGTCGGAATGGTGATTACGCACTGTCCGCCATGTCCGATCATCGCATAGAACGGGGGGTTGTTTTGGTAGTCCATCCACAAGCCGTAACCGTATTGGGGCGAATCCGCAGCGGCCGGATGGATCATCTGCGCTACAAAACTACGATCCACCAATTGCGAACCGTTCCAACTGCCCTTTTGCAAGAGCAGTCGACCGAATTTAGCGAGGTTACGCGCCGTGGTATTCACGCAACAAAAGGCTTTTTCTACGCCGCCCGCCCGATCCAAAGACCACAGACCGTCCCCGTTCATGCCCAGTGGCTTCCAGAAATTTTCACTCAGATAACTCGATAAGTTTTGCCCACTGGCTTTTCGGATCACCATAGCCAACAATTGAGTCGCACAGCTCACATAGTCAAACCGCTGCCCCGGTTTTTCCACCACCTTTAACCCCAGCATCAAAGAATCCAATCCGCTGTCGTAGTAGGCTTTCGACATGGCGGTAAACGGGGCGTAATAATTCTCATCCCATTTCAACCCAGTCCGCATATTCGACAAGTCGCCCACCGTTAATTCCGAAGCCAGGCCCCTGCGGAATTGGGGGAAAAAATCGCCCACTTTTTGGTCTAACCCCTTGATATAGCCCGACTCGATAGCCTTTCCCAGCAGGAGCGTCACCAAGGTCTTGGCTACGGAAAAGGAGTTGGACAAACGCTTATCGCCGTAGCCGTCCCAATATTCCTCATACTCGATTTTACCGCCTTTAACGACTAAGTAGGCGATCGTCTTATATTTTTCCAGGTATTTTCTGAAATCATCTGGCAATTCATATCGATTGTAGTTTTCCGACTGCGCCCAGGGCTGCGGCGCAGCTGCAAAAATGACGCGGTTGCTGAAAAATTTGTAATCGTCGAGTTTGGCCGTTCTATAGCCCCGGAGATACGTTTGCCTGAGTCCGTAAATCAGATAACCGCGACCGGTGGCATAAGCCAAGAGAACGGCTAATGGGATGAGGAGCAAAACCGCATAGCCGATCCATTTGAGATATTGCAAAATAGCTGAAAATTTTGCCCAAAAGTACAACATTCCTTTTGAAAAATCACAGTTTTAACGCATATGATGTCCGCTATACTCGGTGTGATGTAATAAGAAATACGTATACTTATATCAGATTTAGCAATCATCCAGTCCGACTGCATTCGGTCTATTTTACTAATTTTATCGAGAAAATGTTTAACCCTTATAATTTACATTGAGATGGCTTTTGAAATAGATGATTTGCCTTACGCTTACAATGCGCTGGAGCCCTATATCGACGAGCAAACCATGAAATTGCACCACGATAAGCACTACGCGGGTTATACCCACAAACTCAACAGCGCCATCGAAGGAACGCCGTTAGCCGATCAGTCCATAACAGGTATACTCAGCAACCTAGATATGGACAACGCAGCTGTGCGCAACAACGGTGGTGGTTATTACAACCACAGTCTGTTTTGGAAAATGATGGGCCCTGAGAAAGGCGGTGAGCCGAAGGGCGCCTTGAGGGGGGCTATCGATCAGGCTTTTGATTCGTTCCACGCATTCAAAGAAGCATTTTCCCAAGCGGCTGCTACGCGATTCGGATCGGGTTGGGCATGGCTTTGCGTGCAAAGCGGCGGTGCGCTCTGCATTTGCAGTACGCCAAACCAGGATAACCCCTTGATGCCGGGCGCGTGTGCGGGCATACCCATCCTGGGCTTAGACGTTTGGGAGCACGCGTATTACCTGAAATACCAAAATCGCCGTCCGGCGTACATCGAGAATTTCTTTGATGTAATCGACTGGGATTGCGTATCCGGACGATATGAAGCGAATGCGTAAGCCCAGGTCGCGCAGCAGCCTTTTTTAAGCTCGGATAGGGCGATGGATTCTTCGATGGAGTTCCTCCCTGTAGCAGCCGTGAATGGGGATCGGTCGGGATGCAGCGCATTTTTTTAATTTTGAAAAAACCCCAGCCCGATGAAGCGCATCCTCACTGGTATACAAGCCACAGGCACCCCCCATTTGGGCAATATTTTGGGGGCGATCAAGCCCGCCTTACGACTCGCTGCAGAACCCGATACCGAATGCTTTTTCTTCATCGCAGACCTGCACGCCTTGACCACTGTAAGGGACGCAGCCATCCTCAAACAGAACACCCACAACACAGCTGTGGCCTGGCTCGCCAATGGCTTAGATGTGGATACAGCGCTGTTTTACCGGCAGTCTGATGTGCCACAGGTCACCGAGCTCAGCTGGTATTTGAACTGCTTGACACCCTATCCGATGCTCGCCAATGCACATGCCTTTAAGGACAAGTCCGGCCAGCTGGCCGGCGTGAACGCCGGCCTCTTCGACTATCCGGTATTGATGGCTGCGGACATCCTCCTGTATGATGCCCAATGCGTGCCGGTGGGAAAAGACCAGAAGCAACACTTAGAAATGACGCGCGACATCGCCCAGGCCTTTAACCGCAGCTATGGCCATACCTTTGTACTGCCAGAAGTGCGAATTGACGAACGCATCATGTGCATCCCGGGGGCGGATGGCAAAAAGATGAGCAAATCTTATGGAAACCACATCGATATCTTTCTGCCCAAAGAACAGCTGCGCAAACAGATCATGCAGATCGTAACCGATAGCACCCCACTCGAATCGCCCAAAGAACCGGATGTGGTCTTTGCCCTGTACGAACTGCTCGCCAGCCCCGAGCAGACGGCGGTCATGCGCCAGAATTACCGGGCGGGAAACTACGGCTACGGCCAGGCTAAACAAGCCCTCTTTGAATTGATACTCGAAAAATTCAAGTCGGAACGCGCGCGCTTCGACTACTACTGCAACGAGCCCGACGAAGTGGAATCCCGATTGGCCCAAGGCGCTGCAAAAGCCCGCGCAATGGCCGATAAAAAGCTAAAGGAAGTAAGGGGAAAAATGGGGTTTACGCATTAAAACTCGCTTAGACAAGGCTTTGATATTTCTAATTCGAGATGGGAGATGGGCGGTTTCTCGTGTTTGTCGATTCCATATATGCGCAACGGTCAAGCCCGTGATAACCCCAAAGCAGTGGGGGTGAAGACTTTACAATTTTTGCTGTTTCGCTTTCCCTGGGCGCCCTATCGGGGGTAGAAACCCTGGGTGGGGGCGTAGAACATAGAAATGCCGTCAGGACTGTTGGGACTACCGCGACCCCATCTCTGTAATTACCCTGTCGACCCGCATATGTACCGGCATTGGGATAAAATGGGCTAGGTGGTCCTTTCAGGCTTTGTTTATCGCTCCGCTTTTCAAAACGGTTTTCCCGGTGACGCTTCCGTTTGAATAAATTATTATCACACTCTTTATCTCATCGAGGGCTTGTGCTGGCTTAGATCGAAACGAATCCCGGCATCCGCAAAGTCTCTAACTTCTCGTTTGTGTACAATAGCCATGGTTAGAGGAGTCTTTATCGTAATCACCGGTGAACTGATAATCGGTGCAGGTTTCCTCACCCTGATCATTGTAAACATGTACGGTCGCTTTAGGACTGCTCGTCTTTACTTCATCGATCTCGTAATCGTCTTGTAAGACCTCGTTTACCTTTAGGGTTTTCAAATGCTGCTCTTCCTTGTAATTACCATAGTAGATTTCAAATCTATACCTGGTGGAATGGCTGGGGGTGATCCGAAATCCGGTTATGTCCAGATACTCCAGCCTATTCCGCTGGCACCGGAGTTGTTTTAAATGCTTATTTCGGCTTAAGTCCAATCTTTTTAATTGA
Source organism: Flavobacteriales bacterium (assembly GCA_036881805.1). GTDB lineage: Bacteria > Bacteroidota > Bacteroidia > Flavobacteriales > JANQLC01 > JANQLC01. The sequence goes on from JBAJNK010000087.1 coordinate 17,340, forward strand.
TTGTTGTTGCATACCAGTGTCTCCAAGGCGGTGTTTTGGCGCACATCCAAATCGGTTAATCGGTTACCTCTGCACCACAAAGTTTTTAATTTCTCATTCGCCCTTACATCTAATTTATCCAACTGGTTTGTAGAACACGATAAATTGGTCAGTGCTGTATTTTTACTGAGG
>JBAJNK010000088.1:0-6507 GCA_036881805.1 Flavobacteriales bacterium
CAATCCAATCCAATCCAATCCAATCCAACAGTTACACATCCGCGCACCAAACCCAACCGCACCGACCACACGAACTGCAACAAACCCAACCGCACCGACCACACGAACTGCAACAAACCCAACCGTACACACCAGGGCCAAATGAAATACCCGATAGTTTAGACCCCCCCTCTACTTATATGCAGCTCAAAAGGGGAAACCAAATAATTGTAATGTAAACATACCATAGCAACAATCTGATCCCATGTACTGACGACAAAACGTATTAAAAGACCAGACTCCCTTTACCCATTTTCTTAGGCTAAGTATAGCAGACCCATATACAGTTGATTAAATTGAGTATTTCATCACAAATATGATTGAAGTTTATATATATTACCCATAAGATAATCGATAAAACCCAAAATAAATACTGTATCTTTGGTGTGTTATTAATAATTCACTATTATGATATATAATCTGACAATACACTTGACCGTAGCGCTTGCATTTCTAAGCGCACAGGTCATCGCACAGCAAAAGACGGTATCCGGCACGGTGACCGATGAGAAGGGGCAACCATTGGTTGGGGTAAATATAGTATTAGCGGGGACTAATAGCGGCACTTCCACGGATTTTGATGGAACGTACCACATCGAAGCGAGTCCGGGTCAAAGATTGCGGTTTAGCTATATCGGCTATAAAGCAGCTTCTAAATTGATCGGGGAAAGCCGTATCTTAAATGTCCAGCTGCGCCCCGCTAGCAAAGAACTACAAGAAATAGTCGTCGCCTATGGTAAAGCTGAAAAATCTAGCGTAGTGGGTTCTGCTGCTTCCATCAATCTCGATGCGATTGAAAAATCAGCTGCGCTAAATTTAGCCACTGCACTATCAGGTCTTTCTCCGGGAATAGAAATTTCGGGCGAGACGGGGCAACCGGGTTCTGTAGCCAGTATTCGCATAAGAGGTACCGGATCGATTAACACGTCTAAGGGGCCCTTATATGTTGTCGATGGCTTACCGAATGGCACACAACCCGACCTCCATGATATCGCATCGGTAACTGTACTGAAAGATGCAGCGGCTGCTGCACTTTATGGTTCTCGTGCGGCCAATGGGGTCATTCTCGTCACGACCAAAAGCGGTCAGGCGGGAAAGACTGTTTTCAGCTTAAAGACGGAAACAGGCTATTCTGATTTTGCGGTGAACATGCTTCCCTTGGCCAGCCCAAAACAAGCCTTCGACTATAAGGTCGTAAGCGTAAAGAATTATTTATTAGAATATAGACAAAAAGACTATCCTGAGGGGCGTGAGAAGCAGGCACAAGACTTTGCTATTAATTATGTAAAAAAGCAATTTCCATTGTACGATCCCAACCGACCGGATTCCGATTACGATTGGGTGGATGCACTCTTTAAAATTGGGCATTCCAATACGGTCAACCTCTCTGCATCGGGAGGCACGCGAAAAGCACAGTTTTATACCGCTTTGAATTACAGAGAAGCGAAAGGGGTTTCTATCGGTTCAGATTACGAGCAACTGTCCGGACTCTTGAATTTGACTCATCATGCCCGTGATCGCATTGAGTTTGGATTGAAAAATGCAATAAAGTTCTATGAAAGACATACTGTTAACAGTGGCGGTTATTACTATAGCAATCCCATATATGCGAGTAGATCCGGTTTTCTCTGTCAGCTGATTCCAATTAGAGAAAAAGATGGATCATTTACAGAAATTCCCAACCGTCTCAATCCTGTAAAAGAACGGGGATTGACGAAGAATCAGATGCGAGCGTGGGATGATTTTACACAAGGATATGGAAAGCTACAGCTCGTGAAAGGATTGACTTTACAATCTACAAATAGTTTCAATATGACGCAGACTTATACGTTAAATTGGCGGTCCCCTGACTCCCGTGATGGGAAAGCATTTAAAGGATATATTAAAAATTCAAACCGAAGAAATTTAATTTTACAAACTTCAAATATTCTAAATTACAATCAAACATTCCGCCAATCGCATCGCATAGATTTTCTGATGGGATATGAGGCGGAGGAAACTATATATAAGTATATATCCACGTCGGGAACCCGTGTTCCTAGTGGCAGGCAGACACTAGATGTGGCGGCAAAACCCAAATCAGCCTATAGCCATGAATGGAAAGATAGAATACAGTCGGTATTGAGTCGGCTAAAATACAATTACAAAGACAAGTATTATGGCGCTATATCTTATCGAACAGATGCCTCCTCTAAATTGGCCAAAAAATGGGGGCAATTTTGGAGTCTATCCGGAACTTGGAACATCTCTGCTGAACGATGGATGAAAAATGTTTCGCCCATTGATTATTGGACTTTAAGAGCATCGGTGGGACAAAATGGAAATATTCCCAAAGAGGTAGGAGGCGTTGCCTATCGCGGATTATACAGTTTTGGACATCGATATGACAGTGAGCCCGGAATGTGGTATGACGCCATCTATAACAAGGATTTGGGTTGGGAAAAAAATACGACCTATGGCCTGGCTACCGAAGCCAAATTATTCGACTTTTTAAGCCTTAATTTTGAATATTACCAGCGGATAACCAAGGATTTACTCTTGCAAGCCCCCGTTTCGAGAGCAACGGGATTTTCCTCACAGTTTCGGAACATTGGGCAGATTTCCAATAAAGGATTCGAAGTGGGTATTTCAACTGTCAATGTAAAGAAAAAAGATTTTCTCTGGAAAACGGATTTGAATGTAGCGCACAATGAGAATAAAATAGAGAAGTTGTATGCCGGCGAGGACATCGCGTCAAATAACATATTTCCTTTGATTTACAGAGAAGGAAAATCTATCCATTCTTTTTATCTGCGAGATTGGGCGGGTGTAAATCCTAAAAATGGCCACGGCCGATGGTATGTATTGGAAGATGAGCACCGTGTCGATAAGGATAGAGATGGAAAATACGATGTGACAGCGGACGCTACCAAAGCGACAAAGCGAATTGTAGGCTGTGGCGATCCCGACTTGACGGGCAATCTCACCAATGCGCTATCTTATAAGGAGTTTGATCTCTCCTTCTCAATCTATTTCAAATTGGGTGGAGATGCGTATTTACCTACTAGTAACCTTATATTTGATGATGGTAAGCACCTCAATAAGCCAGTACAAAAAGTTAAATTAAAAGGATATTGGCAAAAGCCAGGTGATCGGGCAAAACTGCCAAAAGTTGTAATGAGCAATCCCCAGCATACTGATTTTAATTCATCCCGTCGCTTATTCCATGCGGGCTATATGAGATTGAAGAACATCACTTTGGGGTATTCAATCCGAGCCCTATCTAAGTTACATTTATCCAACATCAGACTTTATATGAGTGTCAATAATATACTGACCTTCTCAGGTATTGAAGATTTTGATCCCGAAACAAGTGCGGGGGGGTCGCTACTCGACAGTTACTTCCCACCACTAAAAACGATAAACTTCGGCATACAATTAAAATTATAAAAATATGAAAACGATAAAAAGGCACTTGCCTGTACTGTTGGCCACTGCACTCCTCACGGCTTGCTCCGATGAGTGGTTAACCGATGTAGTGCCCAGTGATAAAGTAGATGAGAAGAAAGCGATTCAAACTGTAAAAGAGGCGCAATATGCACTGAGTGGCGTGCTGAGCAATATGCAAAGTAAAAGTTATTACGGCGCTGCTTATCTCGTATATGGAGATATCAAAGCTATGGATGTGAGATCGGTTAGGAACGACTCGAGATATCACGGGACTTATTTTTATACGGAGTTTACACATTCCGCTAGTATGCATGATTTTTTTAGTCTGCTATATAGGATCTTGAATAACATAAACAAAGATTTGGTCTACACGAATGCGTTAACCCCCAGAACGGGTTCAGAAAAATCAGCTGAATTAGAAATTCTGGGAAACCTCTATGCACTACGCGCGCTGGTGCATTTCGACCTGCTCAAAGTATTTGCGCGCATACCTACGGCTGTCGATGGTTCTTTGGGCGATGAACTGGGTGTGATCGATGCGGATAGGGTGATCGATATACATGAACAGCTTCCGAGGAATAATTTACAAGAATGTTACAACTTTGTCATTGCCGATCTGCAAAAAGCATTACAAACGATGCCCAAAGGAGCCGCTACCGAAGGACGAGTCAGCTATAACGCGATCAAAGCGCTGCTCGCGAGAGTTTACCTCTACTATGGAAAGTACGAGTTGGCTGCCCAGTATGCTGGTGAAGTGATCCACAGCGGTCAGTACAGTCTGATTCCTTATGGAGATTACAAAAAGGCATGGGCAGCGGATACGCCCAATCCGGAGGTGATTATGCAGATCGTAAACACATTTGAAGATAATCCCGCTTTGGAAGGAATCGGTAATCTATGGTCGACTACGGGTTATCACGCCGTCACGCTTACCGATTCCTTCAAAGCCCTTCTCGCATCGGATCAAAATGATGAACGCAGCGACTACACGAGTATATCGGATACCCCCAAGAGCAAGCGTTTCTTAAAATACCCCGACGAATTGGTAAACAACATTCCGGTTATTCGCCTCTCCGAAATGTATTTTATCGCAGCAGAATGCGCATATAAGCAAGGGGATCCGGCAACGGCAGTTCAGATGATTAACGAAATATTAAAAGTGCGTACCAACGGCAAAACCCAATTGACTGCTGGAGATATGACGTTAGATCGAATTCTACTGGAGAAACGCAAGGAATTTGTAGGAGAGGGACAAACCTTCTTTGATTACATAAGGAATAAAAAGGATATTGAGCGAGCTGGGAAAGACCACTTGGTCACGGCTCCTAAGTCAATCGAATACACCGATTATAAGATGATACAACCCATTCCACGATATGAGCTCGATGCGAATAAAAATATCCAACAAAATCCCGAATATGAGGAATAAGCTCGATTTCAAGTGCGATCAGTCGCATCTGACAAGCCTGCGGTAAAGCGAAATTTTCAGTATAGATCAGTTGTCGTCACCAAATCAAAGAAGAAAAAATAATCAAATAATCTGATAGCTTCATAATTTCTATAAATCAAGTTTTACCCCTAGCTTTCATTTGGAATCGATAAATTTGCAAGCAATTTTAAAATGTATACGGATGGCGATTGAGATAACAGACGAAAATTTTGAGGCATTGGTAACAAAGGCCGATAAGCCCGTATTGGTGGATTTTTGGGCGGCCTGGTGCGGACCCTGCCGTACGATAGGGCCTATCGTAGACGAGTTATCCGACGATTACCCGGACAAGGCGGTAATCGGAAAAATAAACGTGGACAACAACCCAGAAGTAGCTGCGAAATATGGGGTGCGAAACATTCCCACCCTCTTGTTTTTTAAAAATGGGAAGGTGGTGGATAAACAGGTGGGGGTGGCGACCAAAAAGGCGCTGGCCGATAAGCTGAAAGCCCAGTTATAAATCCGGGCTTTACGCCGATTGCGGGTTTGATTTTTCATATTATATTTGCACGCGAAGTAGCGAGGTCTGGTAGTTCAGCCGGTTAGAATACATGCCTGTCACGCATGGGGTCGCGGGTTCGAGTCCCGTCCAGACCGCTAAATCAAAGGTGCCTAAACTTCTTGCCAGACGAGCAAATCCATTCCCATTTGCTTACACCCATACCAAATTTGATTTAAGCGTATGATTTTTAGCTAGCTAATGCAATCGGAAAAACGAGGAAAAGCACTTATACCCGTCCAGGGGATTCTATAAAAGCCAGACTTGCGGATTTGTTTAATTAAACTGCGAATACCTACCTGTCATCTATTTTTTTCTAATTGCTTTAAAGCCTACTATCTCGAATCCGAGTGCTTGGGCAAACTTTTCAATGCGCCAAAGCAGAATGACCAGTGTCAATATATCAAGCCGTTCTTCCCATAATTTTAAATTAGCTGGATAAACCCGACTATCGAGAGGAAATTGCTGAAACCTTGGATGTGAATAAAACGCATCTCAATCCAGTGTATCATTCGGTTGTCTCCATCTTAAGTAAAATGCGAAAAAGGGGTCCGTTACATGTAGCACTCTTTCGTCTTTATCCCATTCAATAACAGGTGTTGAAGACTCATCAGAAGTTGCAATTTTCGACATTTTATCCAAAACTCTAACTATCTCGCTACCTTGGGGCTCACTTTCTAAAATTGCCTCTTCTCTAATGGCTACTTTTATATCTTCATACTTAATTTTTTGTAGCCCAGGTCGTAGTTTAGCAAGTGCGTGAAGAGTCAATCCGTAAATGTCCATTGAGCTACCGTCTTTCAATTTCCTTTCTATTCTATATTTTCTTTGCTTTGGTCCCTTACTAAGCTTATCAAAAATTACTTTACCTGTGCTCTGGGCAACAAGTTTAAATATCTGATCATCAATGGAATCAATTACAACCTGATGATCAAGAGTTTCCTCGACACCATGAGTATTACAAAGCGCTCGACAGAACTCCTGCATCAAATGAGGACTGCCAATTGATTCTTTAGCAAGCCTTTCAAAAATCCCATCTATAGCTTTTACA
>JBAJNK010000089.1:0-11915 GCA_036881805.1 Flavobacteriales bacterium
GGATTTTCAAATCGCCCCACAGCGGACAAAAAAGGCGAGCGCCCTTTTCAAACGCTTACAAGCGGGCAAGGCCAAAGGTAAAGCTGCTTTTTACAATCCCTCCACACGATTGCCGATGTGATTGGAATTTTGCAGCTGGAACACAGCACAGGAGTAAAAAAGCCCCCTTTCAGACGTCCCATAGGGACGAAAAATAAACCCCATCTTTCAAAACAAAAGGACAAAAGTGAAAAAATACGCCCCTTTTTAAACCGTCACACCGGAACAAACAAAAAAGTAATTTCGGACTTTTAGACGTTCCTCGGTTTGAGATATGTGATAAAAATCAGCGGGGATGCCCACAGGAACAAAAAATAAGACCCACCTTTTGAGTTGTCGACTAAGCACAAAAAATAGCCTCCTCTTATCAAACCCACTCAAAAAGACAAAATCAAAGACATAGGACCATTTTTCAAATGATCCGAAGGGGGTGAAGAATAACCCCCTTTTTTAAGCTGTCACACAAGACAAAGACGAAAAATAAGATTTGCTTTTCAAATTGACACACAGTACAAATAAAGCCAAAAATACCCCCTTCCTTGTAAATTGCCACGCACGGACAAACGCAAAAACCCCCTTTTCAACCCGCCGTGCACAGGTAAGCAGAAAAAGACAAAATCACCCCCTTTTTCAAACTCAATATCCAATAAACATCAGCGCAGCTGAATACAAACACGAAAAAATAAGCTCGCTTTTAGACCTTCCCCATGCAATTGATGCCGTGATCGGATATAGCCATGCGAGGACAAATGTCAAAGGGGTTAGTCATCCCATACAGGGAGAAAATATGCTCCTTTTTCAGACCGATACACAGGACAAAGATGTGACCGCCCTTCTTGAACTGACTCGTAGAGATAGACGAGCACCAAAAAAATAAAAGCTGGATTTTAGACCGTCTCACACAGCACAAACACGAAAATTAAGCCCACCTTTCACATGGACCCAGGTTAGAATAGTAGTCGGTAAGGATCAAAACTCATGCTTTAGCCCTTTCTAAGGAGAAGGTGAACCGCGACCCTTTGCCCAGCTCGCTTTCCACACGGATTTGTTCACCGTGTGCTTCCAGGATGTGTTTTACGATGGCGAGCCCCAACCCTGAGCCACCGCCTTTGTTTCGGGTGCGGCTCCTGTCGGTGCGGTAAAAGCGCTCGAAAATTCGCGACAGGTGTGCTGGGGCTATGCCCTCGCCGTCATCCGCTATGCGCACCCATACCCTATCCTTTGTCTCTTGGATGGAAAGGGTCGTACTGCCCTTTTTGCGACCGTGTTCAATGGCGTTGACCACCAGATTGGTGAGCACCTGTTCGATTCGCTTCATATCCGCAAAAACGCGAATCGGAATCGCATAGGATTTGTCGAGGCGCAATTGATTCTTTGTTTTTTCCGCTCTCACTTCGGTCATTTCAAAGACTTCCTGGATGAGGGTGACGATATCGAAGTTTTGTTTTTGCACGTCTATAGAACCGGATTCCAGCTTGGCGATCAGACTCAGGTCTTCGATGATGTAGATGAGGCGGTCGATGGATTTGCTCACGCGACAGAGATAAGCATCGCGTATGGCTTTGTCGTCCAATGCACCCGCCATCAGTGTGAGCAAGTAGCTCTGTGCTGTAAACAGGGGTGTGCGCATTTCGTGTGCGACATTGCCGATAAACTCGCGTCGATAGTTTTCCCGGTCGCGCAAGCCCTTGATCTCCATCTTTTGCAATTCGTCGATCTGCTTGAGCTGTTTGCTCAGATGCCCGATCGATTCGCCGTCTCGGTGAAAAGACGCACTGTTCCTTATCTTTCGCACAAGGGCGGTATAGAGGATGACAAAACTCACACCGAACACCAATGCGGCAGACAGGGCATAACCACTTGGAGACATCCCGACCTTGAATACGAGCTGTACGAGCGATGACAATACAGCCGAGAAGAGGCTTAACAAAAGGGAAACGACCAGTGGGGAACGGTATTTTTTTTTCAATCTTTACAGCTTGCTTTCAAATTTGTAGCCGACGCCTTTTACCGTGTACAACAAACCGCTGCCTAGCTTTTTGCGCAGCTTTCTGATGTGTACGTCGATGGTGCGGCTACCGACCACCACCTCTTTTCCCCAGACTTTTTCCAATATTTCATCGCGCCTAAAAACCTTTTCCGGCTTGGAAGTCAATAGGGTTAGCAGCTCGAGCTCCTTGCGGCATAGCGCAATGGTTTGCCCATCTTGGGTGACGGTGTAGCGCTCGCGATCTATGATCAGGTTGCCAAATTCTAAGGAGGCGTTGTCTTCTCTTCCGATTCGCTTGAGCAGCGCTTTGATCTTTTTTACCAAGACCTTAGGCTTGATGGGCTTGGTTATGTAATCGTCTCCGCCGGCATCAAAAGCGGCCATTTGTGAGAAATCTTCACCACGAGCAGAGAGAAAGACCACCAGTGTATCCGCCAACTCTTTGCGCCGCCGGATTTGCTCACAGGTTTCAATTCCGTCCATCTCCGGCATCATGATGTCCATTAAAATGAGCTGGGGTCTGTACTTCAAAGCTTTTTTCAGCGCCTCCCTTCCGTTTTTGGCAGTATGTACCGCAAAGCCTTCCTTTTCGAGGTTGTATGTGATGATCTCCAATATATCGGGCTCGTCATCGACCAGTAGTAATTTAAGATTTTCCCCTTTCATTCTTTTGTCCAAAACCATTGCAATATTAAGTAAAAATGCCCAACTCCTAAAACGGGCAAGGTAGTCATTTCTCCACAGAATTAACCTTTGGGTAAAGAAAAGAAAATATTTAGCATACATTGGGGTAATGTGGATTCTCGTCATTTGTAACCGAATAAAGAATCATAGGTCACCACCATGAAAAAATGCGCGTTTCTCCTGCTTGCACTCCTCGGCTCGTTCACGGCCTTTTCACAAGGTAAGGCTTCGGTTAGCGGTACGGTTGTAGATCAGCAGACTGACGAACCGCTTCCAGGTGTCAATATCACCGTTGCAGGCACACGGATCGGAACTGCTACGAACCCCGAGGGAAAGTTTAAAATCATCCTGCCACCTGGCACTTACACCTTAGTGATTGCGTTTGTGGGATACAAAGCGATAGAACAGTCCATCACGCTACGCGCAGATGAAGCACAGCGCTTTACAGCGCGGCTGGCACCCGAATCCCAACGCTTGGGCGACATAACCGTAACGGCGAAGTTGAATCGCGAGACCCAAAGTGCGCTGTTGCTCGATCAAAAGAAAGCCGTGGTGATCAAGCAGAGCATAGGGGCGGTAGAGCTGTCCCAGCGCGGGGTATCCAATGCGGCTGTAGCGGTGAGCAAGATATCGGGCATTGAACGCGGGGTGGACCACCGCGCCATCGTCGTGCGGGGCTTGGGCGACCGCTACAACAACGCTTACTTAAACGGCTTGCCCTTGCCGTCCAATGTGCCCACCAAAAAGTTGATCGACTTGGGGATTTTCAAAACGGAAATCGTAAGGAATATCAGCGTGTATAAGACCTTTAATCCAGATTTGTACGGCGATTACGCAGGTGCGAGTTTCGACATCGAGTCAAAGGAGGCGCCTCGCGACCTGAGGGTTACGATTTCTACCGGGCTGGGCAGCAACAGCCAGACCCTCGGTGGGGACTGCTACCTGCAGGGCGGCGGCCGCTACGATTGGTTTGGTTTTGACGACGGTTCGCGGCGTGAAGCCCCTTATCTAAATATCCCAACCGAAGATGGCACCGCCCAACTATTCGACTCTCGGGATTACACCGATTACGGAACTCGCTTTCCCAAGCCGCTGTTTCACACCGGCTTTAACCCCGAAAAAAAGTGGGGTCGCGCGAACTTTAACCTGGGTCTTACCGCAGGACGAACATTTGACCTCAAGGGCGCATCTGCCCTGGGCGTATTTGCCGCCGGAAACTTTACCAATGGCTATCACAGCTATCGAGACGGTTATGAGGGCAGCTACAACAGCGAGGGGGATCCCCTGAGCCGATACGACAAGGCTGACAAATACGCGTACAGCACCCATACCACAGGGCTTATCAATTTGAAATACAAGTGGAACGACACGGACGAGATCGAAGCCAATACCCTGTTTATCCATACGTCATCCAATGTCTTACGGTGGTTATCGGGTCGCAACCCCGAAGGAGATGCTGTGTTCATTCAACGGGGCACATTTAGGCAGAGTTGTATTTCGACCACCCAATTGCTCGGGAATCATCGATTCGATGGCGACCGATTGGCTTTGGATTGGGGCGCTTCCTACAATTGGGTAAACGACCGAATTCCAGACCGAAGGCAAAATATTTTGGGCTACAACGCGGCCCAGGCGCAATACACCTTTGCCCTATCGAACAGCAGTCCTTCGGATAACCAGCGATATTGGCAGGATATCACAGAGGAGTCTAAAAACGCGCGCGCCAGCCTCAAATGGCGTTTCGGCCCGGACGCTGAACGGCCGCGAAGCCTCGACCTGGGGGTGAATTTTCAACGCCAAGAATTCGATTTTGAAAACCACCAAGCGAATTATGAAATCTATTCAGGCCTCCGAAACCGACCTTTGAACCGATGGGATTTGGATCGGGTTTTGAATCTGGATCATTTGAACGACGGCTTATACGCCTTACAAGAACAACCCAATACCGGCCGCTTTATCCATGGCGCATTGGATATCTATGCTGGTTACCTATCTACTTCCCTGGCATTGGATAAAGCGCTCACGATTTCCGGCGGCCTGCGGATGGAGTATTCCAAGCAGCGCACCGATTTCCGACTGCGCACCGATCTGCTCAGCCAACCCATGCGGAAAGCCTTGCAAAACAAGAGCTTCTGGTTGCCCGACCTAAATCTCAAATGGGCTGTAAGCGATCGATCCAATATTCGACTGGCGGGCAGCTATACCTTGACCCGTCCCAAATTCTTAGAGCTCGCTCCCTTCTATTACGAAGACATTACCGAGAAAACCTCGGGTAACCCCAATTTGAAAAATTCAGCAAACACGAACTTGGACTTGAAATACGAGTGCTTTCCCCGATCTGGAGAAATCTTTTCGGTTGCGGCTTTTGCCAAGTACATCGAAGACCCCATTGAAAAGGTATGGGCCTCGGGCGCAGGCGATGTAAAAACCTATATCAACAGCCAATCGGCCAGCATCTATGGGACGGAGTTGGAAGCGCAGAAAAAACTCACCCAAAATTTGTCGCTGGGTTTTAACGCGAGCTATATCCACACCCGCTCGAAAACGGATCCCAATACAACCGTGGCAGTGGGGGATGGTAAAATCGCTATTACCGTAACCACGCCCGAAGATAAAGAATTGCAGGGGGCTTCCCAATTCCTGCTCAATACCGATCTGAGCTACAAAGGGAAGGTTTTCAAAGGGGTTACGACCACCGCTACGCTAGATTACAGCTATACCGGTAAGCGCTTAGCCACCATAGGGGGTGATGGCATTGGAAATGAATACCAGCGCCCGATAAACGGATTGCGTTTCATCCTCAAAAATCAGATCGCCGAAAAATACGCTTTAACCCTAGCGGTAAAAAATATCTTAAATGCCAAAGACGAACGCTATATCGACCAAAGCGGTTTGAGTTGGGAAAATCTGACGTATCGATATCGATCTGGCGTGGATTTCAGTCTTTCCTTTTTATATCAATTTTAAAATAAAAATTTATAAAAACTAAAACAATAGAGAGATGAACACAAATGGATTGAAATGCCTGTTGGTAGTCGGTGGGGTGATGCTACTTATACGCTGCACCCGAAACGAAGACACGATTGTCATTCATGGCGGTGGCGGTAGTGAAACCGAAAAGAAGGTAGTGTTATCCGGCCAAATTACCGAAAACCAGACACTATCGGCCGACAAAGTCTACATCATAGAAGGTGTGGTGCGGGTCAAAGCAGGTGCTAAGCTGAGCATACCGGCTGGAACCACCATCTATGCCGATGCCAATGGCGAAGCCGTTGCCGCCTTAATCATCGAGCAAGGGGCCCAAATAGACGCCCGGGGCACGGCTGCCAAACCCATTGTGTTTACATCCAACAAACCCATTCCACGAGCTGGAGATTGGGGCGGGATCGTAGTCGTCGGCAAAGCGAAGATTAACCGTTCGGGTGGTGGGGGTACGGCAGAATTAGAACAGCTGGCATACGGTGGTACTGACGACGCGGATAATTCCGGTATTTTGCAATACGTTCGTTTGGAATATACCGGCCACAAATTCGATGCAGAACACGAATATAATGCTTTTAGTTTTTACTCGGTGGGTTCTGGAACGACCGTCGATCACTTGCAGTCCTATTACGGATCCGATGATGGCTTTGAGTTTTTTGGCGGAACGGTCAACGTGAAATACCTGGTCTCCACCGCCTCGGCTGACGACAGCTTTGACTGGACGGATGGCTGGCGCGGAAAGGGTCAGTTTTTGTTCGCCCAACAAGCCAAAACCGGAGGAGACCGCGGCATAGAAGCCGATAACTTACACAAAAACCCAACTGCTACACCGATTTCCCATCCCATTTTATCCAATGTAACCCTAATTGGAGCGGATGATGGGGGTACCGACAACGAAGGGGCACACTTTCGGCGTGGCACCCAGGTTACCCTGATCAACAGCTTGGTTACGGGCTTCCCAAAATTGGGTATCGAAGTAGAATCAAAGGAATCCAATGAAGCGCTTAAATCGGGAGTAACCGTAATTTCCAACAATATTATCGACGATCAAAATCCCTTTGTCTTTAAGGAGGATGCCGATACAGATTATACTGGACAGGTAGATTTATCGGACTTCGATGCCTACCACAACTACACTTCAAAAACCCTGCCCGAGGGTTTTTTGACCATCGATAAAAGAAGCGGTTTTGTAACTTATGATGGTGACCTGGAGGTGAAAGACCCCAAAACACTTGACCCCAGCTTTTTTGAATCCGTGGATTACATAGGTGCCATTCGGGATGCCGGTCACGATTGGACCCGAGGTTGGACCCGATCCTTGTGATCCCAAAAGCGTTTGGTACGACTAAAAGCCCCAAAATGGGGCTTTTCTCTTTTATATGACAGGCTTTGAAAGGGGTATTTTCAATCTTTCCGGTTTTTTATTTTAACCGGGAAATCTATACCGTAAAGAACGACCGGTGCAATCGATTCACCTGTTCGTGTTTTTGTATGGGCTTATTTCCCAATCGCTATATATTTTATCCTTTTTACAATCGTTCTACAGCTGATCCACTATGCCATAACACTTATGGACGGACTTATACGGGGTTTGGGTGAATTTTTGCCCGCTTAGATGCTCACTTTTCTTTCAAAATGGGAATCGATCGAGCGTTTTGGATATTTTATCTCTCTTTGGTCGCTCCTCATTACCGCATTTTATTTTTTTGCCCTTTTTTAAACTTGGCGCAGCAGTCGATGGGGGTAAAGGTTACTACTGCGGTTCCGCAGTTGGCGGGATCCGTTTTTGTACACTTTGGCACGCATGCACCAAATCGTGTAGCGAAAGGATGGCGCGCCGGGTATTTAGCAGTATGCCCAAGTTGGTGTGGCTGTTTTTTATGCCGTATTTTCCCTTTGTCATGCCCAATACCTGTTCTTCGATTTGGTCGTGGATCAGTGTGACGAGTTGTTTCCGTTGATCCGTCAGCGTTGAAAGGTCGTCCACATTCCAATCCTGTAGGACGCACCGCATGGATTTCAAATAGTCTGCAAAGGCGGTTTTGATCTGGTTCAGCTTATGTTTTTGCTTTCCCTTAAGCGGTTTGTGGCTGTTTTTAACGTGTTCATAACAGGTGTTGGAAATCGCTCGAACGGATTGTATCACGGCTGAAAAGTGGTCGTACACCTCGATGTAAAGCGAGCCAGCTGTCGGATCATCCGTCCGGGCTCTCTTGATCCACCTATAGATTCCATTGTGGATCACATCGAAATCCTGTTCCAGTGCTTTGAGTTTTTTGTGTGCTTTTTTTAGGTCTTTTTGACGCTCGTCGAACAAGCCCGATATCGACAGTGCGTAACCCGCTCCGACCGAATCGGCGTACGAGCTGATGTTTTCCGTCGCACTTTCGATGGCGAGCGATATGGTCAGGCCGTCAACGCCGTATACCATCGCTTTCAGCTGCTGTTCGTGTGCTGCCTTCCTGCGGTGAAGTATCGCGCTCTGGTAGAGTGCGAAAAATGCGATAGCGGTTAAGCCGAGCATCGCCCAGATGTGGAGGTAATAGATCGACACGGCGAACAAGCCGGCCGTAAAAAAGGCGATAAAAGCTGTGAGGAACCACCCGCTGATTACCTGCATCACGCCGGAAACCCGATATACGGCGCTTTCCCTATCCCATGCC
This sequence comes from Flavobacteriales bacterium, assembly GCA_036881805.1. GTDB lineage: Bacteria > Bacteroidota > Bacteroidia > Flavobacteriales > JANQLC01 > JANQLC01. The sequence continues at coordinate 8,359 of JBAJNK010000089.1, forward strand.
CGGTCTGATAGGGAAGTGCCCATCGCCACCATAAAAGACACGTAAGTGGTGGATAAGGGCAGTTTATACGAAGTGGCCAGGGCGATCAGGACGCTGGCAACCGTCAGGTTAACCGAGGCGCGAACCAAGTCGAAAGCGACAGTTGGATCCCTGTGTGCACTCGGCTTGAAGTTTTGCTCTACGCCGACCAGAAAGCGTTTGGGAAACAACCTGAAAAGGCCTTGTCCCAAACGGCGTATCGACTTTACGGTATTTTGTGCCGCTGCATTGGGACTGAATCGCTCTTCGGCTTCGTTTTGACGCGCTAAATTTACCTCTGTGTCCGTTACGCTTCGGGCTTTCTTGGAAAACCAAAGCGTCAGGATCATCACCAGGGCGGCGAGGGCCAAAAAGGACATGGGTGTGGGGACGCTGTGGGACAAGCCCGCCATCGAATAGGCATCTGCCGGTAGGCCGCTGGCCGACCACAGATGATAGGACTGGTAGCCCGCGATGGGAACGCCGATAAAGTTGACCAGGTCATTGCCCGCAAAGGCCATGGCGAGGCAAAATGTGCCGAAGAGGACGACTGCGCGCAGCATATCGATTTTCAGCGCGATTAAAATCGACATGACGACCGACCAAAAGAGCAACAGGCCGATCAAGACCAAAATGAAATGCGCGCGTACCCAACGGGTGGCTCGGTAAAGCGCCCGGTTCCCGGTAATGTACTCAGGCGGCCCGTCTCGCTGTTGCAATTCGCGATACGCAACGCGATCGACAATCCATGTTTTACGGCCGTTTTCCATCCGCTCATCCGGGGTTTTGCCGCTGGTAATTTGCGTCCATTCCTTTTGGTCGACTATTTTGTAGGTGCCCTTCATCCCTTTGTAAAGCAAAAAATAACACATGGCTGTCACAGCGAGACCCGCCCAGAGCACCCCGGCAAAGCGGTAGCGCTTTTCGTAGTGGAAGCTAAAGACGATGCGTGAAAAGTACTGTACAAAAGCGCCGACCGCAAAAGCGACTACGACCGATAGCAGAATGCCCGAGATGATGACCAATGCCTTGCCCGTGTTGATGTATTGCCCGAGCTGGTCAATCCCTTCACCAGCGCCTATCAGCTTTAAAACCGATACGAAGACAGCCGCACCAAACAACTCAAAAACCACGGAAACCGTCGTAGAAGTGGGCATACCAATGGTGTTAAAAAAGTCGAGCAGCAGTATGTCGGCCAGCATGACCGCCGTGAGTATAATGGTGATCTCCGAGAGGTAAAAGTGCGCTGGATTGAAGATGCCCTTTCGCACGACCTCCATCATTCCGGTCGATAGGACTGCGCCTGCAAAAATCCCCACACTGGCCACCGATAGGATGATCCGGCGTGAAGCGACACGGGAACCGATGGCTGAGTTTAAAAAATTTACCGCATCGTTGCTCACCCCCACGAATAGATCGACGATGGCAAAGATGAAGAGCAAAACAACGGCTGTGATGTAAAAGGATTGCATTTTTTGGGCGGTTTTCCAGTTGCTAAAAAAGGAACAAATCCGCAAAAGCGCATTAACTTAGTGTTAAGTATAAGATCATACGGCTACCCCTGCGCAAAAAGGGAACTGAGATCAGCCCGACTTTGCCTAAAAAATGAGGTGCCCTTTTTCACCTGCCTCTCTTGAAAGCCATCACAACTGGCCTGCACGCGCCTGATAAGCCGAGGCGTAAAGCTTAATCCGACTGAGCATAGCCGATAGGCCATTGCTCCGCATAGGCGATAAGAACTGCCGCAATCCGATCGCATCGAGAAACCCGATATCCGCTCTGGCTATGTCCTGGGGTTTGTGCCCGGAGAAGATGCGGATTAACAAGCCCGCAATCCCCTTGGGAATGAGGGCATCGCTGTCCGCGTAAAAGTACAGCTTACCGCCCTTCAACTCGGGTTTAAGCCATACCTTGGATTGACAGCCCTCGATCAATAAACCGTCTTTTTTTCCCCCTTCCGGGATCGCAGGTGACGACTTCCCCAGGTCGATGAGCATTTCGTATTTCTCCTGCCAATCTGCAAGGCTTAGAAATTCCTCGGTGACCGCTCGTTGCTTTTCCGATATCGTCATTTTCTGTTTTTTTGCGTCGGGTTAGGTGCTGTGCAAAGTTAAGCCATTTTTAGCGACTTAGGGATTCACGCTACGTTTCCCGATCGTTGGAAATGCCGAGTTTTTTGGCTCTTTTCTGCCAGTTTTCCCTCGCCAGGAGCTGCAAATCGGTTACCTGGTCACTCTCGTCCATGATTTCGAGACCCAATAGGGTTTCGATGATGTCTTCCATGGTGACTACACCGCTCACCGAGCCGAATTCATCGACGACTATGGCCAGGTGTTCGCGCGTATCTATAAATTTTTCAAATAAGTCCGGTATCGGCATGTCCTCGTCGACCATTGCGATATCGCGTTTGATGTCGCTCAGGCGTTTCTTATCTTCACCGTGTGCCAGCTGTTCGAGCAGTTCGTCTCTCAAAAAGTATCCGGTGACTTGGTCGAGCTCTTCCTTATAGACCGGTATCCGGGAAAACCGACCCTCCGGATTGGCTTCAAAGTAGTCCTGTAGACGCTCCGATTCCGCAGCGCTTTGAATAACCGTACGCGGCGTCATGATGTCCTTGGCAAAAATGTTTTTGAACCGCAGTAAGTTCTTGATCACCTTGGTTTCCGATTCCTGAAACACGCCCTTTTCACCTGCCTCATCCGTCATAACTTCAAAATCCTCTCGGCTCACGATGCGCTCCTTCTCATCTTTGGAAATCAAGCGCGTGAACAAGCGCAAAGTCCACAGTATACCGCTTATGCGCAGCGACCATAAGACAATGGCAATCGCCTGCGCTGAAAAACGAGCTAGGCGCTTCCAATAGATCGCTCCAATTGTCTTTGGGATGATCTCGGATGCGATGAGAATGCTCAGGGTCATTGCGATAGAAACCACCGGCATCACCCAGGAGCGGGTTCCAAAAGCATCGTTAGCGGCGGCTCCTACACCCAGACTACCCACCGTGTGGGCAATGGTATTGAGGGTCAAAATCGCAATGAGCGGTTGGTCTATATCGTTCTTTAACCGCTCTAATGTATAAGCGTATTTTCTCCCTTCCCTTTTTTTCAGCTTTAAAAAGATGGACGTCACACTCAGCAAAACGGCTTCTAATAGGGAACACAAAAAAGAAAAAAAAATAGCGATACAGAAAAAAGTGAGCAATAAAGCCATTCGGGTTTGTCTTTTGTGCTAAATTAAGGATTTATTTTTCATCACACCCCTTGCTTGGGTCTGACGCGGTGCGCGCATTTGAACACGACCCAAGCGGTAGGTGAAACGTTTTCAGGTCGGTATCGCGCTTAAAAGAGCAGGCAAAGTGGACTAAAAACCGAGATGCAATCCCCAAGTCGCAAAAACATAAGGGCGCAAAAACCAAGGGACAAAACCGGCGCCAAAATCCAAAGACACCCCCCCAAGTCATAAAACCCAAAGCCAAAAACTAAGAACCAAGTTCTAAAAACCGAGATGCAAATCCCAAGTCGCAAAACCCAAGGGACAAA
>JBAJNK010000090.1:0-9947 GCA_036881805.1 Flavobacteriales bacterium
AAACCCAAAGCGGAAGAGCAAAAAAATAAGCCCTGCCCCGGCGACCCCGTTCCCCATCCGGAAATAGCCCCCCAAACCGCATCGGGCATTCGAGGGGGTATGTTTGGGATGACGCGGATAGATAAACACGGCAAGCCAAAGGAGCATATTGGCATCGATTTAAAAAATCCCTATGGCGCCCCCGATTATGCCATGTACGACTGTATGTCAACCCCAAAAACCCGGGTATGCCGATACTGTACGTATCCGTATAGGGATAAGGAGACGATCCCCATCACACTTGGGCATAACGCTTATCTTTGCACATGCAATCGCCGTTTCTTTTGTAGTTTTAGTATGTAAAGATGAAGTCCAGCGCCCCTGCCCTAGCCATCCGCCGAAAGGAATTTCCCATTTTGCAGTGCAACGTGAATGGCAGGCCACTGGTTTACCTCGATAACGCTGCGACTTCGCAGAAACCCCTATCCGTCATCCGTGCGCTTACGGATTATTATAGCTGTCACCACGCCAATGTGCACCGCGGTGTGCATACCCTGAGCCAAGCGGCGACGGATGCTTTTGAAGCGACCCGAAAAGCGACCCGCGACTTTATCCACGCGGCGCGCGAATGCGAAATCATCTACACCGCTGGAACCACGGCGGGCATCAACCTGGTCGCACAATGCATGAGCGGTTTTTTGCAGCGGGGTGATGAAATCGTACTCTCCCTATTGGAACACCATTCCAATATCGTACCCTGGCAGCTGCTCGCTGCGCGCGTAGGCGCTGTAATTCACGTGATTCCAATTAATTCCAAAGGGGAGCTATCCCTAGCGGACTATGAGGCATTCCTCTCTGCCCGGACAAAAATCGTAGCCATCAACCACGTATCCAATGCGCTGGGCACGATCAATCCGGTGAAGGAAATGATCCGGTCAGCCCATCGAGTGAAAGCCAAAGTTCTGATCGACGGGGCCCAGGCAGTGCCCCATATGGTGGTGGATGTACAAGATCTCGATGCGGATTTCTACGCTTTTTCTGCCCATAAAATGTACGGCCCCACTGGTTTGGGTATTTTGTACGGAAAGGAAAGCTGGCTGAACGAAATGCCACCCTACCAATCCGGTGGCGAAATGATCGAGCAGGTGCGCCTTGAAAAAACCACCTTTGCGCCCCTGCCTTTTAAATTTGAGGCGGGGACACCCAATATCGCAGCTGCTATCGCCTTTCATGCGGCATTGGATTTTATGCGAGACATCGGTATGGAAACGATTCGCGAGCAAGAGGATAAGCTGTTGCGTTACGCTACGGAAAGGCTCGCTGAAATGCCGGGGGTGCAAATTTTGGGTACCGCTGCAAAAAAAGCCGGTGTGTTGTCTTTTAACGTAGTAGGTGCCCATCCCTTTGATGTGGGCAGCATCTTAGATAAAATGGGCATAGCGGTGCGCACAGGCCACCACTGTGCACAACCCTTGATGAAGCATTACGAAATCCCCGGTACGGTTCGCGCCTCCTTTGCGTTTTACAACACCTCAGACGAAGTGGATGCGCTGGTGGATGGCATAAAATTCGCACAAAAAATGTTGCTTTAGCACGCATCCGAAATCCGAAGCCGAGCTTTTTGCATGAAAAACATACGCAACTTTTGTATCATCGCACATATCGACCACGGCAAGAGCACGCTGGCAGACCGGCTTTTGGAGTTTACCCAAAGCGTTACCGAACGCGAAAAGCAGGCGCAATTGCTCGACGACATGGAGCTGGAACGCGAGCGCGGCATCACCATTAAGAGCCACGCCGTTCAAATGGATTTCCCATACGAAAACCAGTTGTACACCCTCAATCTGATCGATACGCCCGGTCACGTCGACTTCTCTTATGAGGTTTCGCGGAGCATCGCCGCCTGCGAGGGCGCACTTCTCGTCGTAGATGCAGTACAGCGCATCCAAGCCCAGACCATATCCAACCTGTACCTAGCCCTAGATCGCGGTTTGGAAATCATCCCCATTTTAAACAAAGTGGACTTGCCCAGCGCCAAACCGGAGGAGGTGACCGACGATATCGCAAACCTAATCGGGTGCAGTCCGGCAGACGTCATTCGGGCAAGCGCTAAAACGGGGGCTGGGGTCGAAGCGATTTTACACGCGATCGTCCATCGCATTCCACCCCCCCAAGGCGATCCCGAAGCCGCGCTCCAGGCGCTTGTATTCGATTCGGCCTACAATCCCTTCCGCGGTGTAGAAGTGTATTTTAGAGTGGTAAACGGCCGCATCCACGAAGGGGAGCAGCTGCTGTTTATGGCGACCGGTAAAGCGTATCGGGCCGATGAAATCGGTGTGCTAAAACTGAAGCAACACCCTAAAAATGTCATTCAAACCGGCGATGTCGGCTATCTCATTTCCGGCATTAAACAAGCGGTCGAAGTTGAGGTAGGCGACACCCTTACCGCGGTAGCGCACCCGGCAGTGGAAGCCATTGCGGGTTTTGAAAATGTCAAACCCATGGTTTTTGCAGGGGTGTATCCCGTAGATACCGAGGCGTACGAAAGACTCCGCAATTCGCTGGAAAAACTGCAGCTCAACGACGCTGCCTTAACTTTTGAACCCGAATCATCGGCAGCACTGGGTTTTGGTTTTCGATGTGGCTTCTTGGGCATGCTCCACATGGAAATCATCCAGGAGCGCCTGGAACGCGAATTCGATATGACCGTGATCACCACCGTGCCCAACGTATCTTATAAAGCATACCCAAAGCGCGATCCAGCGCGGGGGATCACGGTGCACAACCCCTCGGATATGGCTGATCCCTCAAAATTTGATTCTGTGGCAGAACCCTTTATTCGCGCTTCGATTATCACCCAATCGGATTTTATAGGAGCGGTCATGGGGCTTTGTATCGAAAAGCGCGGCGCGATTAAAAACCAGACTTACCTGACTGGCGATCGGGTGGAACTCGTCTTTGAAATGCCGCTTTCCGAAGTCGTATTCGATTTTTACGATCGCTTACAATCGATTTCCAAAGGGTATGCTTCCTTTGATTATACCCTGATGGGTTTTAAAAAAGCGAATTTGGCCAAAGTGGATATCCGAATCAATGCCGAACCGGTAGATGCGCTATCTACCCTGGTGCACGAGCGCAATGCATACCGCATCGGTAAAAAGATGTGTGAAAAGCTCCGGGAACTGATCCCACGCCAACAATTCGATATCCCGATACAAGCTGCCATCGGGTCGAAGATCATCGCCCGAGAAACCGTCAAGGCTTTGCGCAAAGACGTAACGGCAAAGTGCTATGGTGGCGATATATCGCGTAAGCGAAAGCGCTTGGAAAAACAGAAAAAAGGGAAAAAGCGCATGCGTCAAATCGGTCATGTGGCCATACCGCAGTCGGCGTTTTTGGCGGTTTTAAAACTACGCGACTAACAACACGAAACGGATTAAAAGTCGGAAATCCGAACCGTCGCGCAAATGGCCTCGTACTCGAATTGGAAAAATAAAAAATCGAATAGATATGTCAGGACACAGCAAATGGGCGAATATCAAGCACCGGAAGGCGGCCCAAGATGCCAAGCGGGGAAAGGTTTTTACGCGGGTTATCAAAGAGATCGCGCTGGCGGTTAAGGAGGGCGGTGCGGATCCAGAGGCCAATCCCCGCTTGCGCACGGCACTCGCCAATGCCAAAGGGGTCAATGTGCCCAAGGACAATATCGACCGCGCCGTAAAAAAAGCGGCCGGTGCGGATGCCAGCAGCTATGAAGAAATCACCTTTGAGGGCTATGCACCCAACGGCATTGCCATATTTGTGGAAGCGATGACGGACAACAAGAACCGGACTGTAGCCAATATTCGGGCTATCTTTAACAAAGGCGGTGGCCGATTGGGTAAAAACGGTGCGCATGCCTTTGTATTTGAACGCAAAGGGGTATTTGTCCTTGAAAGGGGTAAATTGGCCCTGTCCCTCGAGGACCTAGAACTGGAACTCATCGATGGCGGTGCATCGGAAATTGAAACGCACCGAGATAGGATTTGGGTTTACACAGCATTTGAAGATTTCGGTGCCCTGCAAAATAAGCTGGACCAGCTGAAACTCATACCGCAAAGCGCAAGCCTGCAACGCATACCCAATGTGACCCAGACCTTGGTGGTAGAAGCGGCAAAGCCAGTCATAAGCCTAGTGGATAAGCTCGAAGCGGATGGGGATGTGCAAGCGGTATTTCACAACCTCGAGCTCACCGAAGCGCTTTGTGAGGCATTGATGGGATAGCCGGGTTAATAAGGGGTGGCGCGTTTAGCCTTTGTAGCGATACCAGATTTCGGGTAATGCCTTTCGGATTTGGTAATAAGCGCGCAAGGCTTGGTGCTTGGAAGCAAAGGTCTCCACCGCTACCAAGGTCAAGCGTCCGGATTTGCCCACTATTTGAGCCTTGTAGCCCTGTCGCTTCAGATCGGCTAGCAACCGCTGTGCATGTGCCATTTCGATAAAAGCGCCTGCGATAAGCTGGTGTGGAAGGATGCCGGCCATTCGATTGATAGGTGGAGCCGACTTGTTCACAACGCCCCGGTCACTATTTAAATCCACTTTAAAAACCGGTGGACTCAACTTTTCCAAAGGCGGTGAAAAGGCATTCTGACTGGAAACCGCCACAAAGGGATTCAATGTAGCCTCGTCGCGCTCGGCAGCAGCGGGTTGCTTCGAGAGCTTGTAAATGGAAAAGACGGAGAGCGCTGCGAGTGGAACCCAAAGCGCTGCATATCTCGCTCGCCCCAACCAGGGGTGGGCCCTTTTTTCCGATTTCCAAAGGCGCTTTTCTGCATAAGTGCTGGGCAAGCCAAAGGACTCGGTTAAATAGTTTACGGCCTGATCGGGTTTAAATTGTATGGATTGCTCGGCGTTTGACGACAGTGTACCGATTCCCTTTAAGCGCACATATCGGTTATGGGACAGTGCCCTTTTCCACTTTCGTGTTTGCATTTCAACCTGGCGAACCGCCGCTTCAAAAGCGATTTGCTCCTGCTGCGCAATGTGGTTGACCAACAGGCCATCCTGCGACTGCAAAGCTTCGTTAAAGTATATCTCTTTGCGCGGGGGGTGAAAACAGCCATCCATCGGCTTCGCTCCGATTCGTCCGGTTATAAAGCCCCCAAAGTCAGGTATGATCACGCAATCGTGTCGGTAGAGTAAATCTGCGATAGCTCGATCTAATCTCATATTTACAAAGGTAGAAAAACACATGAAATGCACACGGATATTTTTTGTAATTTCAAAAAAATATTGTCGATGACTGAAATTGAGTTGTACAGTGCTTTGGTGCTCCGGTTTTCCAAAGGGATAGGCAACGTGATCGCTAAGCGGCTCATCGCGCATTTCCAATCTGCCGAAGCGGTTTTACATACGCCCTTGTCCGATCTGGCCCAAATTCCGGGCTTGGGTGAGAGACAGCTGAGGGGATTGGGCAGTGAAGAAGCCAGGCGACTGGCAAAGCGGGAATTGGATTTCATCGAGAAGAACGCCATCCGGGGTTTGTCGTTTCGCGATTCCGATTACCCCGCGCTTTTAAAAGCAGTTGGTGACGGCCCCTTTTTATTGTTTCAAAAGGGAAACATCGCTTATCCCGAAGTCCTTTTCAGCGTGGTGGGTACCCGCCAATTGACGAGCTATGGAAAGCGCCAATGCGAAGGCTTGATCGAAGCCTTATCGGATTACGAGGTTATGATTGTAAGCGGTATGGCTTATGGCGCCGATATCGTTGCCCATCGCTCGGCCCTGCGACACGGCTTGCCTACGGTCGGGGTGCTGGCACATGGATTGGACAGAATCTATCCAGCCCCACATCGAAAATACTTGGAATCGATTTGTGCCCAGGGTGGTCTGGTCACCGAATACCCTTCAGGGACGAAACCCGAGCGCGAAAATTTTCCGGTGCGAAACCGTATTATCGCAGGAATGAGTCAGGCTACACTCGTGATCGAAGCGGCTCGTAAAGGGGGGGCCTTGATCACCGCACATTTGGCGCGGGGCTACAACCGGGAGGTTTTTGCGGTACCCGGACGGGCTTCTGATACCTATAGTACAGGGTGCAATAACCTGATAAAAAAACAGCAAGCCTATATGCTCAGCGGCATAGACGACCTCCTATACCATCTCGAGTGGCTGAAGGGACGAAAATCGAATACGAAACACTGTGAACGCAAGCCGGACTTGACGCCGGAAGAGGAAAAGGTGATCGAAATACTGAAGGATAGCGATGGCGCATCGCTCGATGCCATCGCGATAAAGAGCGACATGCCTATCGCTGTATTGGCCGCCCGGTTGTTGGAATTGGAATTGAAGGGTATGGTTCAGCCATTGCCGGGCAAAAAATTTAGGCTGCGCTGATCGCCCGCTCTTTATTTTGTTATTTTTGTAGCGACATCAACCGACAAATCGATGGGATTTCATGGGCTCAGACGATAAAATAAACGCTTTCCTCGGTGCGGTAGAATCGAGAAACGGGCATGAACCCGAGTTTATGCAGGCGGTAAAAGAGGTGGCCGAAGCCGTCATACCCTTTATCGCTGAAAACCCCAAATACGAAGGGAAGAACATCTTCTTGCGCATGGCAGAGCCCGAGCGCCTGATTTCGTTTCGCGTAGCTTGGACGGATGACAACGGTGAAATTCAGGTCAATCGCGGTTACCGCATTCAGATGAATAGCGCCATCGGCCCATACAAAGGGGGGTTGCGCTTCCACCCTACGGTCAATGCCAGTATATTGAAGTTTTTGGCTTTTGAACAGGTATTTAAAAATGCGTTGACTACACTGCCGATGGGCGGGGGTAAAGGGGGGGCTGATTTTGATCCAAAGGGAAAATCCGATGGTGAGATCATGCGATTCTGCCAGAGTTTTATGAACGAGCTCTTCCGACATATCGGCCCCAATACAGACGTGCCCGCAGGAGATATCGGTGTTGGAGCCCGAGAGATAGGATATTTATTCGGGCAATACAAGCGGATTAAAGGTCAGTTTACCGGCGTGCTCACCGGTAAGGGAATGGGTTGGGGTGGCTCCCTGATCCGTCCGCAAGCGACTGGCTATGGCTGTGTGTACTTCGCGCGTGCCATGTTGCAGCGGAAAAACGAGTCCATCAAGGGAAAGACAATTGCGGTTTCCGGCTCGGGCAATGTAGCCCAGTACGCCATCCAAAAGGCCGTTCAACTGGGCGGAAAAGTGGTGACCCTCTCCGATTCCTCCGGATACATTCACGATGCAGCGGGTTTGGACGAGGAGAAGCTGAAATTCGTCATGCGACTCAAGAATGTCAAAAGAGGGCGCATCAGCGAATACGGGAACGCATATCCCAATGCGACTTTCTACAAGGGAGAAAGGCCTTGGGCGGTAAAATGCGAAATCGCTTTGCCTTGTGCTACGCAAAATGAGCTGGACGACAGCGATGCGCAAAAATTAATCGGGAATGGCTTAATTTGTGTATCTGAAGGCGCGAACATGCCCGCCACGCCGAAAGCCGTCGAGGCTTTTCAGGCAAACGGGATTTTGTTCTCACCGGGTAAAGCCTCTAATGCTGGTGGGGTGGCCGTATCCGGTTTGGAAATGTCTCAAAACGCCCAGCGTTTTAACTGGACAGCCGATCGGGTCGACGAAAAGCTCCAAGACATCATGAAAAATATTCACGATACGTGTGTTCAATTTGGAAGCGGAGATAATGGCTATGTGGACTATGTGAAGGGAGCCAACATTGCCGGTTTCGTAAAGGTTGCCGACGCCATGCTGGATCAAGGGGTGGTATAGTTCAATCTTACATCCGGGTAGCGCAGCGCAGCTGCCTTTTTTATGAATTATACGACAAGAGCCCTATTTTTGAGGTCCATTCGCTATGGTGAGCGCGCATTTATCCTGCGTTTTTATACGGAAAGACAAGGCTTAAAAAGCTATGTTTCAAAAGGAAATCCACCGCGATTTGGGAAATCGAAAAACGCTTCCTTCTCCCCTTTGTCCATCCACCAACTCGAGGCGGCTCCCACCCGGAAAGGGGGCCTAGATTATTTGCGCACGGCGCATACGGAACTCAGCTTCTTGACTTCGCATCCGGCTAAGACCGCTATCGTATTCTTCCTAGCCGAGTTGCTAGACCAAGTTTTGAGAGAAGCGGAATCCAATCCACCCTTATTCGATTATTTGATCGATCAGATCCGGTTTTTAAAAGGTGCCGAACACTATGCCAATTTCCACCTGTGCTTCGTATTGGATCTGACGCGATACTTGGGATTTTACCCCGATTTACAAGGCCTGCCAACCCCTTATTTCGGCTTGCAGGAAGGCACTTATCTCCCCGAAAAGCCAGAATCGTATTTCGTAACCGGCGCGGCTTTGGACTTACTTCAAAGACTGAGTCGTCTACGCGTTACAGAACCCAAGGAGACCTTTAGCCGGGCGCAGCGAAAGCAATTGCTCAACACATTGGAGCGGTATTATCGCTTGCACCTGGCGGGCTTTAAACCGTTCCAATCCCTCTCTGTATTGGGACAACTCTTCGATTGATGGTACCATTTTTTGCATGGGAACGACTGCTATTGTAAAGCCTACAGCGCCATATAATTTGTGCAGCCACAAAATATCCGCCTGTTAAAGTGTAGAAATAGGAAGTCGATGGGGAAACGGTTAAGCCTTTGAACTAAGTGTAGCGTTGACAAAATGGGTTTAACCCCGTTTCGCGATTCTCGCCTTTTGTAGGTGGAAAGTTCTCAGTATGGCTTCCAATTGGATCATCGTATTGTGCTTCTTTTCATTTGGAGCGAGGAGGAAACCTTCAACGGCTACCATGCGCTTGTGCGCTTTGTCGACATACCAATAACTCAGGAAAGGGCCACCGAGAAACCCTTCGCTCATCTTCCACAACCCGCGCACTTCGGTAAGGGATCGCTCACCCCAGCGAACCGTTTTTATGCTGGGACGCAAACCCGGCCTGTTTTCTGTAATCATGTGCGAATGCCTATCCCCTACAAATTCCCCGACACAACTGTCTCGCAATTTCACCACAGTGCCCATATCGATGTGTTTGTCCTTATCCCAAGGGCTTTCGTAGACGATCACATTGCAACAACTCTTTAAGGTGTTTTTTCGAAACCACTGAAAATACGTGGTATCTACGACATGCAGCAGGTAGTCATCGGGAACTTCGAGGTAAACGTTCATTTCTTTGAGTCCAGCATCATCGGATTGATTTGCGTTTTTGCTTTGGCTTTGCAGGTAATCGAGGTCGGATTGGTAATAAGAATGGATGATCGAATCCTTGAACTCGAGGAGCATCGCATCGATATCGGATACAGCTTTACCCGCTACGATGAACAGAAGCTGGGGCTGTGCATATTTGTTTTGGACGGCTCTAAAGCTATTTCTGTTCGCTTTTCGGAACAGCAACAGGTTGCGGCTCCGCCTTAACAGCTCGGTAAAACCCTTTGGTTTCACCCTTATAAAAGAAAAAACCGATTCTTCTTGCGGCAGCATGGGAAATTTTTTGTCGAGCGCTTTTTTTACGCCTTTACGCACGCCGGCACGCCATAGTGAATCACCGCATACGACCAATACTTCATCGATGTCTCCCGTAGCGGTTGGAAGTCCCTTGGGTTTGGCGGTGCAAGCGGTAAGGAGGACGAGCATAAAAAACGGAAAACGGTGTAGCGGAAATCTCATGGTTCTCGGTCATTTCTTTTGCCTATTGCAATTATCGTACCTCAATTTCATTTTAGATCGTCACCCCTACAGATGATGCTACGAGCGGTATTTTGTGTTTTATCGAAACTGTAACAGATGCATTGACAATCGATGAGTAATCTCGTGAATAAAAAGTGGGTTATACAGATTGGGAAGCGCATTCACGGCCACTTCGATAAAGGCTTACGATTCTTCGACCTTCGATTTTTCATCGGTTTTTTTCGTGGGGCCCGAATCTTTTGAAGCGTTTTTAAACTCT
>JBAJNK010000091.1:0-7714 GCA_036881805.1 Flavobacteriales bacterium
AAAAAAAAAAAATAAAAACACTGCTACGTTAAACGACGATGTAGTCAACATTAGCGTAGCGGGCTATCTTTGTAGCCCGTCTTGCTTTAAAAAAAAGTATAAGCTTTACCGGGTGGCGGTAGATTTTAAGCCAGTGCCGCAGCCGCCTATTCCGCCGTATCTTCTCGGCTTACTGCTTAGCGATAGGGCATTAAAATCGAACGGCGCCTCGCCTGCTATCGCTACTATTAATTCCGATATTGTCCAGCATTGCCAGCAAATGGCCGACCTGCTGGGCCTAAAACTGGAAATGCGGGCAACGCTGGGCAGGCCTGGTAAGCTTTGCTACTTTAAACGCAAGGAAGACGGCGCAAACAATATACTAGCCGAACACTTGGCCCGCCTTAATCTCTACGGCTTACCAACTAGTCAAAACTTTATACCCGCTATCTATAAAGCAGGCGCACGAGAAATCCGGGCTAGCCTGTTAGCGAGCCTTATAGATGTCGGCGGTTATAAGGACGTTGGCCGCATCGAGTACGCAACAGACAGCAAACAACTTGCACACGACGTCGTTTTTATTGCGAGCAGCTTAGGATTGCAGGCTAGTAAAATTACAGCGCCATGCGGGGCGTGCAATAAATACAAATTTTTTATAACCGGTGATTTTAATGACATCCCGATAAAAAATAAAAGTCTTGTAATACAGAAAAGCACACGCAGCCAAAAAACCTACACTGCCTTTTCGGTCAAGTTTGCAGGAAAGGGGAGTTTTTACGGCTTCACCGTAGATGGTGACAATCTGTATTTGATGGGCGACTTTACCGTAACACACAACAGCGGCAAAACGATCATGTTGTCCGGGGTGGCGGGCCAGTTTTTAGAAGGTTCTAGCGGCAAGGCGTGCATACTTGCGCATCGTGACGAACTAACAGAGCAAAATAGACAAAAATTTTCATTAGTAAACCCTAATTTAACGACATCCGTCTTTAATGCAAGCTGCAAGGATTGGTCCGGCCAAGCCGTCTTCGCCATGGTCCAGACACTGTGCCGAGATGCAAATATAAGCACAATGCCGCTTATAGATCTGCTGGTAATTGATGAGGCGCATCATGCTGCCGCTGCTACTTATCATCGCATTATTGAAACAGTAAAAAAAAATAACCCCGCTGCGGCTATCTTTGGTGTGACAGCCACGCCTAACCGGGGAGATAAAAAAGGTCTGCGCACGGCTTTTACTAACGTGGCAGACCAAATAACGCTACCGGAACTAATCGCTTCCGGCCATCTGGTGCCGCCTAAAACCTTTGTTATTGACGTCGGCACGCAGAAGGAGCTAGCGCACGTTAATCAAACGGCCGCCGACTATGACATGGAAGCCGTAGCCGCCATCATGAACAAAGAGACAGTAACAGACGCAGTTATTGAACATTGGCAAGAAAAAGCAGGCGATAGGCCTACCGTTGTTTTCTGCTCTACCGTCAATCATGCACTAGACGTTCATAAGGCTTTTAAAAACGCCGGAATAACTGCCGAGGTAGTTTACGGCGACCTGCCAAAAGATGAACGCCGAGAAGCGCTAGAGCGGTTTGAAAAAGGCCAGTCACAAGTAGTAGTCAATGTCGCTGTACTTACAGAGGGCTTTGACTATCCTCCAACAAGCTGCGTCGTACTTTTGCGACCAAGCTCTCACCAGTCCACAATGGTTCAAATGATTGGCCGGGGCCTGCGTATCGTTAACCCGGAAACATATCCAAACATTACAAAAACTGATTGTATTATTCTTGATTTTGGTATCAGCGTTATTTTACATGGAACACTAGAGCAGGATATTGACCTAGGCGGACAAGACGGCGAAGACGACAAAGGCGAGAAGCCTACCAAGCTCTGCCCAGAGTGTGAGGCCGTGGTGCCTATAGCGTGCCGTATATGCGCTCTTTGTGGCTATGTGTGGGAGAAGGAAGAGCAAGAGGACAAAGAACCGGATATACACGACAATTTCAAAATGATTGAAATTGACCTGCTTGAACGTTCGTCTTTTTGCTGGTGTGATCTGTTTGGGGATGATGCTGCCATAATGGCAACAGGCTTTACAGCCTGGGCCGGAATTTTTTGCTTAGACGGCCTCTGGTATGGCGTCGGCGGTGGTAAAAATGTACGAGCGGCTTTAATAGCCAAAGGTGAGCGGTCTGTATGCTTGGCGGTCGCTAATGACTGGATGAACACCTACGAGACAGAAGACGCCGCCAAAAAGTCTTTAAGCTGGTTGTCTCAATCGCCAACGGCGGGGCAGCTCAAGTACCTGCCATCGGCCTTTCTTACAGATTTCGGGCTAACTCGTTACCGGGCTTCTTGTCTGCTGGCTTTCCGATTTAATAAAAAAAGCATCCAGGCTCGCATATTTGCAGCCGCTAAAAAGAGCAAAGTAACATAAGCGTGGCTTGTTTTATCTGCCTTAAACCGGTGCGAGGTTTTGGTTGGTCATCACCAAAGCCTCGTTTTTTAAGCGAACAAAAAAAACAGGCGACAATTAAGTGTTATTTCTGTTCTTTTGCCTGCCAAGATATTTTTTATAAATGCATAAATAAGGACAAATTAATGAAAGAACTGCAAACAATGGAACAACAAGCTCGTGAAAAAACCTTGCAACCGTTAGCCGACTATGTAGTAAAGATTGGCATGAGTAAAGGGCTAGAGAAGTATAGTAAAACAGAGATTGAAGGATTAATAAAAGTTGTAACAGATAGCTATAAAAAATATTTGAACGAATTGCTGGAAGAGGATGTGCCCTTTTAATGCTTAATTTTAACCATAAACCTACACTATCTGAACGACTAACGTCGCTTATTGACGAGGCGCTTCAAGCAGAAAGGCAAACGACGAGGCGAGACTATCTAGGTGCCTCACGCTTGGGCGTAGCCTGTGATCGTGCTTTGCAGTATGAGTATTTACACGCACCAGTAGACAAGGGGCGCACGCTTAAGGGGCAAACGCTGCGTATCTTTGCCGCCGGGCATGTGTTTGAAGAGTTGGCAGCCAACTGGCTACGCTTAGCTGGCTTTGCGTTATTTACCGAAACCGAAAACGGCCAGCAATACGGCTTTAACGTAGCGGGCGGGCGTATTCGTGGGCATATAGATGGAATCATTGCAGCCGGGCCACAGTTGGCAGAGTTGGCAGCTGGCAAGTACCCCGCACTATGGGAGACAAAGTCGTTAAACAGCAAGAGTTGGAAAGACACAGTCAGAAAGGGCGTTACCCTTTCCAAACCTGTCTACGCTGCTCAGATTGCTCTTTATCAAGCCTACATGGAGCAACAAGTACCCGGCATATCACAAAACCCGGCATTATTTACCGCTATTAATAAAGACACTGCCGAGCTTTACTTCGAGTGGGTGCCATTTAACGGCGAGCTGGCACAGCGTTCCTCAGATCGTGGCGTAAAAATTATAACCGCTAGCGACGCCGACGAACTACTACCCAGAGCTACAGCCGACCGGGCTTGGTTTGGGTGTAAATTCTGCCCTTGGCAGGACAGGTGCTGGCAGGAGATAGACGGACGATGACTGATAATATTACTTGGCTAGATTTTAACGACGCACCAGACCAGACACCAGAAAATGAAATAATTGATACAGAAGAAGCCCGTACAGCCTTGTTGGAAAGGTTGCCGGAGGTGCTTAAGCATTTATTTCCAGCGGGTAAGCGGCTGGGCAATACATTTGTTGTCGGTGATCTTCAAGGCCATCCCGGTAAGAGTCTTACAGTTAATCTTGAAGGCAGTCGGCACGGCCTCTGGTACGATTTTGCCACAAGCGAGGGTGGCGACGTCTTTAGCCTTTGGGCAGGTGCTCGAGGTATGGATACTGCGTCGTGTTTTCCTGAGGTGCTTTGTGATATCGGTGCCTGGTTGAATTTACAACCGGCAAAGGCCAGAACGATATCAGCACCTAAAAAAAACGTTTGCCAACTGGACACGCTAGGTCCGCCTTCGTGTAAATGGAATTACACGGACTCGGACGGCGGTTTAATTGCTTGCGTTTATCGCTACGACACTCCAAGCGGTAAGCAGTACCGGCCATGGGACGTTAAGAAAAGACGCAACGCAGCACCCAGCCCAAGACCATTATACAACCAAACTGGTTTAATTGCATCTGCTAGTGTCGTATTAGTTGAAGGTGAGAAGGCGGCTGACGCACTTATCCATAAGGGAATAGTAGCCACAACAGCTATGAACGGCGCCAGCGCACCTGTGGATAAAACCGACTGGCGACCGCTAGTTGGCAAAAATGTGACCATCTGGCCGGACAATGACGAGGCCGGAAAAGCTTACGCACAAAAGGCGGCCAAGGCTATCGCAGAAGCTGGCGCTAGAACAGTGGTTGTTATGTCATTGCCGGATGGTTTGCCCATAAAGTGGGATGCTGCCGACGCAGTAGCAGAAGGGCGAGACATTAAGCGCTTTATTTTAGATAGCCCAATGACAGCTATTAAAGACAGGGCCGGACCACCGGTACAAGACTTGTGTACCCTGTTTAAGGATGGCAGCTCAATGCCGTTGGACTTGATTGAGCCCCGCATATTAACCCCGGGGGGCCTGCTCGTTTTCGGTGGTGCTGCCAAGGTAGGCAAAACAGACTTTTTACTTAATTGGCTAATCCAGTTGGCAGCCGGTGAACCTTTCTTAGGAATGCGGCCGCCTCGTCCTTTGCGCATCTACTACTTACAAGCCGAAATTGATTACCACTACCTACGAGAACGTGTACAGGGCATCCCGCTGTCTGAGGAAATAAAAGACAAGGCCGGGCCGAACATGTCTATAACATCACGATTTAAAATGACATTGAACGACAATGGAATGGAGTGTGTACGGATGGGCTTAGAGGAGTTTAACGCAGCCGGACAGATGGACCTACTAGTTATAGATCCTATTCGCAATATATTCGACGGCGGACCAAGTGGTCACAGTGAAAACGACAACAACTCTATGATGTATTTCTTACAGGAGCGTGTCGAAAAACTGCGGGATTCTATTAACCCAGAAGCGGGGATAATACTAGTTCACCATACTCGGAAGTTAGCCAAGCAACAAGTAAAAGAGGACCCTTTTTTAGCTTTCTCTGGTGCTGGTAGCCTTCGTGGCTACTATTCTTCTGGCTTGCTGCTCTATCGTCCGGACGAAGAATCAAACGACAGAAAACTTGTATTTGAACTGCGTAACGGTTCGGCACCTGCTACCAAGACGTTGTGTAAAAGTGAAGGGCAGTGGAAGGAAATAACCCCAGTTAGCGAACGACTAATACAACAGGATTACGGGGAAAAGCTAGACGCCGAGCGGGGCCGCAAGCGTGACATGATTATACAATTGTTGTCGGATGAGGCGATAGCGGGGCGAGTATATACCAATAACCAGTTCGCAGACGCCTTCGAAGGGGAGGCAGGTCTAGGCGGTCACAAGACTATTAGAGAGCGGCTGTCGGTTTTATCTACTAAAGGGCATATAAAATTTTTCAAGAATTCCAAAGACTACGGGCTGCCGCCTGCTGCTCGTAGCAAGTTCGGCTACATCTGTGTAGAGGGCATGATATTCCCGCCACCTGCGTCGGATAATCTTAAAGAAGACGACGCTAGACAAGGCTGGCTACATATAAAGCCAACGCACTACCGGTGCCCGCAAACTGGTGCGGTCTTACCGGTTGAAAATCCCGACGTCTGGGTAACAAGAGACGGGGCGGAAATTGGCGGCTAAAAAGTGCTTAAAATAGGTAGAAGTAGATGGCAAAACCGTCTAAATTTCTGCCATCTGCCATCTACTTGTTAAAGGTAATCGTTAATAATCAATAACTTGCAATTTTTACGCAGTTGGCAGAGATAAACGACACCGGTTATGGGTGCAACTGCCGGAAACCTATATATATCAAGGGTTGTAGGGGTATTTCCAGATAGGAACCCTAACCCCCTATATACTTATATATAAGTAATATATAAGTTACTTATTTTTAGAATAAGTAACATATTACTTATACAAGTATAAGTGTGTAGGGGTTTCTCGGTGTGCGTGTGCGGCTGACTTTCCGGGAGTTCTAGGGGGGAGCGGAATGGAACAAACAGAAGACGACAACGAGCGGCTCACAGTGCTGGCGCTTGATCTTGGTACACAGACTGGCTGGGCGGTTCAATCGCCTGCGGGGGTGGTGACTAGTGGGACGGTTAACTTCAGGCCTACCCGGTGGCAGGGGGGCGGAATGCGTTACTTGAAGTTTGCCCGCTTCCTGACTGAGCTGCACGAGACTGCCGGGCCGTTTGGTGTGGTGTATTACGAGGAGGTCCGGCGGCACTTGGGGGTGGATGCTGCACACGCTTACGGGGGATTCCTGGCGCACTTGACGGCATGGTGTGAGAAGCGGGGGATACCCTACGAGGGTGTACCGGTGGGGACCATCAAGAAACACGCCACCGGGAGGGGAAACGCCACCAAGGCGCAAGTACTTGAGGCGGTACGCCAGCACGGATACAGGCCAGAAGACGACAATGAGGCCGACGCCTTGGCGCTGATGCTATGGGTGTTTGAAAATATCGTGCAGGGGGTAAAAAATTAAAATAAGCGTTTTAAAGCCGTTTAAGGGCTGCTAATTGGCCCGGGTATCCATACCTATAGGGCACGCTGTTAGCGCTCCAAAATGACACGTTAAAACGGCTTACAGAGAATATATAGAGAGGTGTTTGAGGTGTTATATTAGAATTCTTTAGCAAGCAGGCGCTCAGAACTTTTAGCTGGCAATTGCCTGGGGATTAGTTGGCAGAAGTTGGCGGCAGTCAGTTGGCAGAAGTTGGCAGGCGGCAGTAGTTTGACGTACCCGGCCTGCTGGCGGGCCATATTCAACACTGTATACTTATTCAAAAGAAGCCGTCGGCAGTGGTGATATATAAGACAATAGACAGCTAATCTAATAGTGATTATTTTTATTTTTTTTCGCAGTTTTTGCGGATAAACATGCCGTTAACTTTCCTTAATTGTACGACTATCAAATAGTAATTACTGAAAACAATCGGCCGATTAATAAAGTCTATTGTCGTATGCTCTCTTGAGCCGTGCCCGCTTACAAGGTAAAAAGCAGGATAAGCCAACGCAGACAACACTAAGAAACAAAGCAACGAAGGTCGTATAAAATATACGTCTAATAAATATATAACTTGTGCGGTTATTTTATGTTCTGTAATGTGATTTACAAATAATCGGCAAGCATAAAAAAAACGGCCTACATAAAAAACTATAAAGCGATAATGCTGCGGAGTAATAGGGACTAAAAGCAATGAATAAAAATACAATAATCAACGCAGTCATTACGGCGCTCTGTGCTGCAATGTTGGCGGCCTGCGGCTTTGTTATCAGCTTGGGGAACAGAGTGACCGCCATAGAGAAAGATTTTATAACGGACACGTTATTCTATGAGAAAATTAACCAACTAGAAAAGCGCCTAGCGGTTCAGGAGGTGCGGGAGCTGCAAGCGATAAAGCGGCTGGCAGAGTTTGCAAGCCGTCGCAGGCAACCGGAAAATAAAACGACAAATTAAATTTGTAGTAATGCTTTCTTGCACGTTCGACGAAGTTAGGCGAAATTTGTCTATTTTATGCGAAGTTATGATAATTTGGACGACGTTCGGCGAAGTTAGACGACGCAAAGCAGGCTAAAAAGGTACTTCCGGGCCGCTTGCCGTATACGGGTGCGAAAGAC
>JBAJNK010000092.1:0-44493 GCA_036881805.1 Flavobacteriales bacterium
AAGCAACCACTACTTGCCTAAGGCGATCGGTGATTTTTTAGACGAAAGTCGAGCCGATGCATTTCTCGTGGCTTTCACACTATCGGATATAGACAACAGGGTGCTGGTCACCCAAGAAGTGCGCAACCCCAATTGCAAAAACAAAATCAAAATACCCGAACCCTGTAATCACTTTGAGGTAAGATACATGAATGCCATGGAGATGTTTCGGCAGCTTGGGCTAACATTTTAATGTACAGCTGGTTCACACAAGCGCCGCATTTTATGTATCGCATATAATCCGAAAGGCGAATCGGCCGATTTTGGAAAAGTAAACCGCTTTCTTAGCGAACGCACAGGGGCGAAGGGCACCCAATAAAAGCCCCTTGGAGACAAAAATTCAAAGAACATTTGATAATCTTGTTTTTTTTATATATATATTTGCAAGAGAAGTGCGCCCCAATTTAAAAGTGTTTTGCCATGAAAGCATTCGGTAAAATCGCATGGCCCATAGCTTTGGTGTTGGGCATTTTTGCTTATGAAAGCTGTTCGGATAACAGCAATGGTTTACAGGCAAACCGGGCAGCGGCTACCCCGATCGCCCTAAAAAAGGCAAACGACTTCAAAGGACTGTTCCAGTTTCCCAAAGGGACGGTTTTAACCCTGGCCGACGGCAGACTACACTTTACATTACCAAAAGGATTTCGATTAATCGCCAAGTTAAAGCCAGCGGCTAATCGTTATGAATACGAAGAACCTTCAGCGGTGAGCCGAGTGGCGCGTTTTTCGGATGGCTCGGTCAATTGCAAATGCGAAGCGGGCAGCGGGGGTTGCAGTCCTTTTGTATGGGGCGATAAATCCGGTTGCTCAAGCGATGGGCGCTGTACAAAATGTACGCTGACCATCAGTGGAGATGCGAGTCGAAAAGACTCGGAAATACATATCGAAGATGCCGTTGTGGAAGATGCGGCTGTAGTCGATCTCGATGCAGCATCCGACTTTGTATTGAATAAAGACTCCCTATCGCTTTACCGGTCCCCCAAAGGCTTTATCTTTGCAGATCAGGCGATTCGCGATACCATACAGCATATAATGGCCGATTTTAACCATCCAAAAGACACTGAAGTATTAGACAAAATTCCCCTAGGTGAAAAGTTGCCAGCAGGCTATTTCTACATACCCGTAGCCTTGTTTTCAAAGTACCTGGTTTTAATGCCTTTAAATTTAGAACACCCCCATTATCTAGACACCCATTCGGATAGTGATAACCATTGGTTTATGTTTGCATTGGCGATGAATTTTATGTACAGTGACCTTATGGGTGAGGATGAGAGTGATATGGTGGCGTCATTTTCTACTGCAAAGCATTTCAACTGCACCTGCAATAGTGGGGGGAGTGGTTGTAAAAAAGGTAGAGAGTATGGTGTAATATTTTGCGAAGCCCAAAGTTGTACCGATTGTACGCTAAATTGTCCCAAGTGTAAAGTGTATCCAAGTTTATAGCGAACCCGTAAAAGGAAACAAAGGTACATCAGCTACTCGATTTATTCAAGTCTTCAATGACAAAGGAGGTAATCCAATGGCTGGCAGCAAGCATTTATCGGGAAAAGGGGTGCGGTAGCGACTTTGATTCAAGCCACCCATTCAAGCATTATTACAGCATATTTCGACAGTATTTTACCGGGTATTTATCCGGTCTTGTCCCGCTTTGGGGAATAGCGCCTGTTATTGGGCATAGGAAAGCGATCTTTGGATTGTCGTTCTGACATGATATATCGATTTATCAAAAAGCCCGTTTACGCCTCCTTAGTCGCGCTTCGTAAAAAGCGCGACCTCTTCATAGGCCTCGATGCGGTCTCCGACTTTGATGTCATTGAAATTCTCTATGTTTAGGCCGCATTCATAGCCTTTGACCACTTCTTTTACGTCTTCTTTAAATCGCTTGAGCGAAGCCAACTTGCCATCGTGGACGGCTACGCCATCACGGATCAGTCGAACGCTGGCGTTTTTGCCGATCTTTCCATCCAACACCATACACCCGGCTATGGTGCCCACTCTTGAGATTTTAAAAATCTCTCGGATTTCCCCATTACCCAAAATCTCTTCTTTCGTCTGCGGTGCGCGCATACCCGCTATCGTATTGCGAACGGCATCGATCGCATCGTAAATCACAGCGTAGGTGCGGATATCGATCGATTCGCGCTCAGCGACCGCGCGCGCGCTTCCGGTAGGTCGAACCTGAAATCCAACGATGATGGCATTGGAAGCACTGGCGAGCAAAACATCGGATTCTGTAATTTGGCCGACGCCTTTGTGGATGATCTTAATTTGGATTTCTTCAGTAGCGAGTTTTTGCAATGAATCGGCAAGCGCTTCTACCGAACCGTCCACATCGCCTTTGATAATCATATTGAGTTCTTGAAAACCGCCTAGGGCGATGCGCCTTCCGATTTCATCTAGGGTGATGTGCTTTTGGGTGCGCACACCTTGTTCGCGCTGGAGCTGTTCGCGTTGGCTGGCTATATTTTTCGCTTCGCGCTCGTCAGCATATACCTTAAATCTGTCGCCTGCTGTCGGTGCACCATTCAGACCGAGCATCACAACAGGCGTGGAAGGGCCGGCTGCTGCAACGTTTTTGCCGCGTTCATCCAACAAGGCTTTTACCTTTCCAGCGCAGCAGCCCGCCAGCAGGTAATCCCCCACTTTGATCGCACCCGCTTGCACCAAGAGGGTGGCCAAATAGCCCCGACCCTTGTCTAAAGAAGCCTCGATTACAACGCCAATCGCATTTTTATTTGGATTGGCTTTGATATCCAACAACTCAGCCTCGAGTAAAACTTTTTCGAGCAAGTCTTCCACGCCTTGTCCGGTTTTGGCAGAAACCGCTTGAGACTGAATCTTACCCCCCCAATCCGCCACCAATAGATTCATGTTGGCCAAGGTTTCCTTTACTTTATCGGGATTGGCGCTGGGCTTGTCTATTTTATTGATCGCAAACACCATCGGTACACGGGCTGCCTGCACATGGCTAATCGCTTCCCGGGTCTGCGGCATGACATCGTCATCGGCCGCGATCACGATAATGGCGATATCTGTCACCTGGGCCCCGCGCGCGCGCATAGCCGTAAATGCTTCATGGCCAGGTGTATCCAAAAATGTAATGCTCTGGTCGTCTGGCAGCTTTACATTGTATGCGGCGATATGCTGTGTGATTCCACCGGCCTCGCCAGCGATGACATTGGACTTGCGAATGCAGTCGAGCAAAGCGGTTTTCCCGTGGTCTACATGTCCCATCACCGTAACGATGGGAGGACGGGGTTCCAAATCCGCTGGGTCGTCTGATTCAACCGCATCTTCCCCATCCAAATCTGCAGTCGTAAAGTGAACTTCAAAGCCAAACTCATCGGCTACGATGGAAAGGGTTTCTGCGTCCAACCGCTGGTTCATGGTCACCATGATTCCCAACGACATACAAGTGGCGATCACTTCTACAATGGGTACACCCATAAGCGTTGCTAGCTCACCGACCGTAACGAACTCGGTCACTTGAAGCACTTTGCTCTCTCGCTCTTGATCCCGCATTTTGCGTTCGCGCTGTTCGAGACGACGGGCATCGCGTTTTTCTCTCCTAAACTTGTAGGCCCTAGACTTACCCCCACCTTTGCCGGTCAGCTTATCTAAGGTTTCCTTGATTCGCTTTTGGATTTCCGCTTCCGTAGGCTCGGTTCTGACGATTCGATCTTTGCGGCTAGCACCTGTGGAACGAGCCTGTTTCTTGCTCCTATCAAGGCTTTCCCCCTTTCGGATGCGCTTGCGCTTGGCTTTGCCCGGTTTAGCAGGCTTGGATTCGGTTTTCTCAGCAGGCTTCTTGGCAAACTTTGACAGGTCGATTTTTTCCCCGGTAAAATTCGGGCCATCCAACTTTTGATACAGGGTTTTGAGCACTGCACCCGCAGCGCCTTCCCCTTTGCCCTTTTCTCGCTCGGGCTTCGCGATGGGTTCGGTCTTCGCAACGGGTGGGGGTTCGGACTTGACGGTTTTCGATTCGCCCTTCTCAACAACGGGTTGAACCATCCCTGCTGCCTGGCTTTTGCCTTTTGGCTTTTGACCTTGGGTAGATCCATCCCTATTTAAGTTATCCAAATCGACATCTCCGAGAATTTTGGGTCCGGTTAGGGGTTGTGCCTTACCCCGAATCACCGCTTGCACTTTGGGGTTTTCGCGCTGGGCCAGCATTTCTTCCTTTTCGAGTTTTTTGGCTTTGCTGATCTCCTCTGACTGCTCGGCGAGCGACTTATCCGATTGAAACGCATCGAGTAACAACCGATATATATCCCCATCTACCTTGGTATTGGGACGCGCATCGATACCCAAACCGCGTTCATCAAAAAAATCGGCTGCCGTCTGCATGGAGATGTTGAGCTCCTTGAGTACCTTGTTTAAACGTATGTGCTTTACCGCTACCATAAGATTTATTTCCCCAGCTTATAGACGTTTACTATTTTATTCAAATTCTGAAGCTAATATAGTGCGAACTTCCACGATGGTCTCTTCTTCCAAATCGGTGCGCTTTATCAAATCTTCAACGGGTAAATCCAGGATGCTCTTAGCCGTATCACAACCGATGGCTTTGAACTCATCGATAATCCACTGGTCGATCTCATCGGAAAATTCACCCAGGTCTACGTCCTCTTCTTCCCGGTCTCTAAAAACATTTAATTCACAATTCGTCAGCTTGGAAGCCAACCGAATATTGTGCCCGTTTTTGCCAATGGCTTTGGACACCTCGCCAGCATCCAAATAAATGTTTGCCACCCGGTTTTCTTCGTCTAAGTCGATGGATGTAATCTTTGCGGGCGATAAGCTGCGTTGGATATACAGGCGCTTGTTGTTCGTGTAGTTGATCACGTCGATATTTTCGTTGTTGAGCTCGCGTACGATTCCGTGAATGCGAGAACCCCGCATTCCCACACAAGCACCGACCGGATCGATTCGATCATCGTAAGACTCCACAGCTACCTTCGCTTTGTCACCGGGTGAACGCACGACCGATTTAACGGTGATCAACCCATCCAAAACCTCTGGAATCTCTTGTTCAAAGAGTTTTTCCAAAAACTCAGGCGCGGTTCTCGACAAGATGATAACCGGCCTGTTGTTCCCCTTGATTTCCACATCTTTGATAACGGCGCGAACCATATCGCCCTTGCGAAAGAAATCCGTCGGTATTTGCTGGTCGCTGGGTAAGACCATTTCACTTTGGTCATCGTTGATCAAGATTACGTGACGGTGGCGGATATAATTGACTTCGCCCGATGTGATCTCCCCAATGCGGTCCTTGAACTTTTTGTAAGTCATCGTGTTGTCGTGGTCCTGTATTTTTGAGGCCAGGTTTTGACGTAGGGCTAGAATGGCTCTCCGGCCCAGTTCTGCCAACTCGATCTCTTCGGAAACCTCTTCACCCACTTCAAAATCCGACTCGATCTCACGCGCTTCACACAAAGCGATTTCGGCATTGGGGTTCTCTACTTCGCCGTCTTCGACAACCGTGCGGTTTCTCCAAATTTCCAAATCGCCTTTATCCGGATTCACAATGATATCGATATTGTCATCCGTGCCGTACTTCTTTTTCATCACATGGCGTATGGCCTCTTCTAAGATCGCCATGAGCGTCACGCGGTCGATGTTTTTTTCGTCTTTAAAATCCACAAAGGAATCTATTAACGCTTGCTGTTCCATCTTCTCTTCTATGACTTATAAATTGCGTATGGGGCTAAGGTCTACTTTCATTTTTAATCGAAAAAGGAGCCTTAAAAAGCTCCTTCCACATGGGGTTCTGGAAAAATCCGCATGCAAATATACGACTTTTTGTCAAATCATAAAAAAAGTCAAAGCTAGAAAGCGGGAAACGGCTCTTTATTGGGATCGGCGCCTGGATATCGGGTAGCTAGGCCCAATGCGCTTCGAGCCAATTGTCACCGACGCCCAAATCGACCACGAGTGGTACAGCGAGCGGAAAGGCGTGCGCCATCTCATCCTTCACCAGCGCTTTGACGACCGGCAATTCTTCTCTCTGTACGTCAAAAACCAACTCATCGTGCACTTGCAACAGCATTTTACTCTGGATTTGAAGTTTGTTGAATCGCTGAAAAATGCGGTTCATCGCAACCTTGATGATATCTGCCGCACTGCCCTGTACCGGCGCATTTACCGCATTGCGCTCCGCATGGCGGCGCACGACGGAATTGTTGGCGTGTATATCTTTTAGATACCGCCGGCGCCCCAACAGGGTTTCCACATAACCCTGCTGACGGGCCCGCTCCACTTGTGTGCTCAGAAAGTCTTTCAGGGTGGGATACGTATCGTAATACGCGTCGATCAGTCTTTTGGCCTCGGAACGCGAAAGTTCGGTTTGCGCGCTCAGCCCAAAGGCAGAAACGCCATATACAATGCCAAAATTAATCGTTTTGGCCTGGCTTCGCTGCGCACGCGTCACCGCTTTTAAATCCACCTCAAAAACCTTGGCCGCCGTGGCGACGTGTATATCTTCCCCCTTTTCAAAGGACTCGATCATCACGGGGTCTCGACTCATAGCGGCGATTAAGCGCAGTTCGATCTGTGAATAATCGGCCGATAGTAAAACGTGGTCTTCATCCCTCGGCACAAATGCCCTGCGAATTTCCCGGCCGCGTGGACTGCGAATCGGAATATTTTGCAAATTCGGCTTATTGGAACTGAGACGCCCCGTAGCTGCTGTAGTCTGACTGTAAACGGTGTGTATGCGACCCGTTTTTTTATCCACCTCTCTGGGCAGGGCATCCACATAGGTAGTTTGCAACTTCTGCAATTGGCGATAGTTCAAAATTTCATCCACAATCGGGTGTCTGCCGCTGAGCTTGTTCAATACGTCTTCTGATGTGGCATACTGCCCCGTTTTGGTCTTTTTGGGTTTTTCAGAGAGTTTCAACTTTTCAAATAAAACGGATCCGAGCTGTTTGGGCGAAGCGATGTTAAACATCCCTTCCGCGTATTCGTAAATTTGCGCTTCCACTTGTTGCATATCGGCGTGTAGCGCCTGGGAGAGGTGCTGCAAAGCAGTCGTATCGATTTTGATTCCCGCTACTTCCATGGCCTTCAACGCGTTTACCAAGGGCATTTCCACCTCGTAAAAGAGCTTTTCCACCTGGATCTTCTTCAGCTCCGGTTCAAAGCGGTTTTTCAAACGAAGGGTGATATCGGTATCCTCCACCGCATATTCGGTTTGCAGCTGCACCGCCACTTCGCGCATGGACTTCTGATCCCTGCCCCGCTTACCGATCAAATGCTCGATTTCAATCGGCTTATAATTCAAATAGGTTTCGGCCAATATATCCATATTGTGGCGCATATCGGGATTGATCAGGTAGTGCGCTACCATGGTGTCGAAAAGCGATCCGGTAATTTGGACACCGTATTTGTGAAGCACCTTTAGGTCGTACTTAAAATTATGGGCGACCTTCACAATTTTCGCCGATTCAAAGAAAGGTTTAAATTCGGCGAGAATCCCACGCGTTTCATCAAAATCTTCGGGAAAGACGACGTAATACCCTTTACCAGGGGCATAGCTAAAAGCCAAACCGACCAATTCCGCTTGCAGCGCATTTAATCCGGTAGTCTCGGTATCCAAACAGACCACCGATTGTTTCAAGAGGTTTTGAATCAAAAGTTTACGCCCCTGTTTTCCAGCTACGGTTTGGTACCAATGGTCAGCGGTTTGATGGGTGTGGTAGCCGTTGGGTTGCGCAGCTGTGGGCGGCGGAACGCCAGCTGTTTTGGGCGCCACACCAAAAAGGGAAATCTGCTCCCCAGCTTCGTCTACCGTTCCAAATGCGCGCCAGACGGTTTCCCATGTACGTCTAAATTCCAGGTCTTTAAAAATCGCTTTTATCCGCTCCAAATCGGGTACGTCTGCCGCGAGGCGCTTTTCGTCAAACGATATGGGCACATCGGTTATGATGGTGGCCAGCCTTTTAGAGCGCAAGCCTTGCGCCTCGTGTGCTCGTATCTTTTCTCCCACCTTTCCCTTCAGCGCTGCTGCATGTGCAAAGAGGTTTTCCATGCTCCCGTATTCCGCCATGAATCGCTTGGCCGTCTTTTCCCCCACGCCGGGCAAGCCGGGAATATTGTCCACGCTATCGCCCA
Organism: Flavobacteriales bacterium; assembly: GCA_036881805.1. Classification (GTDB taxonomy): domain Bacteria; phylum Bacteroidota; class Bacteroidia; order Flavobacteriales; family JANQLC01; genus JANQLC01. The sequence continues at coordinate 8,158 of JBAJNK010000092.1, forward strand.
TCATCCCCAAAAAATCGACGATCTGATCCGGGCGCGCCACGCCGAATTTCCGCTGCACCTTTGGGATGTCCCAGATTTCTATATCGCTTCCGCGCCCCGCTGGGCGATACATAAAGATTTTGTCGGAGATCAGTTGTGCGAAGTCCTTGTCAGCCGTCATCATATAAACCGTATAGCCCTGTATTTCGGCCTTTTTTGCCAAGGTACCGATTACATCGTCCGCCTCGTAACCCTCGGCGAATAGCACGGGAATGCGAAAGGCCTTTAAAATCTCTTGTATATAGGGCACAGCGGCGCGAATGGCTTCGGGTGTCTCCTCGCGATGAGCCTTGTATTCGGGATATTCTCGGTGGCGAATCGTCTCGCCACCCACATCAAAAACCGCAGCGATATGCGTGGGCTTCTCGCGCTTGAGCAAGTCGATCAAGGTGTTGGTAAAGCCCAGGATGGCCGAGGTATTCAACCCCTTGGAGTTGACCCTCGGGTTCTTAATAAATGCGTAATAACCCCTGAAAATCAAAGCATACGAATCCAAGAGAAACAATCTTTTGCCGTCCCTACCGGTTTTACCCATACGCTATTATAAAAGCCTGCTGCCAAGGTGGTTAAAACCCCAAAACGATCAGTCCTCGCGCAAAAAAATCGATTGAAGTCCGCGCTAAAGGTACCAACTATATTTAAATAGTCGGGGGGTGATCCCATGGATTGAAGCCGCTGGGGTGCTGTGATTGGGTATCGCAAAAACATTCGTAATTTTGTGCCCCCATACAATATATTCATGGTCAACGCCGTAATCTCGGGTTCCGGGTGCTTCTTACCGGAAAAAGTGGTTCGCAATGCGGATTTTCTAAGCGCCCAATTCTTCGATGAAAGCAACCGTCCCATGCTGGCTGAAAACGAACAAATCATAAGCCAGTTCGAATCGATCACGGAGATTCGGGAGCGCCGATATATCGGTGACCAAATGCGCAACTCAGACATGGCTGCGGCAGCCGGTTCCCGCGCCATTGCGGATGCTAAGGTCGATAAAGAGCAAATCGATTACGTCATCGTAGCCCACAACTTCGGCGATATCAGTTCCGATGCCAGTCAGATCAATATCATGCCATCCCTAGCTGCCAAGGTGAAACACAAACTGAGGATCACAAATGACCGCTGCGTACCTTACGATATGATCTTTGGGTGTCCGGGCTGGTTAGAAGGCTTGATCTTGGGCAATCGTTTTATACAATCCGGCCTGGCTGAGCACATCTTAGTGATCGGTTCCGAAACCCTGAGCCGGGTGTTAGACCCGCACGACAGGAATCGGATGATCTTTGCCGATGGCGCCGGTGCAGTGGTTTTAAGCGCACGAGGCGGAAAGGAAAAGGCCGGCGTCATGCACAGTGTAACCATTTGCGATAACGGTGAAGAACTGGACTACCTCAAAAACAGCCCGTCGCTCAATCCGGCTTACGACAAATCGGAATTTCTGGTGCGTATAGCCGGCCGGAAAGTTTACGAGTACGCCTTGAAGAAAGTGCCCCCGGTGGTTAAGGAAACCATCGAATCGGCAGCCCTGGGCATCGGCGACATTTCAAAAGTGTTGATCCACCAAGCCAATGCGAAGATGGAGCGGGCTATCTTGGTTCGCCTGATACAGCTGTTCGGCTTGCACAAAGTGCCTGAAAACCTCATGCCCATGACCGTTCAGACGCTTGGAAACTCATCGGTAGCCACCATCCCCACGTTATACGACTTAATTGCACACCACGAGCTGGCGCCCCATGAATTCCATCCGGGAGATCACATCGTCTTTGCCTCGGTAGGCGCCGGTATGAACGTCAACGCTATGGTGTATCGCTTTCCGCAACATCCGTTATGAACCCGCGTTTTTTAATAGCGACCCTGATCTTTATCTCGATCGACATCTATGCCTTTCAGTCGGTGCGGGCGGTGAGCCATCGGCATGGGCCTTACTGGCTCTACTGGGGTGCTACAGCGTTTTTTTACGCCACTGCTCTTTACGTCTTCCTCGCATTCGACAGGGCACAGGAAAATGGGATCATCCAGCTGGCCGTGGCGCTTTTCGCCTTGCTTTACATTCCGAAAATCATCCTGACAATCGGCCTGCTGATCCAAGATATATCACGCCTTTTCATAAGCGTCTACCACAGCGTGACCACGCATGGCGCCACCGATTTTTTCCCATCCCGCAGGCGGTTTATCAATCGGATCTTCATCGGCCTCGCAGCCGTTCCGTTTGTCGCTGTGATCCACGGGATCATATGGGGAAAATACCACTACCGCGTGGTCAAAAAAACCTTGCACTTCGACGATTTGCCCGAAGCCTTCGACGGCCTGACCATCACCCAAATATCCGACATACACAGCGGTAGTTTCACCGACAGAGAAAAAGTGGAACAGGCTGTAAATAAGGTTAACCAGCAAGGCTCCGACCTCATTTTTTTTACCGGAGACCTAGTGAACAACCGCGCGGTAGAAATGCTGCCATGGATACATACGTTTAAAAAGCTGCGTGCACCACTCGGGATTTACGCCACGCTGGGCAACCACGACTACGGCGACTACATAGGCTGGCCCAGCCCCGAATCCAAAGCGAAAAACGGGAAACTGCTTCGCGACATACACGCGCAGTTGGGCTTTGATTTGCTCGACAATGAAAGCCGCCAAATTGAAAGGAGCGGTCAAAAGATAAACGTTATCGGCGTGCAAAACTGGGGAGAGAAGCCCTTTCCACAACTCGGCGATTTGGACAAGGCCACCCAAGGCATAGCAGCAGGTGAATTCAACCTACTGCTCTCCCATGACCCCACACACTTTGACCGAAAGGTAAAATCATTTTCCAAAAAGATTCACCTCACCTTTTCCGGGCATACGCACGGCATGCAGTTTGGCATAGAAATTCCCAGTTGGGGAATCAAATGGAGTCCGATTCAATACCGCTATCCCAAATGGGCGGGACTGTATGAAGCAGGCGGTAGGTATCTCTACGTCAACCGGGGGTTCGGTTACCTAGCCTTCCCAGGACGTGTAGGCGAATGGCCAGAGATCACGGTAATCGAATTGAAAAAGAGCCGCGGGTCAGCTTAAGTGCTCGAGCATATCCGCTGCGATATCCGATAACTCATAGCGGTGTTTCCAACCCCAGTCCACTCGCGCAGTGGTATCGTCAATGCTCGAAGGCCAAGTGCGCGCAATCCCATCTCGAAAGTCGGGTTTGTAACGCAATGCAAAGTCGGGCAATCGTTTTTTAATCTCTGCAGCGATATGCGCCGGGCTGAAGCTCAAGCCGCCCAAGTTATAGGAATCGCGCACGGTAATCGCTTGCGAAGGTGCCTCCATCAACGCGATGGTAGCCGCAATGGCATCCGGCATATAGAGCATGGGCAAGGCGACATCCCCGCCGATAAAGCAGTCGTAGCGGTTGTTTTCAATAGCTCGGTGAAAGATTTCGATCGCGTAGTCCGTAGTGCCTCCGCCAGGTGGGACTCTCCAGCTTATAATACCCGGATAGCGCAGGCTGCGCACGTCCACATGAAACCGGTCGAAGTAATATGCGCACCAACGTTCTCCCGCCAATTTGCTGATCCCGTAAACGGTAGTCGGATCTGTAACGCTGTGTTGTGGGACCCTGATCCGGGGGGTGTGGGGGCCGAAAACCGCTATGGAGCTCGGCCAAAAAATCTGTGCAACGCTTTGGGCTTTACCCAGATTCAACACGTTTAAAAGGGCGGTCACATTCAAATCCCAGGCCTTTTCAGGCAGCTGCTCAGACCTAGCCGAAAGCAGAGCCGCCATATGGTAAATGACAGAAACCCCATAATCGGCGACCAGAAGCGACATGCGATCGGCATCCATCACATCTAAGCGTTCAAAGATTACATTTTCTGAAAACCCAGGGTTTTCCAGGTGGCAAATGTCCGTGGCGAGTATTCTCGAATCTGGAAACCTACGGCTCAAAGCGGTGGTGAGTTCCGAACCGATTTGCCCTGCAGCGCCTGTAATCAATAGGGTACGCATGCTTTTTTCATTCCGCTTTGCACGTGCAAATATAATTCAAATGATCTGATCTAGAATTCATAGATTTGATTTCTGAAAGGAATGCGCTCCATGAGTCAGACTACCCCTTTAACCGCTAAGGATTTTGCCTCGGATCAAACCGTAAAGTGGTGTCCGGGCTGCGGGGATTACGCCGTTTTGAAGCAAGTGCAATCCGTCTTGTCCACGCTGGGTTTAAAGCGCGAAGAAATCGTATTCGTATCGGGTATCGGCTGCTCGTCGCGCTTCCCCTACTACATGAACACCTACGGCATGCACAGCATTCACGGACGCGCGCCGGCGGTGGCCACCGGTTTAAAAACCACGCGTCCGGAGCTCAGCGTTTGGGTCGTTACAGGAGACGGTGATGGGCTCTCCATCGGTGGCAATCATTTGATTCACCTCTTCCGCCGGAATCCGGATGTGAATGTGCTGCTCTTTAACAACGAGATCTACGGATTGACCAAAGGGCAATTTTCACCGACTTCCAAACCCGGACTACACACCCAATCGTCGCCTTTGGGTTCGATCGGCAAGCCCTTTAATGCGGCGAGTCTCGCACTGGGGGCAGGGGCTACCTTCGTTGCGCGCACCCTCGATCGCAACCCGCAACACCTGCGCGAGGTATTGCGACAAGCGCATCGACACAAGGGGACTTCGTTTATCGAAATCTATCAGAACTGTCCCGTGTTTAACGACGGTGCTTTTGAAAAATTCACCGACAAGCGCACCCGAGCGGTACGCGCGCTTTACGCAGAAGCGGGCAAACCCTTGCGATTCGGTGAGCAATCCGAACTCGGGATCCGATTGGACGGGCTGAAACCCAAAGTCGTCTCAGCCACTCGCTGCGCAGCCGACGAACTGTGGATACACGACAGCCGGGACAAGGTGAAAGCGCAGCTCCTGGCAGCATATTTCGAGGTCGAAAAAGACCGCCCACAAGTCTTTGGGGTACTGTATCGGGAAGAACGGCCCACCTATGAAGAACTGCTACAGGCGCAAATGCGGGAAGCGATCGCGCGAAAGGGAGCGGGAAATCTGGACGACTTGCTGCTCGGAACGGATTTCTGGGCGGTTACTTAGCCGGTAAAAGGCGGATTAAAAACTGAACCGTATTTGGCTTTTCAGAGCCGCCTGCGATAAAATCCTTGCCGTTGTGCGCCCAATTGATAACTTTGTACAGTGCTTGACAAGCGCTCCACCTGAGCGAAAAAAGGCAGAAAAATGCCATATGGTGGCGAGGCGCTAACGCTATTTAAAATGGAATGCGGGCAACATACCATATCATCGCACCGGTGGAGACCATTATCGTGTTATACAAAGATGAATGGAAGCGAAAGCACCGGGGTAAAAATGATATAACCGGAGACGAGTTTAAGGACTGGGTCGGCGGCAGGTGGCGTTTCAATGGGGAAAATGGTAATCATCCCGAACATCGGTCTCTATTTCAACCTTCCCCGATTTATTCAGCGGTTTAATTCCCTATTTTTACACCACAGTCCGCTGATCACGCCGGGTGGCATACGCGGGGTGAATCCGCTCCATGCGGCGTGCTTATTTCCGTAAATTTGGCCCAATTTCCCACACAGTGACCCATCCGAAAAGACGTATGGTAACCGCAGCCCTGCCCTATGCCAATGGGCCGATCCACATCGGACACTTGGCCGGTGTATACATACCGGCAGACATTTACGTCCGGTATTGGCGCAACAAGAAAAGGGACGTGGTGTTCATCTGCGGTTCGGATGAACACGGGGTAGCCATCACCATAAAGGCTAAAAAGGCGGGTAAGGCGCCCCAGGAAATCGTGGATACCTACCACGCGAGCATCAAAAAGTCCTTCGCAGATTTCGGTATCTCTTTCGACCATTATTCCCGCACTTCTGCATCCATCCACCGCCAAACCGCATCGGATTTCTTCTCGAATCTATATGAGAAAGGCGTCTTTACACTACAAACTTGCGAACAATACTTCGATGAGGTGGCACAGCAATTTCTGGCCGACCGCTACATCGTGGGTACTTGTCCCCATTGTGGCTTTGCCCATGCGTATGGAGATCAATGCGAAAATTGTGGCTGCTCGCTCAGCCCGGAAGAATTGATCAATCCGCGCTCAGCGCTCAGCGGCGCCACACCAATACGCAAAACGACCCAGCATTATTACCTGCCCTTAGACCGCTACGCGAACTGGCTGCGAAAATGGGCTTTGGAAGAACACGACCACTGGAAGACCCATGTGTATGGACAAGTAAAATCCTGGTTGGATACCGGACTAAAACCCCGTGCCGTCACCCGCGATTTGGATTGGGGCATTCCCGTCCCCTTGCCCGACGTGAAAAACAAGGTGCTATACGTCTGGTTTGAGGCCCCGATTGGCTACATCTCTGCCACCCGAGAATGGGCTCAAAAAACGGGAAAAGACTGGACGTCTTACTGGTGCGATACAGATACCGAGTTAACCCACTTTTTGGCGAAGGACAACATCGTCTTTCACTGCATCGTCTTTCCGAGCATGCTCAAGGCGCATGGCGATTTCATCTTGCCAACCCAGGTGCCGGCCAATGAATTTTTAACCCTGGAAAACCAAAAGATATCGACCTCGAAGGACTGGGCGGTCTGGCTACCGGACTACCTGCACGACTTTCCAGAACAGTCAGATGTATTGCGCTATGTGCTCACGGCCAATATGCCCGAAACCAAGGACAACAATTTTAGCTGGAAGGATTTCCAAACCAAAAACAACGCCGAACTGGTGGGCATTTTGGGGAATTTCATCAACCGGGTCATCGCACTCACGCACCGGTATTATGGAGGTATTGCGCCTGGGGTCACAGGCCGATTTAGCGAACTCGATCGTTTGAAATTGCTCCCAAAAGAAATCGGGGGATTTATCGAACGCTTTGAATTTCGAAATGCGCTGCGGTCATTTCTGGAACTGCCGCGCATGGGAAACGCATTCTTACAGGAACAAGCGCCCTGGAAAAAGATAAAAACACAGCCCAAAGCGGTTGAAAATAGCATTCATGTAGCCCTGCAAATCGCAGCGGGAATCGCCTATTTGAGCGAGCCCTTCTTACCCCATACAGCTGAGAAACTAAAAGATATACTCCATTTGCGGGCGCTGAGCTGGGATGAAGTAGCTGCGGCCGACTTGATCCCCAAAGGGCATCCAATCGACAAATCACAGCTGCTCTTTCGGAAAATAACCGACGGGGAAATCGACGCACAAATGGAAAAGCTGGCGCAAGCCAAGCGGAAAAATATTAATCCCATGAGGGGGGAATAGCCCGACAGCCGGCACCTGTAACCCCACAGCTGCAATTCGCTTTGGCCAAACGCAACAGCGATTTATAGGACTGTTCCGCTGGGGTGGGATAGCACCTGATAACGGAAGCAATCCGTCGTGTGGTCTTGCACCATACCCGTAGCCTGCATATGTGCGTAAACCACGGTTGGGCCGACAAACTTAAATCCCCGCTTTTTTAGAATCGCAAGCCAACTCAGCCCGGCCTGAAAGATCTCCAATATCAAAAACTCAAATTGACCCGCATCGTCTCGTACGGGAACACCCCACTCTTCATCGTGGTATGCCCTGTAAAGCGGATCCTTGCCAGCCCATTCACAGCACGCTTTTGCCATTACACAACCGCACCCGATTGCAATACCTTTACCCCCTTGTCCAGTAAACCGGCAAGGGCTTTTTCACGGCTGTCCGCAGCGATGTATTGGGTTAAATCCGAGAGGTAATGGGTTTTAAAACCCAATCTGCTCGCATCCAGTGCTGTGTGGTACACGCAATAATCTCCGGCCAAGCCACAGACGTATACTTCAGCTATGCCCAAGCCTTTCAAGTAATCGCTCAGTCCGGTCCGGCTCTTGTGATCATTATCGAAAAACCCGCTGTAGCTATCGACTTCAGGGCGCATACCCTTCCTGAAAATCGCATGGATTCGCTTTTGGTTTAGTTTGGTTGAAAAGCGTGCGCCAAAGCTGCCCTGAACGCAGTGATTTGGCCAGAGGACCTGCGTTTGCTCGCCCCAGGGGATGACATCAAAAGGTTTTTTGCCCGCGTGCTGAGTGGCAAAGCTCTTGTGATTATACGGATGCCAATCCTGAGTAGCTACTACGCGATCGAATCCCCGCATGATCCGGTTGATACCGCTGATGATTTTGTCGCCCTTGGCAACGGCAAGCGAACCGCCAGGTAAAAAATCATTCTGAATGTCCAAGACGATTAAGGCTTTTTTCATATCACAATAATGTGCCAGTTGTGTTTGGCAAATATTTTCCCCCTTTCAAAGCGCCTACCCATTTTATATTCACCCCATACCCGATATTTTCTATTGGGGGAATGCGCGGTATAACAGATGTTATTTGCGTTTTTATTCGGTTGCAAATGTAAGGATTTAATATCGTTTAACCCATTTTCAGCCCTGTTTTAAGTTTGAGCGTTCCGGCATTTTATTCCCACAGCGCATATGGATACCACAGGGTTAGGTGAAAATCCACTATATTTGCAACGTGGCTAGCGCACGGTCAGCAGGAGCGAGACAGCGGCGATACGCCTGGGCAGTCGCCGTGGGCCTACACCTGGTTCTGTTATTCCTCTTGGCTTTTGTCGGTTTCTCCAGCCATTCCCCTGCTGCACCACAGTCCATCAGCATCGCATTCGAGCAGGCCGAATCGGTCGAAAAACCCACCGAGAAAAAGAAAGCGGAAACACCCAAAGCGACTGAAATTGAAAACCCCACTGAGAAAAGGCGAGGGGAACCACCCAAAGCAATCGAGGCGGTAAAAACCCATCGCGCCTCCAACCAGGGGATTAAAACCGTCGAACAATTGTTAGAAGGGGTAAAAGCGAAAGGCTTGCAAAGCAAACCGGCCAAAGCGAGGTCTGTCAAAGATGGACATGTAGCTGCGCCCGAGGCGAAAAACGGAAGCCCGAGCACCGGCAACCCAGTGGGGCGAACTGTGCAGGCGGATCCTGGAAAGGGCAAAACCGATGCGGCGCACCCGGACGTGTACTCGGGGAAAAGCACGGTGTCCTACCTGTTGCCAAACCGAAGGGCGATCGGTATTCCCAATCCGGTGTACACCTGCATCAGGGGGGGCACGGTAGTGGTCGACATCCGGGTAGACCGGGATGGAGCGGTTACCTACGCAGCCATCGACAAAAGCCGAAGCTACACCACCGACCGTTGCCTTTGGGATGCCGCATTGGCTTATGCCAAGCGATCGCAGTTTAACGCTGATCCCAAGGCGCGCAGTTCACAAGCTGGATTCATCACCTATCAGTTCCAGCCGAATGGGTCTTCTCCGCCTTCAATGCCGCCTGAGAAATCAGGGTAATCGAGTCAAAAAATCGACTGGCATTCCGCAAGTCAAATAAACGGTCACCCCGGGAGTAGACGACAGCCAAATACATTCGGTTATCTACAAAAAAAGCCTCGGCGCGCATCGTCAAACTAAGGGCGCCTGATTTCGCATAATATTCGGCTACCACAGCTGGATAGGACAGTGAATCCACACTGTGAAATTTTTTGAACACCGCCGCAACCGCATCGGGCTTGTCAAAAATATAGTTGAGCGAAACGGCCATTTCAGCTATGCCCTGTATCAAAGCACTGGTGCGTACGTTTTTATCATCCAATTGGGCGGTATCGTTCACGCGGACTAAGAACAGATAATTCATCCGGTGGTCTCGATAATTCATCTGAACGGTTCGGGTTTTTCCCCTATCGAGATTTTTGTGCGTCTCGATGAACGGCTCAGCTGGAAACTGTATTTGATAGAGACTATCTCGTACCGTATACCAATGATCCTGGCTAAAGCCCAGGCGGGTACAAAGCGATAGGAGCAGAAACAAAAACGCTTTCACGATTTTAAAACGTTTAGACTGAACACTTGGGCGGAATGGCTATGAAATCCTTGAGGTAATAGGGTTCGAAGTAAGCGAGGTCTGCAAACGACGCATTTACAAACTCGTCATACGCCAGGGCGACCATGTGCTTAGCGGAAGGATATGGGATGTCCAAAAAACGGGCGTTCGGCATTTGAATCACCTCGCTGGCCTTTGCCACACCATCCCCCAGAAAATAAAGGGGTTGGTGAAATTCAGAAAAGCTATCCGGCCTTAAGACGACCGCTTTTGTCTCTGTGCGGGCTGTGAAATCCAGGTCGTAAACCCGCGTGTACACCTCTGCCCGACGCGCATCCAACATGGGAATGATCAAAGCACGGGGATCGGATATATCCCGGGCAGCCCGTGCCAAAACCGTTAGCGTATGGATGGCGATGAGCGGCATGTCGAGCGCATAGCAAAGCCCTTTGGCAGCTGCCACGCCTATGCGCAAGCCCGTATAAGACCCCGGCCCCTTGCTGACCGCAACCGCCGATAAGTCGCACAAAGCCAAACCGTGCGCATCCACGAGTTCTTTGATAAAAACGTGTAGCCGCTCACCGTGGACATATCTTTCGCCTGCCCATTCCGCAGTCCCGATAAGCACGCCATCCTCGGCCAGGCTGACGGAGCAATTTCGGGTTGCGGTTTCCAAATGCAGGATTAGCGACATGTCCGTGTCAATTTAAAGGGACGCCTGTGTAGAAGTCCAGGACCTTGAGTTTAAAAAAGCAATCGTATTTCGAGCGCACGCCATCGGCCTTTGCTTTCACCCATTTGTTCTTTGCCTGATTGAAGTCAAAACTGCTTATCGCACCTACTGCAAAGCGCTTGCTCGCGTATTCAAAGGCTTGGTGCGCAGCCATTTCCGTTTTTCCCGCTGCCCGATAAGCGCTGTGTGCCGCCTTGGCAGCCGTATAAGCCTTCTCAATGTCCTGGCGCAACTCATTCTCGGTTTGCTGCAAGTCTAATTCCGCTTGTAGTCTATCTATTTTGGCCTTTGCGACTCGGTTCCTCGTCTGCAATCGGTTGAATAGGGGAATCGCGAGTGAAATGCCTACCCCATACGACTTGTTATTGTCCAGCTGACTTAGAAAATCCGTATCCACAGCGCTTCCCACCCCAGGCTTCTTCCCCAAGACCTTTGAATAAATAGAAGAAAGACCCAATCGTGCATCAAGGGTAGGCATATAAGCTGTCTTAGCGATCTCTATGCCCTTTTGGGCGCTTTGTACCCTTAGGCTTCCACTTTTGATTTCAGACCAGCTCGTCAAGGCTTTCCGATATATCGCTTTGGGATCGTACCTCGACAGGACACCATCTGGAATCTCGAATGCTATATCGGCTAGCTGAAAATCACCTGTATTGTCGAGCTGCAGGAGTTGTGCTAGAGATAACCGATTGAGGTCGTATCCATTTCGGGCCTCGGTTAGACTTTGGGAATCGGCTGCCAAAGTGCTTTGGATATCATACACAGCGCCAAGGGGTAAGGCACCGGCTGCCACCTGTTTTTCCACCCGACTGAGCTGATCCCTATCGATCTGCAACTGGGCTTCCTCAATCTGAATCAACGCCTTACTATACAAAACTTGCAAATAGGCATTGGTTATGGAAAGCGCTATGTCATCTCTGGTGGCCTTCTCGTCGAACTCGCTCATCTCTCTATCGAGATTCGCCCTGTTCAGCGTTTTGACATTTTTAAGCCCATCGAATAGCGTTACCGAAGTAGCGATGCCGAGACTTACATTTTGGAAGTCATGACGCACCCGTTCATTGGTCTGTTGGTCGATGGATGTGCCAAAGCTATAATCATTCGATGCGGTTGCATTCAAATTTGGTAGGAAATTGCCCAGCGCCGTTTTTCTATCGGCTTCTCGTGTTTCGGTCTGCAAGTGCGCTTTTTTGACCGCTATGTTGTTCGCATACGCGTAGTGTATGCATTTGGACAAGGTCCAGCTCTTCTGTGCCCGAACCGCTGCGGGAAAGAGGAGCAAAGCCGCAAAGCCAAAAGCGCTCGTGAAATTCATCGGCTTCACTTTACGGATGTCGCACACGACACACATCGGTTTGAAATGCGCAAAATTTGTCACACTGCGAATTAAGTCTTTTGATTTTTATTGTGGCGATACCAGAGAAAGGCTACCGTGCCTATGGCGATGTAGGGAAAAGCCATCAGGTAAACGATGCCGCTATTCAAGCCACCGACCATGGCATTTCCGCTGCGCAGGGCAGACTCGGCAGTCGCCCGACACATGGCGCACTGCGCGGGCAGACGCATTGAAAAACCCAGGATAAATAAGAAAAATGCCAATACCCGCTTTTCCACACCACAAAGGTACGAAATACTTTCCATACGCTAGTAATAGGGCGACATAAACAGATACACCAGCACACCCGTAACCGCCACGTACAGCCAAATGGGAAACGCAATCCGAGCTATTTTCCGGTGCTTTACATATTCTTTGTTCAAGGCTCGATACATGCTAAACAAGGCCAGGGGAACCACAAAAGCGGCTAAGATAATATGGGTGATCAAGATGAAAAAATAAACGTATCGCACCCATCCCTTACCCCCAAAATGAGCGGGTTCCGCACTGAGCTTCGAGACGATATAGGAAACCAAAAACACAACCGACAGCGCAAAAGCCACCAGCATACTGATTTTATGCGCATTTGACTTTTTGTTCTTGATAAAGGTATAACCCAAGGCGAGCAAAACCGCCGTGCTCCCGTTTAGGGCCGCGTGAAAAAACGGTAGGCTGCTGCGCGACTCCCCCACCGGGTTATAGCGGTGTGGTAAATACATCAAAACCAACACTGCCACAGGCACTACAACAGCCAGGCCTATGATGAGCGGTATGAAAATCCGGTCGCGTTTGGAATGGGTGCGCTCACGCATCGAGTAGGGTTTGAATATCCCTTTCCAAGCGGGTGATGTCTTTGGACTTGGTACCATCGTAAAATACCGGATTGCCATGGGCATCTCGGGGCACGCGGATATTTCCCTCCTTATCGACGAGCATAAAATATTGGGTGTGGAAAAAGCCCCCTGGCGCTGCGGTATCCGGTTGTGCGCTTGCGAAATAGCCCCTCACAGCCAAGTCGTATATCGCCTCAGGCGCACCGGTCAGGAAATTCCAGTTTTCGGATGTAGCGCCCAAATTTTTCGCATAGCGATGCAGCACTTCCGGCGTATCGGTCTTCGGATCTACCGTAAAGGAGGCTATGCCAAATTCGGCGTTGCCTGTAAACTTATTTTGAAGGGCGACCATATGCCTATTTAGGATCGGGCATATAGTCGGACAGCTGGTAAAGAAAAATTCCGCTACGTAGACCTTGTCGTCGTAAAAGTGATCTGTGATGGTCTTTCCTTCCTGGTTGGTAAAACGAAAAGCAGGTGCCTTACCCAAGACCATCAAGTCATCTGCCCGCTTGGTGCAAGCCGAGGGGATCGATACAACGGCTGCGATTAACATGCTGCGTTTCATGGTTTTTTCAATGCGTTTCATGGTTTTCTTAATTTGTATCTGTCGTTTTTCTCAAGTCTCAGCCGGTATTCGGCGAGCAGTATATGTATGTCGTCTCGCAGTTCGCTGTTCAGCATAGATACATCGGAAGCGTCATAGGCGTGAATCGAGCCATATTTTTCATCTTCGACCCGGCCGCGCAGGGCTAAATCTTTGTCGAGGAGCAAGACGTAGTGGCTTCCGCAGCCCGGGTTCGCCACCAAAGCGGGTTTCAAATGGTTTAAATCACCCCTTAGCCGTGCACAGGGTTTCACATATATACGCCAATTATCAGGCCGTTTACCATTGCGGATTACCAAGTCTTTTTCCAGCGCTTTCTTTGCCGAATCACCGGTGACAAAGCTCACCATTTGGAAGTCCTTCAGCTGCCGATAGGGGTGGTACGTTTCATCGTACAGGTTGGTCAGTATGCCCCTGCTTTCAGCATTCAGGTTGCCGTTGAATACCAACACGCTCACCTTATTCCTGAAATCGGCTTCCGAAAAGCCGTCTCCGGTCAAGCCAAGCCCCGGATTGGAATCGACCACCGCCAGGGTGGCGATTCGATTTTTGTCTTTTGAAATGATGACCAGGGTAAAATAAAGACAGAAGGGGAGCAGTAGGATGCTGAGCAATAGACCCCGTTGCTTTATCGACTGCCACATGAAACTACAATTTCAATATGTCCCGTACGTATGTAGATTCTACCAACAATATGAAGATCAGGTAAGGGACCAGGATGTACAACGGTAAAGTAATGGTCAGTCTCAAATTGCTGTACTCGTGCTTCATATGCATAAAGAACCAAACGATACAATAGGCCTTGTAGAGCGTCAAGAGGATAAAGGTCAAATCCAGCAGGCTGATCAGGCCCGAAAATATTTCAACCGTTAGAAATTCAGGCCGATAAATACCCAAGAGTACTTCGGCCAGGGTGACGATACTCAATACGATAAACACCTTCCAAATCGCCGCTGTTCCCTTGTCCACCATAAGCCACTTACAAAAAAGATCAAATCAAATAAAAGAATGTAAAGACAAACACCCAAACCAAATCCACAAAGTGCCAATACAAACCCACTTTTTCAACCATTTCGTAATGCCCGCGCCCCTCGTATGTGCCGAGCAAGACATTGAGGAAAACGATGACGTTGAGTATCACGCCCGTAAAGACGTGAAAGCCGTGAAAGCCTGTAATAAAAAAGAAGAAATCGGCAAACTGCGGCAGTCCATATTCATTTTTCACCAAGTTAGCCCCTCGTACGACCGCCTTTGCGTGGGCAAAAACCGCATCGCCCTGGCTGTGCGGTAATACGGTTTGGTTTGCCATGCGCAACTGCACCCCTGGGCTCGCCTCAAATGCGCGTTTGAGCTCGGGAAGTGTATGGGTGACCGCTCGACCTGATGAGCCGCTAAGCGCATCCAGCGAAATTTTTTCGTATACGGGCTCGTCGTTTCGCACGCCTTTCGGTTTCACGAAATGGACGATGGAACCGTCGTTCAATTGCAGGGCGCCGGCTTCGCCTTTTATGAAATGATACCACTCCCAGGCTTGGGAGCTCAAGAAGATCCCACCGCCGATAATCGTCAAAAAGAGGTAGATCACCACCGTATTTTTCCGCATCTGGTGTCCGGCATGCACAGCCAATACCATGGTCACGGATGAAAAGATCAGCACAAAAGTCATAAAGGCTACATAGATCATGGGATACCCACCACCCAAGAGCGGGACATGTGAAAAGACTTCACCGGGCTCAGGCCACGAGTGGATAAATTTAAATCTCGAAAACCCATAAGCCGCGAGAAAACCGGAAAATGTAAGCGCATCCGACAAGATGAAAATCCACATCATCAATTTGCCATAGCTGGCTCCCAGCGGGCGCCGGCCACCCCCCCATAACGCTCGGGTCGAGATGACTTCCGTATAAGTGGTCGTTTGCATAGCAGAAAACGCGACAAATTTAGCGAACAAAATATAGAAACAGGCACAAAAAAACCCACAACCCTGTTAGAAAATGCCAGAATAGCAATCCGAGCTGAAAGCCCAAGGTGTTCCCCCGTCCGTATTTATGCCACCATGTCTTTACCGTTATACAAGTCGATGCGATGACACCGCCCAAGACGTGTGCGAGATGGGCTACGACCAACACGTACATAAAGGATCCGGCAATGTTGCTCCGCGCACCGGTAAAGTAAATGCCATCTCGTATCAATTGCGCAAAACCGAGAAATTGGGCGTACATGAAACCCAGACCCAACAAAAGCGCAGCAGTCGCATACCCTGCGCTGCGCGTATGGCTTCCCCTTTTTAAGCAGGCATAAGCCAACTGCAAACTCACACTGCTCAGCAGGATTAACAAGGTGCTTACAAACAATTGGGGGGGAAAGGGAATGCGCTGCCAGTCTCCACCGGCCATACGCACCAAATAGCCGCTGGTCAGCCCGGCGAAGAAGATAAAAATACTCGCCATCCCCGCATAGAGCAAAGGTTTGGCTACCTCTCGACCCTGTTTTTTTACTAGGTCGCGCATCTGACAAATTTATCGACCACATAGATGATCTGTACGACCGGCAGGTACACGACACTAGCCAGCAATAGGTCTCGGGCAGACTTCGAGTCCATTCGCCGGCGCAACCGCAGCGAAAAGCCAAAGAAAATCGCACCGCAAATGATCACCCAAACGGCAGCCTGAACCGATAGGTGCAAACGCCCCGTCAACCCAAATGCAGGCCATATAGATATGGGAATCAGGCTAAAGCTGTAGATCGCAATCTGCATAGCGGTGGATCGATCCCGGCCACCGGAAGGCAGCAAATTATACCCGGCTCGCTCGTAATCGGCAAAGGCCAGCCAGCCTATCGCCCAAAAATGTGGAAACTGCCACAAAAACTGTATTAAAAACAAGGTGCCGGGTTCAATATTGAACGAATTGCTGGCCGCTACCCACCCCAACATATAGGGAATGGCACCGGGAAATGCCCCGACAAAAACAGACCAGGGCGTAACGGCTTTTAGCGGTGTATACGCAAAGACGTACAAAATAATGCTGACAAAAGCCCAAACGGCCGCCTGAAAGCTGAGGTAGCACAGCAGCGTCAAGCCCCCAATCGCCAGGGATAGGCCGAGATAAAAAGCTGCGGTAACCGATACACGGCCAGTAGGCAAGGGGCGATTGCGGGTGCGGTGCATCAACTTGTCTTTATCCCGCTCGATAATCTGGTTGAAAACATTGGAAGCGCCCACCATCAAATAACCGCCTGAGATGAGGACGAGTAGATTTTCGACCTCCACCGAATCGACGGCGAGCAAATAGCCGGCTACAGCGGAGAAAACGACGCTTACCGATAGGCGCGCCTTGGTGAGCTGCCAAAAATCACACCAAATGGCGTATGCGACGGTGCGATTTTCAACCGGCTCTTGCCATACCCTGCCCTGTGCCTCAAAACGATCCATCGCGGCTGGGTCGGCCATACAAATTAGAAAATAGGATGGGCGTAATATTATACATGTTTGGCTTTAAAAATGATGTACTGATCACAGCACTCCGTTTAATTTTCTAACATTCGGTCTCAGCGCTGGGGCGACCTGACACACGCATGCATTTATTTCTCTTCTCTCGCCAGCATCGCTGCGGCTGAAGAGGTACCGATGCGCTGCACGCCCAACTTTACATAGCGTTCGGCTTCTTTCCGGTTTCGAATACCCCCCGAGGCTTTTACCCCGAGGGGACCGCTGTTTTCGACCAAGATCTTTATGTCGCGCACCGTTGCACCACTCGGTATCCCCGCTGCGGTCTCATAGTAACCGGTAGCAGATTTTACAAAGACTCGTGTCGCTCGGTTTCGGCCAAAGTTGGACACGACTACATCGCGAATAATCAGTGTGAGGTGCTCGATTTGCGCCTCGGAGAGTGCAGCGGTTTCGACGATCCATTTACAGATTTTACCGGCTTCCAAACAGACTCGGGTTCCTTCGTAAACCGCTTCCTTGAGCTTGTCGTGATGCCCTGCTTTATAAGCCTTGTAATCGATGACAAAGTCCAATTCATCCACACCCCTTTCGATTAAACGATTCGCCTCGTCGATCTTTTTCGCGAGCGAGGCCGTGCCTTTGGGAAAATCGACCACCGAGACGACATGAAGGGCAGACTGGGCTTCATCCACCATTTTACGCGCCAAACCGACGTGGTTTGGGCGCAGTACAACAGCTTTAAAGCCTTCTTTTACAGCCTCTTGAACCAAATGGACAACCACTTCTCTATCCGCTTTCACAGAAATTCCCGCTTCCTGAGGCGTCTTTAGATATGTGCTGTCGATAAAAGGTCTCAGGTCCATAAACCGATTTTTGGCTGCAAAGGTAAAAATCAAAGAGATACTTTCTCAAATACAGCATTACACCGCATTTATCTCGGCCAAGGTCGTTTGCACCGCTTTGATCTGCGTTTCAAATCGGGGTGCGATATGTCTCCCACTCAGTTAAAAGATAAGAATCGGATGTGCCAATCCTTTACCCTGGACGGAATCCACCGCGCTTTTAAATGGAGCCGCCAGTTTCTTATAGCCTGCTGAAGCTGTAGGCCAAAGCTTATGTGCGCTTACGAGGTCGCTCAAATTCACGGCGATAGCCGCATAGTTCGAGTATTTGGTGGCGCCTAGCCAAATAAAACCCTTTCCTCGACTTGGAGCCCTACAACATTGTTCATTATTTCAACGCTTTCAGCAATTCTCTAACCGCTGCTTCCAGCTGGGTGTCTCTGCCGTTTAAGCAGGCTGCATAGGGCAAGGGAACCAAAATATCCGGTTCTAACTCCAGATTCTCCGTGGGTCGGCCTTCTTTGCCGATGGTGGCAATCATGGGAATACCGAATACGAGGGTCGGATCGATCTGTCTTTCCCACCATACCGCTGTTCCGGTACCCGCCACCGGCATGCCCACCAATTTGCCAATGCCGTTTTGCCTATATACATAAGGAAAGAGAAATGCATCGCTGTAATTGCCTTCATTCATGAGGACAATGCTCGGCTTGGTCCAGCGATACGAGGGCTCTCCACCTTTTAGTACATGGCCTTGCGGCGCCCATTTCAAATATCGCTTACCGCTCAAAAAGGTATTTAAATCATCGTGCAAGTTACCGCCGCCGTTAAAACGCGTATCGACCAACAATGCTTTTCTATCTCTGTTCTTACCAAATACATTTTCATAGAAAGCTCTAAAACTGCTGTCATCCATCTCGCGAACGTGAACATAGCCGATCTGACCCCCGCTCAAAGAATCGACCATCTCAGCCATGATCTGCGTCCATCGTTTATACATTAGCTTCCTTTCCGTTCGCATGGAAACGGGTTTAACGATTTCTTCCAAGCGCAAACCACCGCTCTTAATGGTCAACAGGGTGTTTTTACCCCTTATGTTATTCAGGTAGCGATTGGGGTTTTCATCGGCTTTAATGATCTTCCCATCGATCTTTGTGATGATATCGCCCGCTTTTATCTCAGTTCCAGCCTTATCGAGCGGACCGCCTTGTATGACTTCGCTCACTTTAATACCCGGGCCGGTATAGCACTCATCGTATAGCAGGCCCAGCGAAGCGGTTTGGGTACCATGACGATAGGGATAATAACGCGCGCCGGTATGGGATACATTGAGTTCGCCCAACGTCTCACTCAACAAGACTTGAAAATCGTAATTGTTGTCGATATGGGGCAAAAACGCGGCGTATGCATCGCGATACATTTTCCAATCCATGCCGTGAATGGTGGGATCGTAGATCTTTTTGGTCACCTGTCTCCAAATGTGATCGAATATGTATTTTCGCTCCGCAGCCGCATCGATTACCATATCGCCATCCAAATCTATATTTTTAACCCTACCACTTTGGGTATTGACTCGAACCGGTCTACCGCGATTGATCAGAAACAGGGTATTTCCGTCACCGCTGATTTGAATGCCGCTCGGGGAGCCGCCGAGTTTGGCCAGAATCCGGGTCTTTCTCGTCCTCGGCTCGGTTACCCAGAGGTCGTATCCCTTTTCAAAAGCGGATAGATAGTACAGCTTACTCGCATCTTTGTTTAAAGCGTAATCGCTGATATCGGAGCTGTTGATGGTCAGTCTTACTTTACGAGTATTGAGATTTTTTAAGTCGAAGCCCAACCGCTTTACTCTTTTACCCTTCTTCTTGGATTTTTTATCCGCCTGATGCGCATCTTTTTTGTCTTTCTTCTCTTTCTTTTCCCGGTCTTTCAAAAGCGCAAAATCCGCTTTACTCAACTTATAGCGATCGTAAGCCTTGCGGTTGAAAAACACCGCATAAACGTCCGATTGGCGCCTCGAATTCTCGGCGAGCGATCGCTTGCCGTTGCGATTGGTCGAATAGGTCATCATCTTCCCGCCCATACCCCATTTGGCATCGTACTCACCAAATCCGCCGTTTACGGGATAGACGATCTCCCCGCTGCCATCGGCTTTGATCAACGCGGTATTCTCAAACGAATCATATCCCCTTTCATCATCGACCAACAGCCATTTGCTGTCCGGGCTCCACGCAAAGCCCCAGTCACCATCCCGGTTGGAATAATTATGCCCTTGGGGCAATACCGTCGTCTTCACTTTGGTGTTGAGATTCAAAACTTTTAGGATATTTCGCTCATAGACAAAGGCGACTTTTTTGCCATCCGGCGAATAGCGCGGCTGAAATTCTTCCGCATCGGTTGCGATAAGGGGTTCCGTATGCAAGGCCGTCGAAGCGTAAAAATACTTTTCTTCGGGTCGGGTTAAGGTCACTTTATAAATATTCCAGCTCCCGTCTCGTTCACCGGAAAATAACAAAGTCTTGCCGTCCGGCGACCAATCGATCATGCGTTCTTGTTCGGGCGTATCGGTGATGCGTTTGGTCCTGGAGCCGGCCCCGGTGACGAATACCTCACCCCGGTTGACGAAAGCCAATTCCTTGCCATTGGGGCTTACCGCAAATTCGGTCACGGTGTTGATCTTTACATTTTTCTCAGTTTGAAACCCCGAATCATCCCGCACTTCAACCCGAAGTTTTTTGGGTTTATCCCCATCGGTAATCGTATATAAATCCCCCTTCCAAGTAAAAGCCAAAGCGTTAGTCCGGGAAACGCTCAAATGGCGAACGGGAAAATCGGTAAATGCGGTGAGTTGCTTTTCAGAGCCGCTTTCCAATGATTTTTTATACAGGTTTTGCGTGCCGTCTCTTTCACTTAAATAGTACACGTGCCGATCATCCGAAGCGAATACGGGCGCTCTGTCCTCACCTTTGAAATCGCTTAGTCGTCTATAGGTGTTATCCCCGATGTCGTACAACCAAATATCCCGTGTAACGGAAGAGGTATGGTGTTTTCTATAGGGATCTTCATATCCCTTTCTGTCTTCAAATACAATTTTAGATCCGGTCGCGTTATAGTGCGCCTCCTCTGCCCCAGCAGCGGTCAGCAAAATGGGGCGGCCGCCCCTTACGGGAATGGTATATAAATTCTCAAAGAGGTGGGGGGTCGGAAATCGCACACTCTTTGCAGGTGCTTCCCGGCCACTGCCAAATAGTACTTTGCGGTTGTCTGGCGTAAAATCATAGGGGTAATCCGCTGCGCTGTGGTAGGTAATCCGCACCGGGGTCCCGCCGGTAGATGGCATGGTATACACATCGAAATTACCATAGCGATCACTGGCAAAAGCCAGGGTTTTGCCATCGTGACTCCAAACCGGACGCATGTCATAAGCATCGCCCGTGGTAAGGGCGACAGCGGTCCCCCCCCGACCGCCTACCCGGTATAAATTCCCCCTATAACCGAAAACGATGGTTTTCCCATCGGGAGAAATGGCCGGGTAACGAATCCATCGGGCATTTCCTTGCGCCGGTAATGATAAGGCGGAAAAAAAGCACAGCATGGCAATCCAAAGGGGTTTCTTCATGGGATCGGTTTTATATTTCAAATGGACTTGTAAAAAGCGGGGGGGCAAAGGTATAAAATTCTATCTATACCCGCTGCTGCACTTTACGCGTGTTTAATCTCCATAGCGTTGAGCCAAAACTGAGAGCTGGTCAAATCTCATGCCATTCGATAAGCAACCACCAGGTTCCGGCCAGTCGTCAACCCATCGGAATCAAGCCTTAATCGCATGAGGTATCAATAACAACTATTCCAATATCTATTAATAATATGACGCACTTGAAAAACACCCATCTCGCGCGCAATGCAAGTTACTCGATCAAAGGGCACAGCCGTCTTGACATTTGGATGGAAAAAGCCCCCTACTCAGCGCTGTGATTTAGTTATTTGAGCGCTACTAAAGCCTTCATTTGCAGGATATAGCGCGTGTAGGGTAAGAAGACGGTTATTCCCCCTTCAAAATGACGATTAATCGGAAGTTTCTGGGCGTTTTCACGCCTCTTTCAATTCGGACCATTCGCTTTACCTCCCATAAGAAAGCGAAAAACACGAGACTCGTGCCAACGAAAGACGACAAAAAGAGCGGCCGCTCTTTTTGAGCTCGATCGATTCGGCTTCCGGATTATATAAAGCCCCTTTTCAAACTGTCAACCGGCAAAAAATAAGGTGGGATATAGGCTATACCCATATTGATCGATATCCCGATCAGGCTTTTGCAGCTGCGATACAGCACAGGGGTAAATAGACGAGACCAATCGCTTGGCGGCTTCTTATGACACGGCAGCCTTTTCAAAAGACCCGCAGGGGCAAAACCAAAGAAGTAAGACAGGCTTTCAAATCAACACTTAGCGGACAAAGCCAAAAGACAACCCGCCTTTTTAATCAACAGACGGACAGGGCAAAGAAAATCCCAGTTTTCAAACCGACTTCCACAGGATAAGAGATAGCACGCTTTTCAAAACCACGCACAAGGAATAAACGCTAAAAAAACAAGTCCCCTTTTCAGGCGCTCCCCATATGATTGTCAAGGGTATTCCACAGTTACGGAGCCCTGTGACTAAAGCAAAAAAATCCCTTCTTTTGAACCAATGCGCACAGACGAATACAAGCGGGAAAAATAAAAAGGTCAAACTCCCCGTAGGGGTGCGCTAAAAGTATTGGAAAAAAGCTCAGGCTTCTTCCCGCGATGTCCATACGGCCTTCCCGTATTCGCGATTCATACGCGCGATGTGTTCCAAGGCGATCCCCTTGGGGCACTCGGCTTCACAGGCACCCGTCACAGAGCAATTTCCAAAGCCCTCCGCATCCATTTGGCGCACCATATGTTGAACCCGGCGCTTCCGCTCGATCTGTCCCTGGGGCAAATGCGCGAGGTGGGACACTTTGGCCGCTGTAAAGAGCATGGCGGAACCGTTTTTACAAGTGGCCACGCAAGCGCCGCAGCCGATGCAGCTCGCGGCATCAAAGGCCTGGTCTGCATCGTGCTTATTGACCGGAATGCTATCCGCATCCTGTGTGTTTCCACTGGTGTTTACAGAGATAAAACCCCCGGCTTGCAACACACGGTCAAAAGCGCTCCGATCGACGACCAAATCCTTGATGACCGGAAAGGCACGCGAACGCCAGGGTTCGATATAAATGATCTCCCCATCGCGAAAGCTGCGCATATGCAATTGACAAGTCGTAATGCCGCGTAAGGGGCCGTGTGGTCGGCCGTTGATATACAGGGAACAACTGCCGCAGATGCCTTCCCGACAATCGTAGTCAAAGGCTACGGGCTCTTTTCCGGCTTCGATCAAATCGCCATTCAACACGTCGAGCATCTCCAGAAAGGAACTGTCTGTAGAAATGCCCTTTACGCGATGGGTTTCAAATTTTCCACTGGCCTCAGCGTGTTTCTGCCGCCAAATTTTCAGGATTAACGCCAGCGTTTTTCTATCTGCCATAGTCGTTTTTCTCGGGTTTTTATTTATAGGATCGCGTCTTGAGTGCTACATTTTCAAAGGCGAGCGATTCCCGGTGCAGCGATTCCCGATTGATGTCGGCGCCTCGGTAGGCCCAGGCGGCTACATAGGCGTAGTCCACATCGTTGCGCAGCGCTTCACCTTCAGGCGTCTGGTGTGCTAAACGAAAGTGTCCGCCACAGGATTCATCTCGGCCTAAAGCATCGATAGCCACCAACTGTCCCAACTCCAAAAAATCGGCTACACGGCCTGCTTTTTCCAATTCGGGGTTTAAGCCATCGGCTGAACCCGGCACGCGTACCGATTTCCAAAAGGATTCGCGCAGCTGTTGAATGCCATCGATCGCCTCGCGCAAGCCCGCTGCGCTGCGCGTCATGCCCACCTGATTCCACATGATCTCGCCCAGCTTTTTGTGAAAGTAGTCCACGGCATGCGATCCCTTATGACACAGCAATTTTTCGATTCGCTCGTGCACCCCGCGCGCCGCTGCATCGAATTCGGGGGTGTCTGTCGGAATGGGTCCAGTGCGAATGTCGTCGGCCAGGTAGTTCGGCAGCGTATAGGGCAGGATGAAATAGCCGTCTGCCAAACCTTGCATCAGCGCCGATGCGCCCAAGCGATTGGCGCCGTGATCGGAGAAGTTGGCTTCTCCGATGACAAAGCAGCCCGGTATGCTGGACATCAAGTCGTAGTCCACCCACAAACCGCCCATGGTGTAGTGCACTGCGGGATAGATCTTCATGGGCGTTTCGTATGGATCTGCGCCGGTGATCTGCCGGTACATATCGAATAGATTGCCATATTTATCCGCTATCCATCTTTTACCGAGTGCTTTGATCGCTTCCGCTGAGGGGTTTTCCATGCCCGCTTCATAAGCGCTTTCGGTTCCCCGCCGGTGAATTTCGGTCGAGAAGTCCAAGAATACGCCTTCTTTCGCATCGTTGTCTTCGATCCCATAACCCGCATCGCAGCGCTCTTTGGCCGCACGTGAAGCCACATCGCGGGGGACGAGATTGCCAAAGGCCGGATACCGGCGCTCGAGGTAATAGTCGCGGTCTGCTGCCTGGATATCCACAGGCCGGCACTTGCCTGCTCGGATGGCCTGGGCGTCTGATCGCTTTTTGGGCACCCAGATCCGACCCGAGTTTCGGAGCGACTCGGACATCAGGGTGAGCTTGGACTGAAATGGGCCGTGCACCGGAATGCAAGTCGGGTGAATCTGCACGAAACAGGGGTTGGCAAAGTAAGCGCCCCTCTTATGCGCCTTCCAAGTGGCCGAACAGTTGGAACCCATCGCATTGGTAGAGAGAAAATAGACGTTGCCATAGCCCCCCGATGCGAGGATTACCGCATGGGCGGCATAACGCTCGATTTCACCGGTCACCAGATTTCTCGCGATAATGCCCCGGGCTTTGCCGTCCATCAGAACGATGTCCAGCATCTCGTGGCGGTTGTACATCTCAACGCGTCCCTTAGCGATTTGCCGAGACAGGGCTTGATAGGCGCCCAAGAGCAGTTGTTGGCCGGTTTGGCCCTTGGCGTAAAAGGTGCGCTTCACCTGTACGCCCCCAAAAGAGCGGTTGTCCAACAGTCCCCCGTACTCGCGTGCAAAAGGTACGCCCTGGGCCACGCATTGGTCGATGATGTGACCCGATACCTGCGCCAACCGATATACGTTGGCCTCTCGAGAGCGGTAATCCCCCCCCTTTATCGTATCGTAAAACAGACGGTAAACCGAATCGTTATCTCCCTGATAATTTTTGGCTGCATTGATCCCGCCCTGCGCGGCGATGGAGTGTGCGCGGCGCGGGGAATCCTGATAACAAAACGATCTGATTCGATAACCCAATTCAGCTAGGGTGGCTGCTGCTGCGGCACCGGCCAAGCCGGTGCCGACTACGACGATATCGATGCGATCGCGGTTGTTGGGCGCTACCAAACGGTAACCGGCTTTGGCATTATGCCATTTTTCAGCGAGGTCGCCCTCGGGTATATGTGGATCGAAATGGGCCATAATGCGGTGTTTATATCGGATCTAAAACAAAGCGAATATACAGTGGGATAAAAGCGAAGAGCAAGGGCACGACAATGGCAAAGGCAGCCCCGACGCACTGGATCAATCCATTGTACTTGGGATGGTTGATGCCCAAGGATTGAAAGGCTGCGGCAAAGCCATGTGAAAGGTGGAAGGCGAGGCTGAGCATGGCAAAGGTGTAAAAGAGCACCAACCACAGCCCGTATTTCGCATCTTGAAAGGTCTGTATGGTCAGGGTGTACAAATCTTGAACCCGCTCCGCATGATTGGCAATCGTATAGGTCTCTATGGGCCCAAAGTGCACCTTCGCCCAAAAATTAATCAGGTGAATGACGATAAAGACCCCGATAATCGTCCCCAGCAACCCCATATTTCGGGAAGACCAGCTGCTATTGGCCGCAGGCTTGTTTTTCGCATAGCGCACTTTTCCCCGCGCCCTTCGGTTTTGAATCGTTAGGGCAATCCCATCGACGATGTGTAAGAGGATGCTGGTGTAGGTGAGGTAGGAGAGGATTTTTACCACCGGGTTATGGGTCATAAATGCAGCGTATAGGTTAAATCGGTCCTTGGCCCTTTGACTCAAGGGCAGCAATAGCTGTAGGTTGCCGGCGAGATGACCGATGAGAAACAGGATTAAAAACAAACCCGTTGCCGCCATCCAGTACTTCTTTGCCAGAGAGGACTTCCACATGCCCATGCAAACCACTTTGAAGTGCAGCGCAAATATAAGGCTTACAGCCGTTCCCAAAAGAGACGATATGGGACACACAGCTATTTAAACCCGATCTAAATCGCGGGGGGGGTAAAACGAAACGTCCTAATTTAAAGCGGAGTGAAAATGGGTGTGGCACAGTCGTTACGGGTATTGGATATCGCAATCATCACAATGATAGGCGGTTTATTGGGTGGGATTCATTTTTCAATGCCACTATTGGTGTCCGGCGCTGTTATGTTGGTCGCGTTTTATTTATTAGTCAGCGACAGAAATGCAAATTGTGGGCGCTCTTCGAGCTGAAGTACAAGGCGCCCACCTCAAGGGGAAAATACAGGTTCACCCCAGACCCACCGATCAGGGGGCTTCTCGCAGTTAGAAATCTATGGGTTCGCACAGCTGTGCCTGTCAGCAATCTGAAAAAGGGTGTGTTTTTTGGTTTTGTCTCCATAGAGAGAATCTGAAAATAGGGCTTTACCTTTGGGGCGGCTTATACCGATCTGAGTTCGTCAAGCGGTCTGTGTTTGTGAATTTAATACTTTAGCAAAAAATTTAGTCGATGAGATACCCGCCGATCGATCGCCAGCTCTTTATAAAAAACAGGCGTAAGTTTACCGAGCGGATGAAGCCGAAATCCCTGGCCGTTTTCAACTCTAACGATACATATCCCATCAGTGCCGACAGCACCTTGCCCTTTGCGCAACACCGGGACATCTTTTACCTGAGCGGCATCGACCAAGCAGAGAGCATTTTGGTGCTCTTTCCGGATGCCCAGTTGGAAAAACACAGGGAAATGCTATTTCTGCGCCAAACCGATGCAGCGCTCGCCATCTGGGAAGGAGAAAAATTAAGCCGCACACGCGCCTTTGCGCTGAGCGGCATCCAAACGGTATATGGGATCGAAGATTTCCATAAAGTGTTGTACGGCCTGATGTGCCAAGCGGATCACCTATACCTAAACCGCAACGAGCACTACCGTGCGCACACACCGACTCAAACCCGTGAAGACCGCTTTATCCAATGGGCAGAAAGGGAATACCCGCTCCACCACCGCGCGCGCAGCAATCCGATTTTACAACACATCCGCTCGATCAAAGAGCCAGTGGAAATCGAACTGATACAACAGGCCTGCAACATCACCGAAAAAGGGTTTCGCCGCGTGCTCAACTTTATTAAACCCGGCGTATGGGAATACGAAATCGAAGCCGAATACACACACGAATTTTTGTGCAACCGCGCTGAACTCGCCTATAGTCCGATCCTAGCGAGCGGCCCAAACGCGACTGTTTTGCACTACTCCAAAAACGATCGAGCGTGTCGAGCCGGGGATGTGATCCTGATGGATGTCGGCGCCGCATATAGTCACTACACATCGGATATGACGCGCTGTGTCCCGGTGGGCGGACGGTTTACAAAGCGGCAAAAAGCGGTGTACAACGCGGTTTTGCGCGTCAAGAACGCAGCCGCCAAGATGTTGGTCTCCGGCACCGATTGGACCGCTTACCACCGGGCAGTCGGCCAGCTTATGACCGCGGAATTAATCGGCTTACAACTGCTCGACAAAGCGGACGTAAAAAACGAAGATCCCGACCGACCGGCCTACAAAAAATACTTTATGCACGGCACTTCGCACCACCTCGGACTGGATACCCACGACTACGGACTGCTTTGGGAACCGATGGAAGCCCATATGGTCTTTACCGTGGAGCCCGGCATTTACATTCCGGAAGAAAACTTGGGCATACGCATCGAAGACGATTATGTGATTCAGACCAGCGGTGAACCCCGCAACCTGATGCAAAACATTCCGATTGAAGCAGACGAAATTGAAGATTTGATTCACACCAAAAGCTAAAGGAAAAGCCATTTGTCGCCAGTCGATAGAAAAACCCAAAATCAGGCCGCCTCGCCCCTGTTAGCCTTGCGGTAAGCCAGTTGTAACATGTCCAAAAAGAGAAGTAGAAGCGGCGCTGCACAGCGCAAACGACAGCCGAGCAACCCAGTGCCAGTCGAAAAAGGCAAATCCCATGTCAAGCCCCGACGGGGCTATATCGTCGGCCGGGTAGATATGACCGCTTCGGGTGCCGCTTACATCGTCAGTCCCGATCGGACAGCAGACCTCTACGTTCCCAAGCAGAAGACCAAGCACGCCCTAGAAGGGGATACCGTTTGCGCACGCATTTACAAAAGCGGCAAAAACAGGAAGTTCAAAGGCGAAATCACCGAGATCATCCAGCGCAGCCGGGAAGAATTTGTCGGCGTTTTCAAGGTGTCGGGAAACGGCGGTTTTGTCGGGGTGGAAAGTCGTGCCACACGCCTGGACATCCAAATCCCCAAAAGCGAATGTAACGGCGCTCGAGAGGGTCAAAAAGTCGTGGCAAAAATCACGCGGTGGCCGGATGAAGCCGAGATTCCCACCGGCCAAATCCTTCGGGTTTTGGGCACGCCCGGCCTACAGGAGGCCGAAATGCACGCCATTCTAACGGAGTACGGCCTGCCCTACCAATTTCCAGCGGCCGTGGTGCGAGAAGCCGAGGCGCTGCCGGCGGCAATCACAGCAACAGAAATAGCCAAACGCCGCGACATGCGCAACATCCCTACTTTCACCATCGACCCCTCCGATGCGAAGGACTTCGACGATGCGATTTCCTTTCAGACCCTAGAAAACGGGAACTACGAAATCGGCGTTCACATCGCAGATGTATCCCACTACGTGAAAGCGGGGACCCGGTTGGATGCGGAGGCCTACCGCCGCGGCACTTCGGTATATCTCGTGGATCGGGTCGTCCCCATGCTCCCCGAAGTATTGTCCAACGAGCTGTGCTCCCTACGCCCCTACGAGGAGAAGCTGAGCTTTTCCGCTGTCTTTGAAGTCACGCCCCATGCCGTGCTGGTCGGAGAGTGGCTGGGTCGAACCGTCATACTTTCCAACCGTCGCTTTACCTATGAAGAAGCACAGGAAATCTTGGAAACCGGCAGGGGCGACTGGGCCGAAGAACTCGTGACGCTCAATCGAATGGCTGCGGTATTGCGCGCGCAACGCATGCGCCAAGGGGCCTTAGAATTCGACAAAAAAGAGGTGAAGTTCACCTTAGACGATGCCGGCAACCCGACGGGGGTTTACCTCAAGGCCGTGCAGGACGCCAACCGGCTGATCGAAGAGTTTATGCTGCTGGCCAACCGGCGAGTCGCCCGCTTTGTAGGACAGGAGAAGAGCGGCAAATCCAGTGGAAAAACCTTTGTCTATCGCGTTCACGAAGACCCCGATCCAGAAAAGATCGAAGCGCTTAAGAGATTCGTCCGCGCATTCGGCTACGAGCTGCAAACCAGCAGCCGGCTCACCCTATCCAAAAGCATGAACGAAATGCTACAGCAGGTCAAGGACAAGCCCGAAGCCCATATGATTGAAACGCTGGCCATGCGCACCATGAACAAAGCGAGATACGATGTCGACAACCGGGTGGGACACTACGGTCTGGCTTTTGACTACTATACGCATTTCACCTCGCCGATTCGCCGCTACCCCGATATTATGGTACACCGCTTGTTGCAGCATTACACAGCGCAAAAACCATCTCCGCCAGCCACCGCTTATGCGGAAAAATGCGCACACGCATCCCAAAGGGAAAAACTAGCGGCTGACGCAGCGCGCGACTCGGTAAAATTCACACAGGTAAAATTCATGGCAAAACACCTGGGCGAATCCTTTACCGGAATCATATCGGGGGTTACCGAGTGGGGGATTTATGTAGAGCTGCCCGGTTCCCAGGCTGAAGGACTCATCCGACTGCGCGATATGAAAGCCGATCGATATGTATATGACGAAGCGAATTACCGCATCAAAGGCTTGTCCGCCAAGCGGGTATTTCAGCTCGGCGATTCGGTGCGCATCCGCATTGTCCAGGCAGACCTGGCGCGCAAGCAACTGGACTTTGAAATGGTGGCGGAAAACGCCAAATCGAAACGCGCATAAGTCATGTGGGAAATCGCCACACTGGCCATACCGTTTGGTTTTATTCTGAGCTTCCTCGTGGGTCCTATGTTTTTTCTGCTGATAGAAACCAGTATCAGCAAGGGCATGGGCGCAGCTATCGCCCTAGATATAGGCGTTGTGATCAGCGACGCATGTTACATCCTACTCGCCCTTTACAGCTCCAAAGACCTGGCAGAAAAAATCAAGGGCAGCCCGATCCTATTTGTATCCGGCGGCATCATCCTAATCGCATACGGTTTGACCCACGTCATTCAAAAAGGGAAGTTAAAGCACTCTCGTTTCCGGCTGAAAAGGGTAAATTACTTCCAGCTAATTGCCAAAGGGTTCCTGATGAATATCGCCAATGTCGGTGTTTTTATCTTTTGGCTGGGAACCGTGATGGTCGCGCACTCCCAGTTTAACCTGAATATCGACAAGACGCTGCTGTATTTCAGCATGGTGCTCAGCACTTATTTTACCCTAGACTTGCTCAAAATTTTTCTCGCCAAAGCGGTTAAGAAAAAACTCACCCTGCGTCGCGTTATACACCTCAAACAAATTATCGGCGTGATTTTAATCGCTTTTGGCCTGGCTTTCATCGCAAAGGCCCTTTTGCCGGTGGTATCGGTTTTTTAACTCAATATATCAGCCGCTTTAAGCAACACATACGCCACTTCGGGTTGCTCGGCCACCACTGTATTGCGGTGAAAACACGCCAGGTATGCAGCTGTGGTATGCCCGATGGCTATAGCCGTTTGCCTTTCGCTGATGCGGTTTCGCTCCAAAAAACTCTTCACCCCACTCGGGCTGTAAAATAAAACGACGTCAAAGGGCGTGTCTATCCTTTGCGGTGTGCGTACGGTTTGATACACCGCCACCTCAAACACGCGAATATTCGAGGCGGTAAGCACAGCCGGAAGGTCGGGTCGACGAAGTCGGCCGCAGAAATAATTCAGTGAATCCAGCCCCTCAACCTTTGCGATTTCCATCGCCAAAGCCTTGGAATTCAGGGCGATTAAATCCGGATGTAGGTCGTGCGCAGTCAGGGATAGCGCTGTCCGCTCCCCTACGCAAAACACCCGCTTAAAATCGCTTGGACGCGAGGTGATCAAAGGCGCCGCGGCTCGCACCGCATTTTGACTGGAGAAGACAGCCGGAATGCCCGCTACCACCAACCCTTCAAAATCCGATGGGGGATAATGCGTTACACGGATGAAATCGCACTCGATCAGTCGGTGACCCGACAGCAGGGCACGTTGTGATGGGGTTAGTATTTTAGTGGACAGGACGGTGGACAAGAGATGATATGTTAACGGAAGTCGATTTACAAAAGGCTTGTACAAAGGCAAAATCCAGTTCGATTTGGCACCCGTTTTTTACATCTGATCACCCCAGCCATCCCTCCAGCACCCAACCCCACCATGAGCTGGCTCAATCCATTTCAGTGATCCGAATCGTATTGACCATTCCTTTGTTGCGAACCGGCATCGCAGAGAGGTTTAAAATGTAGCCCCCCTTTTCTACAATTCCCTTTTTTACAGCGATTTGGTTTACTTCTCGAATGGTTTTATCCGTCGTATGCCATTTATCGTAATAAAAGGCATACACCCCCCAGAGCAAGTTGAGCATCCGCAATATATTTCGGTTGTCTGTAAAGGCTAAGGTATGACAAAAGGGCCGGTGCGAACTGAGCTGAAAAGCCGTGTACCCCGAATGCGTAAGCGTCACGATGGCTTGCGCATGGATCTCGACAGCCATTTGTGCGGCATCATAGCAAACCACATTGGTTATATATCGGCTTTTTTCGGCTGGGTCGGGTTTGTGATCGGGGCGCGAAATCAGCCTCGAATCCTCTACCCGTTTGATGATCCCAACCATGGACTTTACGACCGCAACCGGATATTTGCCCACAGCCGTCTCACCGCTGAGCATGACCGCATCGGTACCATCCATCACGGAGTTTGCCACATCGTTCACCTCAGCACGCGTGGGGGTGAGGGAATCCATCATGCCCTCCATCATCTGCGTCGCAATAATGATGGGCTTGCGCGCCACTTTGGCCTTTCGCACCAACATTTTTTGGACTAAGGGCACCTCCTCAAGTGGCATCTCGACACCGAGATCGCCACGTGCCACCATAAGTCCATCGGCATGCGGCAGGATGCCATCGATATTTTTGACGGCCTCGGGCTTTTCTACTTTGGCAATGATGGGGATTCGGTAGTCCGCGTGTTCATCCAACAAGGCGCGCAGCGCCATTAAATCTTCAGGCGTGCGGACAAAGGAGAGCGCCATCCAATCCACGCCGATCTGTGCGGCAAAAATAGCATCTCGTTTATCCTTTTCGGTGAGGGCCGGCAACAAAATTTTTGTCTCGGGCAAGTTTACGCCTTTCCTACCCTTCAGCGGGCCACCCTGGACAATCCTGGCTTTTACCACATCTATTCGGTTGGTATCCAGTACTTCCATGACCAACTTACCGTCATCGAGCAAAATGATTTCCCCCGGGTTTACGTCAAGGGGGAAACGCGTGTATGTCATGTATACTTCACGTCGGGTTCCCACTTTCTCCTTATTCGTAAACGAGATTTCATCCCCGGATTTGACAAAGACACCGTCTTCTACCGCGCCAATGCGGAGCTTAGGCCCCTGCAAGTCAGCCAAAACCGCTACGTTATATCCCCTTTCCGCATTGATTTCATGTATCGTTTTGACGCAGACCCTAACGGTTTCAAAATCGGCATGAGAAAAATTAATCCGAAATACATTTACGCCTTGAGTCATCATTTCAGCGATGATTTCACGCGTATGGGTAGCGGGTCCCATGGTGGCCACTATCTTTGTTTTTTTTCTAAACATCGACATTAAAAAATTAAATTGCGCTTTGACTTCAACCGCTCGGCATCTATCTCGACAGCCATGTGCAGGCCCGTTATGGGTGTAATTCGTTTTAAAATCGCTCGACCCACATGCGCCTCAGCCTGTGCGACTTTTAAAAAGCAGTCGATCTCCTTTCGCTCCGGAATCAAATACACCTGATACTCGCTCTCTTCAAAAAGCCTATCCCTGACAGATCGCTGTATTCGAGCGCGGTTTTCAATCAGGGACCAATGCTGCTCCTTTGCTTTATCAAAATAAGCGTAGCGCGGATAACAAGCTTGGGCATCCAACATTTTATGGTAGCAATCCAAATCTCTCGCCGTTCTTTCCAGTCGAATCCGAAGCGCTCGATTCAGGTGAAATGCCAGCCGAAACGACTCCCATACGCAGCGAAAGCCGAACAGCAAAAAGCGATCCGTTTCCCATTCAAAGGAAATCTTTTTCATAGGAAGTGAAAAAGGTACGTCTTTTTCTCCAAACCGAGGAGTTCGATCACACCTCGGGTTACGCCGAGCTACATGCGCTTGATCAAAATACACGCATTGTGGCCGCCAAACCCAAATGTATTGCTCATAGCAATATGCACCACCCTTCGATGCGCTTTATTGAAAGTGAAGTCCAATCGGCTATCGATTTCTCCATCGTCTGTAAAATGGTTGATCGTCGGCGGTATGATACCGTGTTTCAGCGTTAGGGCCAAAGCGATCAACTCGACCGCACCGGTAGCGCCCAACAGATGGCCGGTCATGGATTTGGTCGAGTTGAGGCTCATCTCATACGAATTTTCACAGCCAAAGACCTCTTCAATGGCTTTGGCTTCCATTTTATCGCCCAAAGGGGTAGCGGTGCCGTGCATGTTTATGTGGTCGACCTCCGCAACGGAAACCCGCGCATCTGCCAGGGCGTTTTTCATCACCGTTTTAAAGCCCTCGCCTTGCGGATGGGGTGCGGTCACGTGGTAGGCATCCGCGGAAAGCCCCCCCCCCCCCATTTCACAATACGCTTTGGCACCGCGCGCCTTGGCGTGCTCATATTCTTCCAAGATCAGACACCCAGCACCTTCACCCAGCACAAAGCCATCGCGATCCCTGTCGAAGGGGCGCGACGCCGTCTTGGGGTCATCGTTCCGTGTGGAGAGCGCACGCAGTGCATTAAACCCACCGATTCCCGCCTCGGTTATCGCCGCTTCTGAACCCCCGCAAACAATGGCATCGGCTTTTCCCAAACGGATGTAATTGTAGGAGTCTATAATGGCATTTGCAGCAGAAGCGCAAGCCGAAACCGTGGTAAAGTTGGGTCCCTTAAACCCATACTTCATACTGATGTGCCCGGACGCCATATCGGCTATCATCTTGGGAATAAAATAGGGGTTAAAGCGCGGTATCCCATTACCCCGGACAAAATCGCCGACCTCTTCCTGAAAGGTAAACAAACCGCCCACACCGGAGCCCCAAATCACGCCGATACGGTCTTTATTCAGCCCGTCATCCAGCAAACCGGCATCTGCTATACCTTCGTGCGCAGCGACCATAGCATACTGTGAATACGGGTCTAAGGTTCTGATTTCCTTTCGCTCAAAGTGATCCGTCGCCTGGAAGCCCTTTAGCTCACAGGCAAACTGAGTTTTAAAATTAGAAGCATCAAAACGCGTAATAGGCAGCGCACCGCTCACCCCCTGCACCAAAGCTTCCCAGTATGATCGGACATCATTGCCGATGGGAGTCAATGCACCGAGCCCTGTAACTACTACTCGTTTCAGCCTCATATTACTTGTTCAATATTTCCTCGATATAACGAATTGCTTGACCTACAGTAGTGATGCGCTCGGCTTGATCGTCGGGGATCTGAATGTCAAATTCTTTCTCGAACTCCATGATCAACTCAACTGTATCGAGTGAATCCGCACCCAAATCATTGGTAAAGCTCGCTTCGGGGGTTACCTCATTTTCGTCGACGCCCAACTTATCGACGATAATGGCCTTTACTCTTGACGCAATATCAGACATAACTTTCCAATTTTAGTTAAATTCGCTTGCAAAAGTAACAAAGTTAGGCAAAACAACGTTTTTCATAAGAGATAAGAAGAAAAACCCCGGTGTGTTTATCTTTGGCTCCTGAATATGAAAGTGATCGTCTATACCGATGGCGCCACAAGCGGTAACCCCGGTCCTGGCGGGTATGGCGTCTATATGTTTACCCGAGAAATTAAGCGGTCTAAGCAGCTCTCCCAAGGGTTTCGGCTCACCACCAACAACCGCATGGAGCTCATGGCCGTTATCGCGGCACTCGAACAGCTCAAGAATCCACCCCAGGATGTTGAATTGCACACCGATTCCAAGTACATAAGCGATGCGGTAAACCAGTCTTGGCTGTGGCGCTGGGCAAAGGGAAATTTTAAAGACAAAAAAAATGCGGATTTGTGGCACCGGTTTATCCGGCTTTATAAAAAACACCGGGTAAAGATCAATTGGGTGAAAGGCCATGCGGAAAATCCATACAACCAGCACGTAGACGGCTTGGCGGTTGCCGCTTCCCAAGGAGATGCCCTGCACGTGGATCGCAACTATGAGAAAAGCCATTTTTTCAGGCCGCGCCCACAAGGGTAAAAAACGAGTCCCGCTTTTTAAACTGCCAAACGCGGGAAAAACAAATCCACAAAAGGGTAAAAACAGGGTATAAGACCGACTTTTTAAGCCGACACACGAGGCGAGGACAAAAGACGAGTGGCGCTTTCAAGTTTCAAGGCTTTACAAAAGATTAGCAGCGCGCACCCACTGTGGACAAAAGCAAAAAACCCCTCTTTTTTCAAACTACCCTATATGGAGGAAAAACGCTTTTTAAATCATTCTCTAAGGTAAAGAGATAAAGGATAACCCCCGCTTTTCAAACCGACCCCACAAAGAAAAATAATCCTCCAATCGACGCTAGGAAAAAAACCACAAACGAGACCGGATACTTTTTCAAACACGTCGCAGGTCAAAACCAACAGCAATGGGTATAAGTGCTCAAACGCTCGATCGGACAAAAATAAAACCCCACTTTCAAGCCACAAGAGGTCAAAGCCAAAAAAGCCCCTTTTTCAAACTGTCACACAGAAAAAAACAAATCCGATTTTTAGGCACCGCGCATCCGAGGCGCGATACAAACCATTCAAGGGGAAAACACTCGGACTTTCCAGTCCAAGAGATCAGGACCCAGATGTCAGTTTGAAATATTACGACCCCCGTTTTCAGTGCTTTAGC
Source organism: Flavobacteriales bacterium (assembly GCA_036881805.1). GTDB lineage: Bacteria > Bacteroidota > Bacteroidia > Flavobacteriales > JANQLC01 > JANQLC01. Next base: position 44,318 of record JBAJNK010000092.1, read on the forward strand.
GAGTGGGGACAAAGTGAGTTAAAATCTTTCTCCGCCTTTGTTAAAAAACTGCGCACCACAACTTGGACGGATATTTACAAGAGCTCTGGAAGTAGCGGAAAAAAGTAGGATTTGGAATGACCTACCACAAGGATATAAAAAAGCTACCCTCATTAGAAGTGACTCAAAAAATAAGC
>JBAJNK010000093.1:0-9230 GCA_036881805.1 Flavobacteriales bacterium
GATCAAGATTATGCTTGAAAAACAATCAACCAGAGCATTTTCCATGATTCCATTGCCACGGAAAATGCTCTATTGCGCGAGAGCGCACGGGTTGGCTCTCAATAACCGTGCTTGGTCTTCCGGGGATCCGGGGTTGTCTTGCAGCAGCAGAAATTAAATGTGAGGCATCGAGGCCGTATTCCCGGTTTTACGATCCGCGCAGTTGCAGCTTGCCGTGCCTGTCGGGAACGGGCTTTGGCCGAATGACCATCTTCAGCCGACAATCTCAGGCAATTAGGTCATAGGACATGCGTAGCGATGTGGCGGCCGGAAACAGGCTGAAACAGATGCGCAATGCGCGACGCGGAATAGTGTGCGCGATACGAGCGCCAATCGGGGCGTATAATGTCGTCATCGGGATCAAAAGAGCCGCGGCTGGCACATTGACAGATCCGAGCGAAAAGGGCAGGCGGGTATCAACACCGATTCTCGATGCCACATAGCCAATAACACCAGGAAGGGCGATCATGAATCCAATGGCCGCCGAGGCGCCGACGGCGCGACGGATATCATACCTCAAAACACTCAGGATCGGGACGCAGAGTGTTCCCTCACCGATTCCCATCATCGCCGAAAGCCCACCGGCAATGATCCCGAGAACGGCCCAAACCGCCCAGGGCGGATTTTCCGTGTATGGGCGTGATCGCGAGCCAGCATCATGTTGGCCGCTATCAGAAAGGCGACAACGGCAGAAACGGTGGTCAGGACACGGCCGTCGGCAAGACCGCCAATGATAGCGCCGATCCCCGCGCCGACAACAATCGCCGGCCCTAAGCGGTTCAAAAGAGTTGTGTCGAGTGATCCTCTCCGGTCATGACCACGGGCCGAGGTTATAGAAGTGGCGGTGATTGTCGTCAGTGATGTTGCAACGACAACCTACATGCGCGGATTGACGTTAATCTCCATGGCGGCCAGAAACTGGTGGAATACCGAAACGATGACGAGCCCTCTGCCCACCCCTAAAAGTCCGGCCGGGAGACCCATGACAACACCGGCAACAAGCATCGCCCCCGCCCAAAACCGCAAAGGCTCGCGTCACCCGCCATTTCACTCATGTCTTTTTATTACCCTTAAGCCTATCGGCCGCTATCTGTTCACGCTCCCTTTGGCGAGACCTTACAATGAGCCGACGTAAACCGGTTTTCAATCAATCTCCGAACCCCGAACTTATTCGTAAAGCCACGTCTTGAGAGCAATGCCTTATGCGTCAACGACGCTCAACATCTCCTTCCTGACAGAACACAGCCGATAAAAGCATAACACTGTCTGGGAAGCTCCGGCCACCCGGCTTGCGCTGTATGTTGCATTGGCTGGGGGTCTCCGTTCCGAACGGCTTGTTTGCACAGACATTGTCAACCCGGCTTGATGGGCTTGGGCTTTCGGTACCCACCATTTACGCGCTGTCGGCGAGATAGATATTGCCGCCGACCCATAAATCATGCGGCCATGCTTCAAGCGGCGTATGGCTGATAATAAGGTTACCGATAACCGTCAATCCCTCGGGCAAGATGTTTATCCGAGCATTATGGATATAAAAGTCACCGCATACGGTCATACACTTTGGCAATGCGCGTACATATGGACCACTCAAGCCGAGATTACCCTCGATTCTCGCTCCGCGTTTGAGAGTAAACCGACTCAGCGATAAAAATGGTCCACTGGCCCATATGAAGTTACCCTCGTTGCGTACGGCCGATGTGGCAACCATGAACTCGACCTCTGCGGAACATATGCGGAACTTTAAAATCAGCATCACGGTAAAATCAGCATTACGGTACTTCTCCCCTCCCAGCGGTTTTGTCTACCGCCGGGCGGGGAATATCCGAGGGCCAAGGAAGGTCCGTGGGCCAGTGGTCGGAGAGGTATTGGGCGACTCGCGCCGCGCGACGAGTGGTGAGGTCATGGCCGCGTTTCAAACGAGCGTAAAAATCACCGCTGCCTGATGCCATATGGCCAACAGTATGGGGGCTACGCCGGACGGCGCGCGCTAGGACCTCGATAAGCCGGATGATCTGGTCGCGAGACATATAGCTAAAATGGGCTATATAGCGCATGAGTGTCAAGCAACATTTGGCAAAAAGTGTCGTCATTGCACAGATTTGTTTATTTCTATGCTATATATTGCATGGATGGAGACTTGTGATAAGGTTTGTTCTGGCGACCAGGGAGACGCCGGCGCGGGAAAAAATATTGGCGCACATGGCCGTTTTGCACGCCAATCTGCCGGTTTGAGGCGTTCAAGGCATTTGGGAAGGCCATGTTTCCTCAAGCGATCGAGTCGATTGCGTTGCTTGCTCTTTAAAGGTGTGTTTTCATATATACTCGCTCTAAGATAGGGTTTGCGCGCTCTTACCGGGTGCGGTATCGGGAGTCCTTTCGCCGTTTTGCGTTTGATACCGACGTCCCGGTTACGGGCTATGTCAGATGGTTCACCATTGGGCATTTACAACATGAATGCGAATTCCCGGCTTGGCGATAACTTTGGGTCTTTGCAAGTGCGATCGTCATGGCTTTTTCGGTATCGCCACGGGGGGCTCAATGATTCCGGAAGGAATCGGGGATGGCGATTATCGTCTGATTTCGTCTAATATGCCGCTTGCCATGGGTTTGCGGGTTTGGCTGAAGAATCATCAGGCCAAGAGTCGGTATCAAGCGTCCGGTTGCCGGGGCCAGCAAGAGCTGAAGGTTGTGTGGTTGGCCGGAGCCGGAGGGCGAGGCCATATAATTCATTGTCTGATCGACCATACATCAGGCTGAAACGGTCTGAAGGTTTGGAGTATATCCGAAAGGGTTCCCTGTCGGCTCGGCAAGGGGAAGGAGCATGCCTTTGTGGGAAACCTGGCCCCGGGCGCAACCATAGGCTTTGCAGGGATTGTTTCCACAAAACGGTTGCGTTGCGCCCGCCCATGACGTCGCCTGGCAGATTATCCTTGCCTATCGAAAGTTTTTATGATAAGGGGCCGTTAAAGTATCAGTACGCCGACCATAATAATGGCGCCGATATGAAAACGGTTTTGATAATAGGGAGTGGCGTTCTGGCGAGAATGGTCGTGTTGCAGCTGTCCTGGAGAGGGAGCGTGGGCAGGATGGTCATTGCAGCCAGAAACTCAAACGCGGCGAAATCGATCGCGAATTTAACCCGAATCTCATGTCGTAATCATGCCTCGCCCGAGATCGGCATCGTTGAGATGGACCTGGATCGGGAATCGCGGACCACAGAGGTATTGTCGCGGTTAAAGCCGGATATCGTCTTCAACACGGCAACATTACAGGCCTATTGGACGTTTGGAGAGCTGCCGGCGCCGATCAACAAGGCGATAGCACTCGCCGGCGTCGGTCCCTGGACCTCGATGCATCTTTTGCCGGTCTACAAGCTGATGCGGGCGGTTCATGCCTCGCAACTCAACACCACGGTTATCAACTCAGCCTTCCCCGACGCCGTGAACCCCATACTGGCTGAAATTGGGCTTGCCCCGACAATAGGGATTGGAAATCTGGCCAATATCGTTCCGGCGTTTGAATTGGCGGCGGCGCATCAACTCAATGTCGAGAGCCGATCCATTACGGCATCCCTGGTCGCGCATCATGCCGTAAGCAATTCAATCCCTCGTTTCGGCAGCAGCCGGGGAACTCCTTTCATCATCAGATTCTACCACGATGGGGAAAGCGACGTCACCGACGATGTGGATATTGAAACCGCATGCGACGACATAAAAAATCGCTTCGCCAGACCGAGGGGAAAAGAAGGGATGTGGGTGACATCATCTTCCGCCGTCAGTATCATTGAGGCACTGCTTGGCAAAGACACCGGCCAAGTATTGCACGCCCCCGGCCTTAAAGGTCTGGTCGGCGGTTACCCCGTCAGGCTGGTCGATGGCGCATTCAAACTGGCCCTCCCGACCGGGATCGACCCGGCCGAGGCGGTAAGGGTCAACCGAAAAGGCCAGACATTCGACGGCATCGATTCGATCAGCAGCGATGGATTCCTCGACTACACCGATCAGGCGAAAGACATTGTCGAGGCTGTGACGGGGATAAAACTGACGCCTCTGTATTTTAGCGATCTGGAAGCCTATGCGAGGGCGCTTTTTCGTCAATATCGGGAGTTTCATGAAAAGTGGAGCTCATAAACAGGGACTGGCATGGGCAATTGCTGGAGGTCAGGCGGATTCTGGCAGGCCGTAACCAAACGGGGTTGAAAGCATACAACTCCATGTTCGATGCCGACGTGCTGTCCTATGCTCACGGTGACGGCGTGTCCAGGCCCCACCCCTATGTCATTGCCAAAACGATGGAAGAATTTCTGACGCCGGAGAATGGGTCCGTGGATGATTACCTGTATTTATCCGAGGACCGGGAATTGCTGGATATGTTGACGGCCGATTTTGTCCATGACGGCATACCCTTCGAAATTGCCCGTAATATAGCGCTGGATAATGGCTCTTCGGCATTGATTTGTCACATTATGGAACAAATTATCAAACAGAGTAATGTTAAAAGGGTTTGTGCGCCCGCCTCTTTTTACCATAATTTTCCCTCATGGGCTGAACATTACGGTTTGCAGTTCGATGTTGCTCAAACAGAAAGAAATAATGATTATAAAATGACATATTTTCAGTTTAATAATTATCTGAAAAAGAATGGGAATGGCATTATTTTGCTCCTGCAAAATCCAAATCATGGCGGCGCGATCTATAAAGAGACGGAGTTGGCGAAAATAGCGAAAGTGGCTGAATGTTATAAAGCTTGGATCGTTGTGGATAGCGTTTTTTCAGGGACGGAGTATGAGCTTGATTATACTCCGGCGCTGGCGTCTGTGGCCGGTGACAATTATGCCAGAGTCGTCACTGTGAAAAGCACGTCAAAACGGTTCAATATTGCCAATGCCCGCATCGGCTGGTGCTGTGGAGCCAAGACGTTTATAACCGAATTGAAACAAAGAATCGTTAACAAAAATGTATCCATATCTAAATATAGTATTGATCTTCTGAAATATAGCTTTAAACATAGAACAAAACCAACTTCAAGTCTTAAATCTTGTCTCAGAAGGGTGGATATCTTAAAAAGATTTGTCAGTGAATTTAATGGCGAGCAGGGCCGAGAACTCATTGCGGTTGAGCATGAACCGGAAGCCGGCCATGGCGTTATTCTGAGTTTGGATCCTCTCGTCGAGGGGCTGGATATGGAATCGATCGACGTTTGCAGAATGGCATTGGATAAGTTTAAACTTGCTCTCTCTCCCGGTCAAGCGTTGGGGTATGAGGGCTGTAAGCTCAGAATAGCGATATCGTCCATCGGTCTGAACTTGACCTACGGGAAAAGCCGGGAAGAGCGCGCCATAATCATCAATTATCTATCTGGCACCCAATCGGAAGATGAATTGTTTTCTTTCCCTTATAATGAGAAAGGGCTACGGAAAGGCGAAATATTTTTTGAACGTAGTTTGGAAAAGCGGTTTAAACCGTTCCTGCTTCACTTGGGCAACCTGAAATGAAAACCATTTATATACTGGAAACGAATTTTGCCGGTAACGGAGTGGAATGCGCCGAGGCGGCGGTCGAGCTCGGCTATGACGTTATTTTCATTTGCGGAAGCATTAAGGACTACCCCAGGCCGTTGTGGGATAAATTCGGGATATTTAAAGAGGTTAAAGTTCTCGATAGCTATGACATCACTGCGCTGACCGGTTACCTTGCCGAAGAGGAGGCAGCCGGCGTGCAGATTGCCGGAATTCTGGCCTTCGATGATTTCAGACTGTTACCGGCGGCTCTTGTCAATTCCATGTTTTCGCCGTCGGTCGGTCCAGCCGTGAAGGCGTTGATAAAATGCAGGTTTAAGAATTGTCTTAGAAAAACCCTGGAAAAAAGCGACTATGCGCTGAGCTTCACAACCTTCGATATCGACAGGATTCAGCATTGTGACGTTACGTTCCCCTGTGTGGTCAAACCTGTCGATGAGAGCGGCAGCGTCGGCGTCACGATTTGTCGGGAGGAAAGCGATTTTCAAAACGCTGTTTCGTTTATCAAGACGAGACGTGGGCCGAACGGCAGAGGGTATACCATTTCCGGAACGATCATCGCTGAAGACTATGTCGAAGGCCCTGAATTCAGTGCGGAACTGTATTTCCATCCCGGGCTGCAAAGGTGGAAAATCCTCGGATTCACCAGAAAGTTCTCGACGCCGCCACCCAGCTGCACGGAAATCGGCCATATTTACCCTTGTCCGCTTGAACAAGAAGGCTATGATTCAGAAGATGTATTTTCGCAGCTTGTTGAAATTGTGTCTCTTGTTGGCCTGAGAAATACAGTCTTGCATTTTGAGTTCAAACTCGTGAATGGTCGGGTCAAGGTTATCGAAATCAATCCGAGGGTTGCGGGCGGCGGCATAGCCAGGCTGATACATGAACACACCAAAACCAGCCTCAATCTTTTATATCTGTGTTCCAATTTAGGCTTGGAGCCGCCGGTTGGCGGCAATGACGGCCATTATTATTCCGTGCTCTTTTTTATCCCAAAACGCGCCGGGACCGTCCGTGAAATCCGTTTCGATGAACCAGAAAACACGCTGCATGCGGACATCGGGGCATTGCCTCAGAAAATCATGGGAGACATTAATGGGGACCAAAGATTGGGCTCTTTGATCGTGAGATCGGGCAGCTATAAAAAGGCTCTCGAATTACAATCGCGCTTCAATGAGCGTTATGAGGTCGTCTATGACTAAGAGCGTCTTGTTGGTCGGCAGCAACCATCTCTTAATCGAGAGGGCGCGGCTTGAGGGGTTGCATGTTTATCTCGTTCATAAGGATCGGTCGGTTATCGAGTCCAATGCTTTATTGGTCGGAGACTCTTTGTTGACGGACTATGAGGATCGGCGCAATTGGGACGAGATCGTTCGTTTCGCCGGGCAACATGGTATCGAGAGATGTCTGAGCCTGTCCGAGGGGGCGTTGCTTTGCTCCAGATATGTGGACGATCGGCTGACCGGCGGCGACCTCTTGAGAATCAGCGCGCTGACTAAGAACAAATATCGCCTGCGCAGCGCCCTGTCGGACGCTTATCCCTATACGATCCCTTGGATGGTTCCCGAATCGATAAACGATATACACGCCTTTGTCGAAGACCATGAGACAGCTGTTATAAAGCCGGTTGATGGGGTCGGGAGCCGCGAGGTAAGATATATTGGCCGCGGCTTTGCCGAGCATGCCGTGTCGGGTTGCTTGACCGGCGGCTACCTGCTTGAAAAAAAGATAGATGGTCGTGAATTTTCGGTCGAAGCGATTGTCCATGGCGGAACACGCCGGGTGATCGGTATCACCGAAAAATCGCTTTATGAAGGAACGTTCGTTGAAAAGTCGCATATTGTTCCAGCTTCACTCCCGTCTCGGTCAAAAGAGACCCTGGAGGCGGCCTGCCTGGAATTCCTGGAGCTCATCGGCGCCAGACAAGGCGTTTATCACATAGAATTTATCCTTGAATCCTCGACCGGCAAACCCTGTTTGGTGGAGGCGCATGATCGGGTGGGGGGAGATTGGATACCGGAGTTGTGGTATTTTATCACCGACATTGATTTGTATAGAGAATATATTTTATCAAGTACAAACAAAAATTATGCGCTTCCAAAAGTTATTTATAATTCTAAAATCTGTGGTATATTCTTTTTTGATATTGAAAAGCCAAAATTTATCAATATAGGATACTATAAATTAATGGGTATTGAGGGGGTTGTTTGCGTTCAAAAAAATAAAAAAGGGCCGATAACCAGCGTCGGAAAATCCTCGGACAGGCCCGGGTTTTTTATCGTAAAAACCGATTCGAGAGAGCGGCTTGAGGAGAGTGTCAGGCAGGCATACTCATCCATCGCGCCTGCTGCCATTGCACCTGTTCCATTGCCCGACAACAACCAAAGGGCTTCATAAATGCGCAAATATCCCATTATAACCTTCCTGTCCATGAGTTTTTGTTGTATGGGAATGTTTTGCTTTTTTCCCTATTTAGCGACTGAAATTGTTGAATATGCAAGATTCAATCCCAACGCACTTTCATACATTTTACTTGTCAGCTTCTTTTTAGGAAATTTATTATCTTTAATTTTAACAAACTACAAAATATTTAAAAACGTAAATAGAGATTACTCATTTTCTGTCCTCATATTTTTCATGTCATCATTGCTCATATTTTTTGCGGATAAAGGGGGACGTACAGGAATAACTTTTGTAATAATTGGACTCATTTTATATCGATTGGCTGTGGGATATTATTTTTCCATATCAAGAATTACATGCTATAATGCATCAAAAAATATAGACTCATTGAATATTATTACATATATTAAATTCATCAATAGTATAGCAAGTGCTGTCGGTGTTTTGATTGGAAATTTCGTTAATCAGAGTTATGGTTTTTACGGATCATTAATGATAGCTTGCATATTATTTTTTGCAGGATTTATAATGAGTTTCTTCATCAAATTACATAAGAAAAAAGAACATTCTGTTGTCGGTAATATTAAAATAATGAATAAAAAAATTCCCTACTTTGTGATTTTTATTTGTATAGCCGGATCGTTCCACTTCATATTCGAAGCACAAATCTATACTTTTTTAACTTTAAAGGCAAAATTGTTTTTTCCTAATTATGGTGAGATAATAAGAAATTCATTTTTGATAAATGCGTTCTTTATTATAATCTTTGCTTTTTCCATTATAAGTGGGGCTAAAAAATTTTTAACCACAAGCATTTCTATATTTGTTGGCAGTCTATGTTCATTGATTGGCGTTATCATATTGAGTTTTACCCCTAACAGCGTTTTTATATTTTATATTTCTGTTATATTTTTATCTATGGGAGAAATAATAATACCTCAAATTTTTATGGAATTAATATCTAAAACTAATAGAGAAAAAGACCTCAGAAGAAATTTTTCCTGCTTCAACATCGCTACAAAAGCCATAGGAATGTCTTTTGGCAGCTATATCGGCGTTATGTTGGTGGATAAATCGTTTCATATCGCTGTTTTATTTTGGGGCATGTTTTTTCTCATGACAAATATTTTTGTGTTCATGGCAATGAAACATGAGACCGACACCCATTGATACGGATGTAAAGGCGTAAGCGACCCGAAACTAGAGCATAATCCGAGCTTGCCAAGCGAGAGTGAGGACGATCAAGATTATGCGGCAAAATAAAGATTTA
>JBAJNK010000094.1:0-13984 GCA_036881805.1 Flavobacteriales bacterium
ATCTTCAATCCAGGGGCAATCCGATTCCAGCGTTGCATCCGAATCGTGCCAGTTTCGCATAAACAAACCCATGACGCGAAACCCCTGCCTTTGCAAAAGGTATGCAGCTACACTGCTGTCCACACCACCGGAGAGTCCCACCGCCACCGTTTCCATACCGCAAAGATAAGTGGCGTATAGGCACTTTATCAAGTTTGTGAGAGACTTGCACTACCTCGCTTTGTCTTTGGTAGTCGATATGGGCGGGGAGCGATTTATACAAAAAAACCGTCTGGTTTACCGATTTGAACGCCCTTGCGCAGTGCATTTATTTCGGCGCACAACCCTGCTGAATCTCAACGCACAGTTTATGCCTGTAGATCGGTTTAAAAAGAGGGGTTTGCCTTTGTCCCTTTGATTCATTTTGAAAATCCAGCCTTGTCTTTTTTATTCCTGTGTTGTGTTTTGAAAAGCGGGATTTTTTGTTCCGGCATGACAGCTTGAAAAGGGGGCTATTGTTTTGTTCTCGTGTTTGTAGTTGTCAAATTCCAATCCCAAGGCTTTTGTGGGGCGGTTTGAAAAGCGGGGCTTTTTTCGACTTTTTTATTATTTTATATCAGATTGAAAAGGAGGGGGACTTATTTTTTGTAATCGCCTGAGCTCGGCAATTTGAAAAGCGGGTATTATTTTTCGTCTCTATAGGACGTCTGAAAAAGGGGCTTTTTTTCGTGTTTGCCCATAGGGGCAGCCTGGAAAGCGAGCGTTACGCTTTGATTTTACCCACTTTGGCAGCTTGGAAAAGGAATCGCTATTTTTTTCCGATCTAATCTAAAGATCAAACGCAGCGATTTGTCAAGTAGCTCGGACAATATTTTGCCATTTCTTCGAAAAAATTGTAAAGCTGCACACAAAGCAGTACCTTTGTTTACTGAGTTAGAACCGCTTTTTGCAATGAGTAAGGCGCTGGATTACGTGCTTCAGGTCGAATCGGAATGGGCTAAAGCAATTGAAATACGAAATCGGTTGCAGCGAGAAGTGCAAGCCCTACGCGAAGAGAATACGAGGCTAAAAACATGTCTTGCACGTCGAGCTGCTGCGCATAAAGCGTTGATGGATAAGAATAAAAACCTAACGACCGTCAATACCCTGTTGGGTGGAGACCCGATTAATAACAAGCGCGTTAAGGCCCGAATAAATCATTTGATTCGAGAAGTGGGTGTTTGCATTGTACAACTAAAGACAGCTGATGAGCGACAACCTCAAGATTAAAATAGCGATTGCGGATCGCATCTACCCCTTGGCTATCGATAGCGCGCAAGAAGGGGGCTTGCGAAAAGCGGGAAAAGCCGTCAACGAGATGATCGGAACTTTTGAGCGCAGCTATGCGGTTAGAGATAAGCAAGATGCGTTGGCTATGGCTGCTTTTCAGCTGGCTTCAAGGATCGAGTTAAACGAAATACAGAATCAGAATAAAGACGTGGAGTTGATCGCGCGATTGGAAAAACTCCAGCTTTCCATGTCTAAACACAATCGAGAGACGTAGTTCTTTAAAAATCTTATCCTGCATTAGTTCTGACTTAATGAATTTGTAAGCTCAACAGTAATTCATTAAAAAGAGTGAATCGGTATCCGGAAAGCGGGCTGCACCCATAGGGCTTCTTCCATATGGAAGACGAGCAGATACTCGAACGATACGCTAGCTCTAAACCTGTTAAATAAGGGGCTTTACAATTCATTTTTGAACTAATGCAGGTTTTTTTATAACCACTATAAAGTGAAAAACATATGACACCAACTATTTGGTTACCCTTAGCCGCAGCCGTTGTGATACTGGTCGTAGGCGTGATTTTGGGTCACTTCTCGTCGGCGAGAAGTCTAAAGCGGAAATATGCGATGCGTTTGGATAAAGCCAGGAAACGGGACGTGGCGCTGTTAAGCGAGGCAAAGAAAGCAGCCGAAGCGACTAAAAGAGAAGCGGTTATCCAAGCCAAAGAAAAGCTTACCGAACTGAAAACGAGGCATGAAAAATCGATCAGCGCACGTATGCGCAACATGGATGAGGCTGAAAAGAAAATGCAGGCCCAGCGAGACAAACTCTCTTTTGAAATACAATGGCAAGAGCGGGAAAAAAGAGAATTGAAGCGGTTAGAAGCAGTGTATAAAGATAAGTTGAACGGATTGGAATCGCGCCGGGCTGATTTGGATAAAGCCTTGAAGGCGCATGTAGAAGGCCTGGAAAAAATAAGCGGTTTGACGGCTGAATCGGCGACACAGCAGCTGATGGAGAGCTTGCGGGAAGGGGCGAGGAAGCGGGCCACGACGCACGTTCAGGAAATCATTGAGGAGGCGGAACTCACGGCTAAGATGGAAGCCAAAAAACTGATAATTAAAACCATACAGCGAATTGGAGTCGAGCAGGCGGTGGAGAATGCCGTATCGGTCTTTACCATAGAATCCGATGAAATGAAAGGCCGCATTATCGGTCGAGAAGGACGAAATATACGTGCTTTTGAGGCAGCCACAGGCGTTGAACTAATCGTAGACGATACACCTGAAGCCATTGTTATTTCTTGCTTCGATACCGTGCGCAGGGAAATTGCCCGCCTCTCCCTGCACCACTTGGTGGCCGACGGCCGCATACACCCAGCCCGCATTGAAGAAGTGGTAGCGCAGACCAGGGGGCAACTCGAGGAAAAAATTGTCGAGACGGGCAAACGCACCGCGATAGCCCTCGGGATTTACGAGCTGCATCCCGAGCTGATCAAGATCGTCGGCAGGATGCGATACCGTTCGTCATACGGGCAAAATCTATTACAACACGCCCGAGAAGTAGCCAAACTGGCAGCTGTGATGGCGGCAGAGCTGGGTTTAGACGCAAAACTGGCCAAAAGAGCTGGTCTGCTACACGATATTGGCAAAGTTGCGAGTAGCGAGTCGGAACTGTCACACGCTGTTTTGGGCATGCAATGGGCTGAGCGGTATAAGGAAAACCCGGAAGTGGTAAATGCTATCGGTGCCCACCACGACGAGATAGAAATGACAGCTCTCATCTCACCCATCGTACAGGTAGCTGATGGCATATCAGGTGCCCGACCGGGTGCGCGCCACCAAATTTTGGAGTCCTATATCCAGCGTTTAAAAAGTCTGGAAAATCTGGCATTGGGCTTTGCGGGTGTCGATAAATCCTATGCGATACAGGCGGGCCGAGAACTGCGTGTCTTAGTCGAAAGCGAGCGGATAGACGACAAACAGGCCGCAGCGCTTTCCTTTGAGATCAGTCAAAAGATACAAGATGAAATGACCTATCCCGGACAGGTGAAAGTTACGGTGATTCGCGAAACTCGGGCGGTTAATGTGGCGAAGTAAAAGCGCGCCTTTACCGTGTATTCGAACTGGAATCAGGCTCAAATCGGGGTCTTATTTTTCGTTTCTGTGTCGCAGTCGAAAACCCCTATTACCGCCCCCGTCTTTTGCGCTTATCCCTATCGGACACCTAAAAACCCAAACTTATTTTTTTGTTTTTATCCCCGCTCGGCAGTTGCGAAACCCTGCTTTGTTCTCGTCTGTGTGTGGTCGCTTAAAAAGCGGACTTGTTTTTTTGTTTCCAGTTGACGGTTTGAAAAGTTGGATTTGTTTTCTCGTTCCTGCGGGACACTTGAAAAAGGGGAGGTGTGTTTCTCCGTGCGTGGTGGCTTGAAGAGGGGAGCATTTTTTTTGGATTTGTATAGTGGGGTGTTCTGAAAGGGCGGGTTTTATTTTTCGTCCCTGCAGGACGTTTGAAAGAGCGGAGGTGTGTTTCTCCGTGCGTGGTGGCTTGAAGAGGGGGATTTGTTTTTTCCCCTGTTTAAAAAGCGAGTCTTATTTTCCGCTATGGATCTTAAAAGGGAGTCTGTTTTTCTCCTTCTCGGTCGGCGGCTTAAAAAAGGTGGTCTTTTATTTTCGTCTTTTTGTGCGGGTTTAAATGAGACGTCCTCATTCTTTGGTTTTTGTCCCTGCGTAGCAATTTAAAAGGCGTGCTATTTTTTGTCTTCAATTGTCAGCTTGAAAAGCGGGCTTGTCTTTTACTTTTATCTCTGTGGGGGTCGCATAAAGAGGGGGGACTTTTTTCTGTCTTTGTCTCCAAGCCCTGTAAGTGCAAAGTCTTTCTTCTGAAAAAGGCGGATTTGTTTTTTTATCCTGTGGGGGGTGGCTTGAAAAAGGGGGCTATATTTTCTTTTGGTGTTTTATGAGCGTTTAAAAAGCGGCTCTTTCTTCAGCGTTTGTCCTACCTCTATGTGTCAATCTGAAAAGAGACTTATCCTTTCCCTTGTCTTGCGTGAAACAGCTGGAAAATCCAGCTTTAGTCTTTGTCTTTATACCTGTGTAGTGGTTTGAAAAGGAGCGCTATTTCTCGTCCCTGCAGGACGTTTGAAACATGGGTTTTATTTTTTTGTATTTATCCGCAGGGGGCAATTAAAGACGGACTATTTTTTGTTACTGTGATCAGCCTGCTGATTTCTTTTACATCCTTTACGCCTGTAGATCAGTTTAAAAAGCAAGTTTAATTTCAGGTGTTTGATATTGGGGAACAAAGGGGTGATTTTTCGGCCTTGTCCTTATGGGGTTAGCCTTAAAATGCAGCTTTTATCTTTTACTTTCATCCATGTGTGGCAGCTTGAAAAAGAGACTTGTTTTTCCCCTGTGCATCAGTTTGAAAAGCCGATCTCATTCTTTTTTGTTTTGGTCTTTTGTGCGGGTTTAAACGGGGAAGTTTTCTCGGTTTTGTATCTGATGGGTGGGCACCGCTAACCCCTTGTCCTGGAAACCGACATACCCCAAGCCACCGGCAACCAACCCCTCACACATCTCTGAAAAAGTCTAAAACCGCAGCCGCTATATATCGCAATTGCACAGCGGTCAACTCGGTGTGCATGGGCAGGCTGATCACCTCTTTCGCCAAGCGGTCGCTTACCGGAAAATCCTCGGATTTGTACCGAGCAGGCCGATAAGCCTTTTGCTCGTGTAGCGGCACGGGATAATAAATCATCGATGGAATGCCGCGTGCCTCGAGATGCGTTTTAAGTCGGTTTCGGTCTGCATTTCTAATCTTTAAGGTGTATTGGTGAAACACGTGTGTAGCGTGTTCACCGTCCCGTTTGGGCGTCAGTATATGGGGGTGACCTCGAAAAGCTTCATCGTAATAACACGCCGCCTGGGTACGCGCATCATTATACGCATCCAAATGGGGTAGTTTCTTGCGGAGCACAGCCGCTTGAATCGAGTCCAAACGCGAATTGATGCCGATTTCATCGTGATAATAGCGGTGATACATGCCGTGGTTGGCAAGGGCCCGAATCCGGGTGGCCAATCCGTCATCATCGGTAAACAAAGCGCCACCGTCGCCGAAGCAACCCAAATTCTTAGATGGAAAAAAAGAGGTGGTTCCGATATGACCGATCGTACCCACTTTCTCAGGTCTCCCATCGGACGAGATACAGACCGCACCGATGGCCTGGGCTGCATCTTCCACCACGTATAGGTCGTGTTTCTCAGCAATCGCCACAATGGCTTCCATGTCAGCTGACCGACCGAACAAGTGCACGGGGATGACGGCTTTTGTCCGAGGGGTAATAGCCCTTTCTACGGCTTTCGGACTGATATTAAAGGTCTCGTAATCCACATCCACCAGCACAGGGATCAACCGCAGCAAATCGATCACTTCTACCGTGGCGGCAAAGGTGAAATCAGCGGTGATCACCTCGTCACCGGGCTGCAGGCCCAAGGCCATCAACGCGATTTGCAGGGCATCGGTACCGTTGGCGACTGGAATTGCATTGCGCACATTCAGGTACGCTTCCAACTCGGATGCGAAGTCTTTCACCTCAGGGCCGTTGATGTATTGCGCAGCGGCCATAACCGCCAACACGGATTTATCGACCGCTTCCTTGATCTGCTCGTATTGGGAAACGAGGTCTACCATCCGGATTTTCTCCATGGCCGGGTTCGGTTTTCAAGAAGGCTAAGGTAAGCAATCTACACCTAATCGAAATTGCTTACTTTCGCTTGCCATGCGACTGATATACCATTTGGGAATCCGAGTTTACGGACTGGGCATTCGCATCGCTGCGCTTTCGAATCCAAAAGCAAAAAGCTGGATCACAGGACGAAAGGGTTTGTATCAAAAGTTGGAAAAAACCACAGGCGCAGCTGATAAGCCCATCTGGTTTCACTGCGCCTCATTGGGTGAGTTCGAACAAGGACGTCCCTTGATCGAACGCATAAAAGGGGAAAGGCCTGAACGGAAAATCTTACTCAGTTTTTTTTCACCCTCTGGCTACGAGGCACAAAAGGAATATCCGTTGGCGGATTGCGTCTGCTATCTCCCGCTGGACACCCGAAAAAATATGAGGCGCTTTGTAAAGTGCACCCACCCTGCCCTGTTGATCTTGGTCAAATACGAATTTTGGGCTAACTTACTCCGGGTGCTGCACGAAAGGAAAATTCCCGTCTATTGCATATCGGCCCGCTTTCGGAAAGACCAAGTCTGGTTTAAACCGCTGGGCAGCTATATCCGAAGGGCGCTGAAGCTGATTACCCACTTTTTCGTACAAGATGAACAGTCCGTACAATGCTTGCAAAAATGGGGAATTAAAAACGTACTCCTGACGGGTGATACGCGCTACGACCGGGTGATAGCGATCAAAGCGCAGGGCAACAGACTCGGCTTTCTCGAGGAATTCAAGCAAGACGAACACCTCTTCATAGCGGGGAGCAGCTGGCGGACAGACGAAAGGGCATTGCTGAGTCTGATCGACCGAAACCCAGTGGGCGTCAAATACCTCATTGCACCCCACCACATCGACGAGTCTCATATCGAATTCCTCGTAAAAAGGCTGCATTCCAAGCGAGCCATCCGCTACACCCAAGTCCGTCCAGGGGCGGACTTGTCAAATGCTCGGGTGCTCATCCTAGACACCGTTGGCCTGCTGAGCCAAAGCTATGCCTATGGCGACATCGCTTATGTGGGTGGTGGTTTTGGGAAAAAGGGTATACACAACATATTGGAGCCAGCGGCGTTTGGAAACGCGGTGTTCTTCGGCCCGAATTACGCCAAATTTACCGAAGCACGGCAAATGCTCAGAGCCGATGCAGGCCTTTCGGTAAGCGATGCGGAGCGCTTTCTCGCACAAGCCCAGTCTCTCATCTCCAATGCGGAAAAGCGGAATGCGTACGGCACAAGAGCCGCTCGATTTGTCAAAAGCCATGCGGGCGCTACCGATAAGATTTACCGCTTTCTAAAAGATGTGCTATAGATGCCGCACACCGCACTTTCAAACACGACACCCAGTGGGCAAAATAATGCCCGTTCACCAAAACGCTGGGGCGAAGAGAACACCGAAGAAGCTGACTAACAAATAGACCTTGCACGGGACAAAGGGATAACCCCACCGGTACAACAGCACCATAAGCCATGGCGACAAATCCCCAAAACTATGGAAAGACTAAGAATACATTTGTACCACCTGTAATTAATGGCTCCTCCGCCCATTTCCACGCCTCTTTTAATCGGGATGATCTGTTTTACCCCCTGGGACGAAAATAAAACCCCGCTTTTTAGACTGTCAAACGAGAATAAAAATGTTGAGCGCTTACAACTGAGATACAGCACAGACAAAAACAAAAAATAAGACCCATTCTCCAAACCGTCATAAAAGATCAAATACAAGATATATCCCCTCAAACCAACCCGCAAGACAAACCCAAAAAACCGCTTTTCAACCTGTCGTGTATGGGCAAAAAACCAAAAAACACCCCCTTTTCAAACTAACCCCCACAGCGGCAAAACCAAAAAAACAAGCCCCTTTTTCGGCTTGGTGCACAGGGATAAATATGCAACAAAAGATCAGCGGGATTCACTGATTATGGACAAAACAAAAAAAGTCCCCTTTAAACCCTTACAAAAGGTAAAAAACAAAAAATGAGCACCTTTTCAAACTATCCCATGGGGTTGCATACATAAGTCCGTTTTTTTCAGAATCTGCTCAGTAGTAAACCCACTACCGCAGCTTAAATCGACAATCGAGCATGAGAAAATAAGGCTATCCAATTCAAAATCTCCCCCATATGACCTACCTCGGCATTGGGATTCTACAACCGCAACACAGCACAAAATGTTTTAATTCGGGCAAAGATCGTATATTTGCAGTCGGCTTTGGCAAAGAGAGAAATAGCATGAAGAGGACCTACCAACCCGCCCGGCGAAAGAAGCGAAATAAACACGGTTTTAGCGCGCGTATGGCAGCTGCATCGGGTAGAAAAGTACTGGCGAGAAGACGTGCCAAGGGCCGGCAAAAGCTCACGGTGAGCGAGGCGCGAGCTAAGCGATAAAGCGATTCTAATCCATTGGAAATGCCTGTTTCAGCGCAGCCTCGTATTTCCCTTTCAAATACCGAGCGGTATGCGAGTTTTTCGAATCTAAAATGCCTTCAACTGTGCCTTCATAAATCAAGGCCCCACCTTTTCGTCCCCCTTCGGGGCCCAAATCGACCAGCCAATCTGCCGCTTTGACAATATCCAAATTGTGTTCGATGACGATCAAGGTATCCCCCCGTTCCAACAGCGCCTGAAAACTGCCCAATAATTTTTTCACATCGTGAAAGTGCAAGCCGGTAGCGGGTTCATCAAAGATAAAAAGCGTTTGTCCCCCCCTCTTCCCTTTGCTTAGAAAAGCGGCCAGCTTGACGCGTTGCGCCTCACCGCCGCTCAGCGTGCTGAGGGACTGACCCAATTTGACATAACCCAAGCCGACGTCTTGAAGCGGTTGCAAACGCGCTGCGATCTGCGCGGCCCCATGGGCATTGAAAAATGCAATGGCATCGTCGATAGTCAATTCCAATATGTCGTAAATATTCTTTTCAGCAAAACACACGTCCAAGATTTCTCTTTTGAATCGCTTGCCATGGCAAGCCTCACAGATGAGGTGTACGTCAGCCATAAACTGCATTTCAACGCACACCTCGCCCGCTCCTTTACAAGTATCGCAGCGCCCACCATCCACATTAAAAGAAAAGTGTTTGGGTCTGTAGCCCCTTACCTTGGCCAGCTTTTGAGCGGCGAGCAAGTTTCGGATATCATCGTAAGCCTTAATATAGGTAACCGGATTGGAGCGCAAATTCTTTCCGATGGTGTTTTGATCGATGAACTCGATCTGGTCTATGGCTTGTACCGGCATCTCTACCGCTTTGTGTTCGCCTGCCCTTTCGCCGTACAAACCCAACTTCTTTTGCAAAGCGGGATATAGAATCCGCTTTAACAGCGTACTCTTACCCGAGCCGCTCACGCCCGTAACCACCGATAGCGCGTGCAGTGGGAAGCGCACATCGATGTTTTTCAGATTGTGTTCACGGGCACCGATTACTTTGAGGAACGCATTGGAAACCCTTGCCTTTTGAGGGACTGATACCGTCTTGCGCCCGGTTATATACTGCGCGGTTAGCGTATCGGCTGCGCGCAATTGCTCCGGTTTGCCCGCGAAGACCACTTCACCACCCCAATCACCGGATTCAGGTCCCATGTCGATGAGGTAATCAGCCGCTCTTATGATGTCTTCATCGTGTTCCACCACGATGACGGTATTGCCCAAGTCGCGCAAATGGCGCAGTATTTTTATCAAGTTGTCGGTATCTCTCGGATGCAGACCGATGCTGGGCTCATCTAAGATATAAGTCGAGCCCACCAAACTACTCCCTAGGGCGGTGGCCAAATTGATTCGTTGGGATTCACCACCGGAAAGGGTTGACGACATCCGGTTTGGGGTGAGGTAATTCAAGCCCAAGTCCAGTAGGTATTGCAATCGCCGCTCGATTTCGATAAGGGGCCGCTTGGCAACCCTTTGGTCAAAGGCGGATAGCTTCAAATTCTCAAAAAAATCCAGGAGCGCATCCAGCGGCAGCTCGATCAGTTCAGTCAATGCCTTGCCACCGATCTTCACGTAAGTCGCTTCAACGCGCAAACGGTTGCCCGCGCATTCTGGACAACGGGTTTTTCCGCGGTAACGAGCACGCATCACGCGATTTTGTATCTTATAACTCTTCTGTTCCAATCGTTCGAAAAATTCGTTTATCCCCCTAAAGTGTTCGTTACCCGTCCAAAGTAAGCGGCGTTCGCCTTCGCTGAGTTGGTAAATGGGACGGTGAATGGGGAAATCAAACCGGTCGGCCGTTTCGATGAGTCGATCCCGCCACTTCGACATTTTTTCGCCACGCCAACAAGCGATGGCACCCCCATACACCGAAAGCCCTTTATCGGGAATCACCAAATCCGCATCGATGCCTATGACACTTCCATAGCCTTCACATACCGGGCATGCACCATAGGGATTGTTGAAACTAAAAAGCGCCGTCGAGGGCTCGGTGAAATCTATGCCATCCAATGCAAAGCGATTGAAAAAGGCGATACGCCTTTGTGCGGTCACATCGTCGACTCGGGCGCAACCCTTACCTTCGTAAAAGGCGGTTTGTACAGAGTCGGATAAACGGTTGTAGAAATCCGCATCGTCACGCACAGAAAGCCTGTCGACCACCAAGAAAAGCGATTCCGGCTGTCGGCTGTCCTTCGGGTCGATCGCATCCAATCGCAACCGCTCGCCCCCCAATTGAATGCGGGCGTAACCCTGCTGGATGAGAATCTGGGCTTGCGCCCCCAATGCCCTGTTTTCGAGGTAAATCGGCGCCAGTATTTGCAGCTTGGTGCCCGCTGACATTTGTTTGACCGCTGCTACTACATCGGCTACCGTTTGCTTTTTCACCTCGTTCCCGGAAATGGGGGAAAAGGTTTTACCGATGCGGGCGTATACAAGCTTTAGGTAGTCGTATAGCTCTGTGGTGGTTCCCACCGTAGATCGCGGGTTGGTGGCATGAACCCGCTGTTCGATGGCAATCGCGGGGGTCAGCCCATAGATGGCATCCACCTCGGGCTTATCCAATCGGCTTAAAAATTGACGCGCATAGGCGGAAAGGCTCTCCACATAGCGCCGCTGGCCCGCCGCGTAGAGGGTGTCGAAAGCCAAAGAGGATTTCCCGGAACCCGATAAACCCGTGAATACGACCAATTTATTTTTTGGAATGGAAACGGAAACGCTTTTTAGGTTGTGGCGCGCAGCGCCTTTTATCACGATGTATTCCTTGGGATCGAGCCCCGCTAGGTCCGCTGCCATGATCAAAATTCGGTCTGCAAAGGTACGAAAAATCAAAAGCCTTGCAGGGGTGCACGCCAGGACAGGCACCATAAGCCCCTATGTTAGGCGGTCTAGCGTTTTCCGGTATTAAAATGCTAGGCCTCGATAGGAAAGGCTTTTTTTATTCCTTAAAATACTAGTTAATCGGTCTTTTGGCTGATTTGTCATTTATTGTGCACGGGGTTATCATCTAACTGTATTACCTGCCACTACTGAGTTTTAACTCTTTTTTAATCGGGGCGCTTTCGTTTTATCCCAATTCTGCATTAACTTTTTTTCTCAATGCTGGCTCGTGAATTGAATTTTTTCCTACATTTGACATTAAAAGGCTTCCGTTTTTATCAAGGGGAAAAACTTGCTCAACTTATTGGGATTGAACGACGAGGCTGGCTACCTGAGCACAAGCGCTGCAGATGGCGTGAACATCACGATGATTAGATATAATTCACTCGGCTATTGCATAGCCGGTATCCAACTCAAGTTGTAAGATGGATGACAAAAATCATCGATTAACCATTCCCCTACCAAAAGCCTTGCCGGTCGAGCTTTGCCGATTGCTTTTCTTATATATCTTGGTATTGTTTACGAGTTGTAAACGGGATATCGACTATATCAGGCCGGCAGATATTCAAAACCTCGAAGCCAAGACCTATATTTGGAAGGCTATGAATCTGTGGTATTATTGGCAGTCGCGTGTACCAGCTCTTGCTGATGGTGCCATCGACGACCCGGAAAAAGAAGCCGATCGATTTAAGGGAAAGACGAAAAAGGAACTCTTTCAATCGCTCCTCCTCCACCCCGACGATCGGTTTTCTGTCGCGTATGAGAATTACGAAGACCTATTGGATTGGTTGCACGATGTATCGGTTTCAAGCGGTATGCGATATGGCTTAATTCGTATGGGTAAAGATAGCAATCGATTGATCGGATATGTACGATATGTGGTTCACGGCAGTCCAGCTGAAAAAGCTGGTATAAAGAGAGGAGACATCATTGTAAAAGTGGATGACCGAGCCATAACCTTAGATAATTATAAATCGCTTTGGATTGCACCCACGACCTTAGAACTCACTTTTGCGACTCAGCAAGGCGATAAACTCGTAGAAACCAAAATCAAAACCGTAACAAAACAAAAAATCAAAGAAGACCCAATCCTACTGTATGAGATAATTAACGGTACAATTGGTTATTTGGTTTACAATGGCTTTCAATCGGGTTCGGAGGGAGATTTAAATCGAATTTTTGGTGGTTTCAAAAGTCGGGGAATCACCGACTTGGTTTTAGACCTCCGGTATAATGGAGGTGGCTCGTTATCGACTGCGACCTATCTCGCCAGTATGATTGACGGCACTGAATCCGGAAAAATTTTTCAGGAAATACGGTTTAATGAAAAATTGGGGTGGGTGCAAAAGCGCGAGTTTGCAACTGAATTTAATTCCAAACCGATTAACAGCCTGACAGGCTTAAGCCACTTGGTCGTTCTGACGAGTCGACTGACCGCTTCGGCCAGCGAAGCGGTTATCAACGGGCTTAAACCCTTTTGGGGAACCCGGTTGCAATTAATCGGGGCGCAAACCCGAGGAAAGAGCGAAGGGAGTATCACATTGGTGAACAAGCCTACAAACAGTTATTTACTCCCTGCTAAGACGCGAGATATGCCGAGTGAAAAATTTGCCATGCAACTCATCGCCAGCAGGGTTTTCAATTCGGATGGAAGCCCGGTCCCCCGAGACGGTCTTAGCCCGGATTTTGAGATTGACGAAATAAGCGGCTTAAAAGGGATGAAGCCCCTCGGCGATCCCCAAGAGCAATTGTTGCGTGCGGCATTAGACCTAATAGCAGGCAAAAGCCCGGCTTTGCCGATAAACTCAGATAATCGATTTTTCGGTACGGCGGTCTACTCGAATATAATGGAAAAGGGCACTTTTGGCCAAACGCTTATAGACGAGCAAATGGATTTCGAGCCGTGACAAAGCGAGTCTTTTTTTCTCAAATCTACTTACATCACCTTTACAATGGCACGCTTAAAAGCGTTCCCCTGCTCCATTCTTTGCGGTGGGGAATAACCGGGTTAAACAGGCTGGCCAAATCACCACACAATCTTTAATCTCTGTCCCAATCGACGGGCTGATACAGGTCTGTTACCACGATCGCATTGGGGTTGTACAAACGCTCGTTTTTCGGGGTGATCAATCGCAAGGGTATTTTCTGGGTTTGGGCAGCCGAGTTGGGCGTTAAAGCCGGAAATCCCGTTCGCCGCCAATCGTTATAGGGTTCCAAACTGCCAAATAGGGCGATATATTTCTGTTTGATGATGTGCTCCAAGTCGACTGTAGCGGTAACTTTATTTACAAAGTTTATATCTGCTGCTTTTCCGGTCACTTGCTTAACGGATGCCCGTACCGCTTCTCGAAAGGCAGTTTTTGCATCTCCGCCAGTTCTGAATTGGGCTTCGGCTTCTATAAATTTAGCCTCTACATAGGTAACCATACCTAGGTTTTTATCGGCTGTGGCCAGCGCCGGGCCGATATCTGACACCTGGGTATTGCCTTGGTCACCCGCTTCGCTCCCGGAATATCCGCCGGACTCATCCTTTGTCGCAAAAAATTCTAGGCGGGGGTCATGGGAATCCTTCATCATATCGACAAAGGTAGCCCCCATCTTTAGATAATCGGCTCGCTGTGTTTGAAACGCATACCATTGATTCATGCTCTTTCCCCCGCCGTCAAATACGGCTTCCATATCGTCTTGACTGTTCGATATGCCAGAAGAATGGATATAATCCAAGGC
>JBAJNK010000095.1:0-5589 GCA_036881805.1 Flavobacteriales bacterium
GGCTTGAAAAAAGTCTACTCTATCTACATAGTGGGAGATAGTTACATTTTATATTACTTATTTGCTTATTGCCACCATATGTCTCTCCCATTCATTCGGAATTTCATTTATAGTATAAATTTTTAACTCCTCTTTTTGAACACTTGCAGTTGACTGAACCAAAGTTTCATTTAAAAATTCAGTATCCAATTTATACATTGCTCCTGTTGCAGGGTCAACGATTAGTAGCCCGATCAAACCATCAAACAAAATATTTCCATGATAAATTACAGTACCCCTTTTATCAGTGATAGTAATTTTTGCTCCAGAGTTGTGCTCAGTAGGAAAACGATATGAGATCCTTTGGCTTTTCGGCTTATTCCCAGCATATCTTTGTTCTTGATTTACCTATTCAGTTTACGAGCTTCATCTCTCTGATCAGGTTGGTCGCCCCCGCATATTTGTCGATGATAAAGAGCACATAGCGAACATCCGTCGAGATGGTGCGTTGTCGTTTCTTGTCGAATTCCACATCACCGCTCATGGCTTCCGAGTTTCCGTCGAAAGCCAGGCCGATGAGCGCCCCTTTGCCGTTGATGACGGGCGAGCCTGAGTTTCCACCGGTAATGTCGTTGTCGGTCAAGAAGTCGACGTGTAAACTGCCATCGGCATCCGCATATCGCCCGTAATCTTTCGCCTTGTACAATTCGATCAGCTTGGCCGGTAGGTCGAACTCCTCGTCTCCGGGTTTATACTTGGCTATGACGCCTTTGAGGGTGGTGTAATAGTTCTTCTTGGCGTCGTTGCGCTTGTCCCTCGGGAGTCGCCTCACCTTTCCATAAGTCAGGCGTGGGCTAAAATTCGCGTCGGGATAGAATTTCTTGTTGGGATACATTTGGAGCAATCCGCTTAAAAATAAGCGATAGCCTTTCCGCATTTCTTTCTCTTTATCGACATATGATTTCGATGGGTTCCTGTATTTTTCCAACAGGCTTTGTGCCAGGGCGATCAGCTTGTCGCGATCCAGCTCAGAGGCGTCTGGGTGGTTTAAAAACGCGGTGAGCCGATCCAGAGAACTGAATATGGAATGATCAAATGCCCCGTCGATATAGGATGCAATGCCACCACTTCCGTCCTTTTGCATTTCCTTCAAGAGTGAAAACTGCAATTCGGGTTTCACTTTGTCCGCGTACAGCTCGATTTGCTTTTCTAAGAGGTCTTTTTCCAATGTCGTATTCATCTTGGCGTAGATATCTCTTAGCCTTCCATATATCTGGCCTATTATGGCCTTTTGGACTTCTTCAGGCTGTTGCAGATAATTCTTATCCTTCAAAAATGTGTTCAGTCTGAGTACCGTCTGAATCATCTCGCTGGGCTGAATGATTCCGTGCAAGTAGTTTTGCTGAATGGCATGGTCGTTTGTAGTGGTATAGAAATCCTCGAGCATGCTCAGCACCTTCCCGTACCGGGCACTGCGGTCTTTTTTTCGAGCCCATCTCGCAAATCGCCTTTCGATTTTGCGCTTTTTATGGGCTGTTTTGTGCGCCGTAAGCGATTTGATCATCTCGGCTCGATTTTTCCAGTAGTTTGCCAGTTGGGAATAGCTCGAAGCGTAGTCGATGCCGTTTCTTCGGTTTTGGTCCATATGGCGCTTCATCACATCCATAGCGCTTTTGGACGCTTCTACCCAAGCCGGATAGGAGACATTTACCAGCTGATCGACACCCCAGGAAGGCAAGTAGCGGTCTGTACCCCCGGGATAGCCCAAGATCATGGCAAAATCACCGGATTTCTCCCCGCCTATATCGATCGGCAGGAAGTATTTGGGTTTTAACGGCACATTATCCGCCGCATAGGCGGCGGGGTTGCCGTCTTTGTCGCCATATACCCGAAAGATGGAAAAATCTCCGGTGTGGCGCGGCCATTCCCAGTTGTCGGTATCGCCGCCGAACTTTCCGATGGATGCGGGTGGGTCCCCCACCAAGCGGACATCTGGATAGTCCTCATAGACGAACATATAGAATTCGTTTCCCTTGAAAAAGGGCTTCACGACTACGCGGTATTTCCCATCCCCATTGTTTTCGCGGATGATTTGATCGCTGATCTCGCGAATCCGATCTCGGCGCGCTTTCTCGCTCATACCGGCGGTCAATTCTCCTTGTATGCGATCGGTCACGTCTGCCATTCGTATAAAGAAGGATACGAATAGCGATGTGGGTTTCAGTTCTTCCCTTTTCTCATAGGCCCAGAAACCGTTTTTTAAATAGTCGTTTTGTTCGGTAGAGAGTTCGGCGACGGCTTCGTAACCGCAGTGGTGGTTGGTAAAGATAAGCCCTTCGGGCGACACGACTTCACCGGTGCAGTAGCCATTGAAGTTGACGATGGCAGACGCCAGACTGGAATGGTTTACGCTGTAGATTTCCTCAGGCGTGAGCTGCAACCCTTCTCTTTGCATATCTGCGTAGTTGAGCCGCTTGATAAGCATGAGCAACCACATGCCCTCATCGGCTTTGAGGTTGAGCGGAAGCAGTGAGAGGAAGGCGACGGACAGCAGTATGATTTTCTTCGTGAAGTTCACAATTACGAGATTTAGAGTTTCGCCAAATATATAAAAAGAAATGAATAAACCGAGCGCTTTGAATGTTTTTGGAATTGAACGCCGAGTCGCCTAAGGGGATTTTTTTCGCTTAAAGAGCGGTACGGTGCTGCAGGCCTCACCATACATAATGGATTGGCTGACGGGCAGTAGTTTTTGAATTAAGGTCACAAAAGCGGCTTGCGGTATGGGTTTGTGGGCACAGCCCTTGATGATGACCCGGGCGCCCCGGTAGGGGGAGATATCCAAGTCGTGAAGCGCCGCATAGAAAAGCGCGCCTTCCAATGCCTCTAAATCCCCTTGCACCACCCTTTTGGCATGGGGCTGCAAAAAGGTAGTGACCAACATATAAGCCCAAGCGGGAATCAGGGCAGCCGCCGAATTGTAAACGGCTACATAGGCATCCCGGTAGGTAACCCAATCGTGTGCTTTGAGCTGTTGCCGAAATGCTTTTTCGCGCAGTACGGCGCCTTTGTCTAGCCAGGGTTTGATGTCTAAGGACATGCGTTTGCCATCGGGGTAAAAAGCCTCCAAATCAAAGATTTTTAGCCCGCTTTGTGCGACTTTGTTTGCGATTTCTCCTGCCATATTTACAAAAATCCCAATTCCAATTTGGCCGCTTCACTCATCATGTCCTGCGACCAGGGGGGGTCAAAGGTGAGCTCCACCGCTGCCTGGTCGATCTCGTCCAGCGCTTCTACCTTTTCCGCTACCTCAGCCGGTAGGCTCTCGGCTACCGGACAGTTGGGCGAAGTGAGGGTCATCAGTATCTTAGCCTCTTTTTGGTCGCTCAGCTGTACGTCATAAACCAAGCCGAGCTCGAATATGTCGACGGGTATTTCCGGATCGTAAATCGTTTTCAATACCGCGACGACCTTGTCTCCGATCTGTTGCATTTCTTCGTGCTCCATCGTTTTTGGCGCTTTGCACAAAGATACGGCAAATCAAGGGGACATGCACCGCCTTAGTGCAGAATTTCATACTTTCACCTCAAAAATGAGCAGATGCGATTAACCCCTATAGAGACGGGCTATTTCAAGCTGGATGGTGGGGCGATGTTCGGTGTGGTTCCCAAAGTCTTGTGGCAGCGCAGCAACCCGGCCGACAGCCGCAATCGGATCGACCTAGCTATGCGTTGCTTGCTCATCGAGGATGGCGACCGGCTCATTTTGATCGATACGGGATGGGGCGATAAGCAAAGTGAAAAATTCTTTGGTTACTACGCCCCTTGGGGTGACGCCTCCTTAGATAGATCGCTGGGGAAAGCGGGATTTTCTCGGGCAGATATAACCGATGTGTTTCTCACGCACCTGCACTTCGATCACTGCGGTGGTGCGATTCGGTGGAATGCCGACCGCACGGCTTATGAGCCGGCCTTTAAAAACGCCCGGTTTTGGAGCAATGCCGGGCACTGGCGCTGGGCTACCCAACCCAATGCCCGCGAAAAAGCCTCCTTTCTCAAAGAAAATATACTACCCATCCAGGAGAGCGGACAGCTGGAATTTATCTCCGTGCTCGATTCCGGCCTTTTAAAAGAGAGCCCCCTTGGATTCGATATCCTTTTTGTGCATGGCCATACGGATGGGCAGATGATCCCGCATATCCGCTACCAGGGTGAAACCCTGGTTTACGCCGCCGATTTGCTGCCCACGACAGGACATATTCCCTTGCCTTATGTGATGGGCTACGATACCCGTCCCCTGTTGACTTTAAAAGAAAAAGCACACTTTTTGAACCGAGCGGCTGAAGCGGGCTATTTCATCTTCTTCGAGCACGATGCCCATGCGCAAGTCTGTACGCTCAAACAAGCCGAAAAAGGGATTCGCTTAGACAAAACTTATGCGTTTGATGAGATTTTTGCTTAAATTGGAAGAAAAAAGGTTTTTGGCTTTCGCAGCTGTGAACGGTGGAAATGAGTTGTATCCGCAGCCTGTAGTGAAAAAAAAGACGGACGATAGATGCTGCTCGCTGTAAACATTGGAAACTCCAATATTCGGTTTGGGGTTTGGAAAGACAAGTGGATAGCGGGCTGGACGCTCCATACGCTTCCCTATCGATCGGCTTATGAATACGCTATTTCGGTGGACAATATGCTGGCGTATAACGATTTAAAAAGCGCGCATATCGGAGATGTAGCGATTGCGAGTGTTGTACCCCAAATCACTGCTACTGTGCAGACTGGTCTACGCCATTTGTTCCAGACGCAGCCCTTAGTCGTTTCCACGCGTTCCAAAACGAGTCTGACCGCGCTTGGAAATCCCGTTCGCAAGGGGCTGGGGGCAGACTTGCTCGCCAATGCGGAAGCGGCTTTTCAGTTGTACAAAAAGGATACGATAATCGTGGACTTCGGTACGGCGCTCACCCATACGGTGGTCGACAAAACAGGTGATATAAAAGGGGTGATCATCGCACCGGGCGTGAAAGCAGCGCTCCAATCCCTGGTGGAAAACACCGCCCAACTATCCCACATTGAAATCGAGGTACCGCCAGAGGTTATCGGTACCCATACGACAGCGTGTATTCAATCCGGGATCGTATATGGCTTTCTCAGCATGGCGGAAGGCCTGATCGATCGGATCGATCAGGAACGCGGGCAGACGCATATGGTTATCCTCACAGGGGGTATGTCCCACGTCTTTCGGGATTTGTCCGATAAATTCGATCGCTTCGATAAACTGCATACACTCAAAGGCATACGCCTCATCTGGGGCTTGAACAAGGATTGATCATCCATGATCGCTGTGATGTGCTTTGGCTATGCCTTGTGATCCATGCGGATTCGAGGATTATCGGGAATACTTGGAAGTCGAAGTCGACTCTTATTTGATGACTAAGTATAGAAAATGACGAAATAGAGTGTAAATGCCTGATTATCAAACAGTTTTTTATTTGATGGTTATTTGATGACTAAGTATAGAAAATGACGAAATAGAGCGTAAATATCTGATTATCAAACAGTTTTTTATTTGATGGTTATTTGATGACATATGGAATTACAGGAACGCTTAGCAAAA
>JBAJNK010000096.1:0-9020 GCA_036881805.1 Flavobacteriales bacterium
CGGGTTTTTGGGGTAGGTATATTCGTGAAAGGATTTAAGCCCATAGGTCTCTTCACCGGCCTGTGCCAAAAAGTGCTGCAATTTTGAATTACCCCCTATCCCAAAATCCCCGCCTTATAAATTGATTTTTTATCCCTTAAAACCCCGCACTTATTTTATTTCCATTCTTTGTTTCGGCCTCAAACGCCTTTAAAAGATATTCCTGCATTAGATTGTCAGGTATACAGAGACTTCCATTTCACAACAACTATAAAATCCACTTGATGGGATTGGCTATTTGGACTGGTCGCCCTTTTTTTTCTGCCATGATTTCAACGCATCCCAACCCTGTGCCTGCAAGGGAGTTTCCGCCCCGTCACGACTAATCATATAGGCGCCTTTGCCTCTTTCCACGATGTGGCCGATGGCCGACAAGTTCGGATTTCCTTTAATTTTATCGTAGTCCTGAACCCCGATGGTGAAGAGCAGTTCATAATCTTCACCACCATTCAGCGCGGCCGTGCTGCTGTTTAAATTCAGTTCTTCGGCTGTGCGGATCACCTGGGGATCCAAGGGAATTTTATCTTCATATAAACGCACGCCTACGTCCGATTGGTCGCACAGGTGCAAAATTTCAGAAGACAAACCGTCGGAAATGTCGATCATAGCTGTGGGGTTAACACCCAATTTCGCCAAGAGCAGTGGGATGTCTCGGCGCGCTTCGGGTTTGAGTTGGCGTTCCAACAGGTAGGCATAAGGCGATAAATCTGGCTGTGTATAGGGATTGACCTGAAAGACTTCATTTTCGCGTTCCAAAATCTGCAAGCCGAGGTAAGCAGCGCCCAAATCGCCGCTGACCACCAACAAATCCATCGGTTTGGCCCCTTTTCGATACACGACTTCTTCCCTTTTGGCATGGCCCACAGCCGTAACACCGATGAGCAAGCCGGAAGCAGACGAGGTGGTATCGCCACCTACAACATCGACATTATAATGCTGGGCAGCCGAATGAATCCCAGCGTAAAGCGTCTCGAGCGCCTCCAGGGTAAAGCGATTGGAAACCGCTAAGGAAACCAGGATTTGCGAGGCTTTGGCATTCATCGCATAAATATCGCTCAAATTGACGACCACCGCTTTGTATCCCAAGTGTTCAAGCGGTGTGTAAGCCAGGTTGAAGTGTACGCCTTCCACCAGGAGATCGGTAGAGACCAGGGTATCCGTGCCCTCGAAGTGCAATACCGCTGCATCGTCCCCCACCCCTTTGCGGGTAGATGGGTCTTTGATCTGGATTCGCTGGGTGAGCGCTCTGACGAGCCCGAATTCCCCCAGCTCGGTGAGCGGTGTTAAATTTTGATCTTTGTCAGCTGGCATCTCGCAAAGGTATGACTTTCAGCACGAGCCATTCCGTGTAGATATCTGAGAAAAAGCCGCTTGATTTTCCTATCTTTGTCCAGTGTGGAATCAGGGATAAAAATTCGCAAAATTATCCACATCGATATGGATGCGTTTTACGCCTCGGTAGAACAGCGAGACAATCCCGAGTGGCAAGGCAAGCCCATTGCTGTAGGGGGCGGTTCGGAGCGGGGTGTGGTCGCTACTGCGAGTTATGAAGCGCGAAAATTCGGTGTGCGGAGTGGCATGCCTGGAAAACAGGCTCGGAAGCGCTGCCCAGCACTTATCTTTGTAAACCCCCGCTTTGAGACTTATAGCGAAGTCTCGAGGCAAATCCGGGCAATCTTTTTCGAGTACACCGATGCGGTCGAACCCCTCGCTTTGGATGAGGCTTACTTAGATGTCACGACCGACGAGAAAAACCAGGGCTCGGCAGCGAAAATAGCACGGGACATTCGAAACAAAATCTTTCGAAAAACAGGGCTTACAGCCTCAGCGGGTATCTCCGTAAACAAGTTCTTGGCTAAGCTCGCATCAGGCCTGAACAAGCCCGACGGGCAAAGCGTAATCCGACCCGATCAAATCGATGCCTTTTTGGAGCGCTTGCCGATCGAAAAGTTTTATGGCATTGGAAAGGTCACGGCGCGCAAGATGAAAAACGAGGGAATTTTTACGGGAAAAGCGCTCAAAGCGCAACCGCTCTCAGCACTGGTGGAAGCCTTTGGCAAGCCAGGCTACTATTACTACGAGGTGGTACGCGGCATTCACAACAGTCCGGTAAAGCCCGACCGCAAGCGCAAGTCGCTAAGCGTAGAAAATACCTTTCTCGAAGATAAAGTCGGCCTGGTATCCCTGGAAAGCGAATTAAAGAAACTCACCCTGAAATTGGCTTCTCGCCTGGAGAAAAACAAATCAGCTGGCAGGACGGTCACCTTAAAGATGAAATTTTCAAACTTCCAAATCCAAACGCGCAGTCATACCACCTCGCGCTTTATCAGTACCTTTCATGAAATTTACCCGATTGCAAGGGCATTGCTCTCGCACAGCAACCCATTGAACAGCGTACGACTTTTGGGGATTGGCGTATCGAACTTCAAACGCAATCGAGAAAAAATGACCCGTTTACCTAACCAATTAAAAATGTCTTTTTGACCCATGCGCATTGCCGAGACATCCCTCGATGGCTGCTTTGTGATCGACCCGGAAATAACCGAGGACGAGCGCGGCTATTTCTTCGAGAGCTTCAACCAAAAAAAATTCCAGGCTGAAACCCTTATGAACACGATTTTTGTACAAGACAACCAATCGCGTTCCCACTATGGTGTACTGCGGGGTTTGCATATGCAAAAGCAAGATTATGCACAAGCGAAGTTGGTACGAGTCCTCAGTGGCAAGGTCTTGGATGTAGCGGTTGATCTGCGACCGGATTCCAAAACCTATAAGCGGTATTTTTCCATCGAGCTATCCGGTAAAAATCGCAAACAGCTATTCATCCCCCGGGGTTTTGCACATGGTTTTGTCGCGTTGAGCGAAGGCGCTGAAGTGTGCTACAAATGCGATAATTATTACAACGGAGACAATGAGACCGGCATCCGTTACGACGATCCACAATTGAACATCGATTGGCAAGTCGAGAGCGGTGCGATCGTCCTTTCTAAACGAGACAGCCAGCTCCTAAGTTTGGAAGAGTGGACGCGCGCGGGGCACTAAAAGTGCTGGTAACCGGTGCGGATGGTCAATTGGGAAGGAGTTTCCGCCCAATCAGCTCTGGGTTTGAGCGCTTTGATTTTTCCTTTGCCGGTCGCGGGGACTTGGATTTGGCCAACTGGCGTGACACGGCGTCTTTCTTTGCGGAAAAGCCCTTTGACATCGTGATCAACTGCGCCGCCTATACAGCTGTGGACCTAGCTGAAACCGAAAGGAAAGCAGCATATATAGGGAACGTCACCACAGCAAAACACTTGGTGGAAGCCTGTAAGAAATACGCCATGCGCCTGGTACATTATTCCACCGATTACGTATTCGATGGCAAAAAAAACCAGCCCTATCGCGAAACCGATACCCCCAACCCGATCAATTATTACGGTTACAGCAAGTGGTTGGGTGAACAGGTGATTCAGCAATCCGGAATCGACTTTTACCTATTTCGAACCGCATGGCTCTACAGTGGCTACGGCAAAAATTTTGTCAAAACCCTCATCCACAGGGCGAGGACCCAGGTGGAGCTACAGGTCGTAAACGACCAAAAGGGCTGTTTGACAGAGGCCAGCTGGTTGGTCGCACAAACGCTAAAGGCGTTGCAGTGGGGACTTCCCTTCGGGCTGTATCATCTCTGCGGTGGGAAGCCGCAAACCCGATATGAAATCGCGCGGGAAATCGCAGCTGAAGTAAACCCCCAATGCTGTGTAAAGCCCATTGAGACCAAAGACTTAAACCCAGGGGCGAAACGCCCCAAATACAGCGTATTGGATACGGCGAAATACGATGCGTCTTTACACGAGCACAGACTCAGTCGCCGATGAGACCGATAAGACAAAGATGAATCCTTATATCCATTCAAAGGATCGACCCAAGCTGTAAAGCTATATATCACCCCTTTACAATCCAAATTTTCCGCACCAGGGGCGTAAAACGGATCGTCCCAGCATGGAGATGAGCGGGGGATGAGGGACGATATAACTGTAAAATACCGTTTGGATACGCATGGGAAAAATGCCAAAACAGGGGGTAAAAATCCACAAAATCCCCCGAAAACACTGAGAAAAAATCACCCAAAAAACTCTAAAAGAGAGAGAAAGACCAAGCTAAAATTTTATACGCGATCGATATGCGATGTCTAAAACCTATTGAAAAGCCGTATTTTTTTGAGGACGATTCGTTTTGAGGTCTTGTTTTTTTGCCTTTGGTGTTTGTCTTGTGAGTCGGTTTGAAAAGTGGGTTTTATTTTTTGGGTTTTGTTTGTCGCTAAGGACGACCTGAAAAGAGAGATTACCGCTCCATTTCCGCTCGGCATTTTAAGCGGTTTTCAAAAATCTAAGCATATCGGCAAAACTCGCTGCACCGATGTTGTGTCCCATGTGTTCATAACATTTAAATTCGGGCTTGATGCCGATGCCTCGCAACAATTCGCAGGCTTGTAACCCCAAATGGAAGGGCACGACGGCATCCGCCGTGCCATGGGAGATGAAAACTTTCAAACCGACGCAGTCTTTGGGTGGGTTGGGCATGAAATCCGGGGTTAAATACCCGCTCATCGCAGCGATTTTCCCTATTTTTTGGGGATGGCTCAACGCTAGACCGTAACCCATTGCAGCCCCCTGGCTAAATCCGACTACTACAACCCTTTCATCAGACAGTTCGTGTTTCACCTTTAGTTCATCGATGAGTTTGGACAAACCGCGATGCGACTCCAGGGCCTGGGCATCATCGAATTTTGTCTTTCCAGCTGCATCAGCTGTCAGGGCATACCAGGCGTAACCGCCAAAGGGTAAAATATGAGGTGCCCGAATGGACGCCACGAAATAATGCGCAGGTAAGTGCGCAGCAAAGTGGAATAAGTCCCGCTCATCACTACCATAGCCGTGTAAGAGTAACAGCAGCGAGGCGTTTTGCGGCGCGTTTCTCCGATATATGTAACCAAATGTTAAATCGGTCTGTAACATGTTTGAAAGCCCGTAAAAAGCAGGCTTGGGGGTGTGGTGGTTGACAAGCACGCCAATCTGATGGACTAGTCTCGGAGGAATACGACACTTGGGTTGTGTATGAACTTGCGCAGGGCGGTACCCACCCGATTCTTCTCCATGAGGCGACTGCCCACTTTGCCCACCCAGTTGGCCAACCAAAAGCCGACCCACATGATGGGGATAAACTCGATAGTCTTTATACCGTATTCAACTGATCCCGTTGCGACTCGGCTCCAATCTACAGCAGAGATGTCCACGCGCTTTATATTTTGGTTAGATACAAAGTTAAGATTTATTTCCAATTGATACAGGCTGAGAAATAGCCGCTCACAGTCTTAGAATTTTTCGAAAATACTCAGTCCAAATAGCGCAAAATCGTACTTTACCGGATCCGCGGGATCTAGTTTTCTGAGCTTCTTATCTAATTCTTCAACTGCTTTCCAATCGTTTTGCGATCGCTTGATCAAACCCAATTTTCGCGCGATGCGACCGCTGTGCACATCCAAGGGAATGGACAGGAACCGAGGCGAAATGCCTTTCCACAGACCGAAATCCACGCCCATCGATGCGCTGCGCACCATCCAGCGTAAAAACAGGTTAAGCCTTTTGGACGCACTATTTTTCAAAGGGTTGGAAACGTGCTTTGCCGCGCGGTGCCCACCTCGGTCACCCAAAAATTGTTTCCGAAATCGGCCGATGCCGTGCTTTAAACCGCTTTCTGTCACCTGGGGCATAAAATAGGTTTCCAGCGTATCGGATCGATCGTAGAGGACTCGCAACCTTTGGATAAAAAATCTGAGGTCTGCTGAATGGAACGTGCGGTGTGCAAAAGGAGGTAGTTCTTCCAAGTCGTTTGCCGTGTGGTTTTTAATGAAGTCATAAGGCGAATCGGCCAGCAATGCCATTATTTTTGAGGCGCTTTTAACGATCGTTTTGCGATTGCCCCAAGCGATGGTTGCGCTCAAAAAAGCCGCGATTTCAATGTCCTGTCTCTTTGAAAATCGGTGTGGGACCTGAATGGGGTCGTCGCCGATGAATTTTGGATTTTGATACACCTCGGCCCTGTCATTGAGAAATGATCGCAGGTTTTCAAGATTCATCGCACAAAGGGGAAATCGGTGTCTCGATACCAGTCATGAAGCGCGCTTGATAAAACCATCTGCCATTTCGATCTTTCGGTCTGCCATTTCGGCCAATTCCTTGTTGTGTGTCACGATGACAAAGGTTTGGTCAAATTCGCTTCGCAAGTCAAAAAACAATTGATGCAAGGCAGCTGCATGGCCACTGTCGAGATTGCCAGAAGGTTCATCCGCGAGGACGACTTTGGGTCGATTGATCAGTGCTCGGGCTACAGCCACGCGTTGCTGCTCACCACCGGAGAGTTGATTGGGTTTGTGTTCGCTGCGGTTTTCGAGTTTCAAAAACCGCAACAACGCCTGTGCTTTTTTCCGTGCATCACTTCTGGAATACCCAGCGATAAGCGCGGGTAAAGCGATATTTTCCAAGGCGTTAAACTCGGGTAACAAGCGGTGAAACTGAAAGACAAACCCGATGTTTCGATTCCGAAACCGGGATAGCTTGCGATCGTTGAGCGCACTCAGTTTGCGGTTGTCGATCAAAATTTCGGCCTTGGGCGCGCTATCCGGTTTGGCTAGCGTACCCAAGATCTGAAGCAAGGTGGTTTTGCCAGCACCCGATTCACCTGTAATACTGACGATTTCTCTCGACTGCACCTCGATGTCTATGCCTTTTAGCACCCTTACACCAACAAAGGTCTTGTAAATATTTACGCCCTTAATCATACTGCTCATCGCCCGTGCAAGTTAGTCATTTTAAAATGCGAGTAACAGACGGGTTGATTTACCAGTAGATTTTTACATTTGTGCTAGCTCAAAAAATGAATTATGAATCTGCACGAATATCAAGGAAAGGACATTTTAAGCGCATTCGATGTGCGCATACAACGGGGCATGGTAGCCGACACGGCTGAAAGGGCTGTAACAGCAGCCAAAAGGCTTTCGGCGGAAACCGGCACGCAATGGTGGGTGATCAAGGCACAAGTACACGCGGGCGGCCGCGGCAAGGGGGGGGGCGTCAAGCTCGCCAAGTCACTGGATGAGGTGAAAAGCCTAGCCGGACAAATCCTGGGTATGCAGTTGGTCACACCACAGACTACAAAGGCGGGGAAGCGGGTCAACCAGGTACTCGTGGCCGAGGATGTATACTATCCCGGTGAATCGGAAACGCAAGAGTACTATATGTCGATTTTGCTCGACCGTACCCAAGCCAAGCATATGATTGTGTATTCGCCCGAAGGCGGCATGGATATCGAAACCGTAGCCGCACGCACACCGGATAAAATCTTTACCGAAACCCTGGAACCCGGAATGGGTATCCTGCCCTTTCAAGCGCGTAAAATTGCCTTTGCGTTGGGGTTGCGTGGCCGAGCTTTTAAGGAGATGATTCATTTTGTAACAGCCCTTTGCGAGGCATATGAAAAATCCGATGCATCGCTCTTTGAAATCAACCCGGTTTTAAAAACTTCGGATGACAAAATTATGGCCGTAGATGCGAAGGTCATCTTGGACAACAGTGCGCTGTTTCGTCACAAAGACTATACAACCCTGCGCGATACCCGGGAAGAAGACCCAGCCGAAGTGGAAGCCGATCGAGCTGGGCTCAACTTTATCAAACTCGATGGAAATGTAGGATGTATGGTCAATGGGGCGGGCTTGGCAATGGCCACTATGGATATCATCAAGCTCTCGGGTGGAAGCCCAGCCAACTTTTTAGATGTAGGGGGCACCGCCGATGCGAATCGCGTGGAAAAAGGCTTTCAGATCATCTTGACAGAACCAAATGTGAAAGCCATTCTGGTAAACGTATTCGGGGGAATCGTGCGCTGCGATCGGGTGGCACAGGGCATTATCGATGCCTATAAAAATATGGGGGATGGGATTCAAGTGCCGATCATCGTGCGTTTGCAGGGAACCCATGCCGAGATGGCCCAAGCGATGATCGATAAAAGCGGCTTAGCAGTGCATTCAGCAGTGAGCTTGCAAGAAGCCTCAGATAAGGTGGGAAAAGCGCTAGCGACAAAAGGATAAATCGATAGCCTTACCCCGATATTATAAATCTATCGTTTCGTGGATTCCCTTCCCTTGCTGCCCAAAGCCTATCCACTGCATGGCAGCTATCCACCTACAACGCTCAGAAACAAAGGCCAAGTACAGCTTTTCAACACAAAGCAGAACAAATACAAAAAATAAGTCTTTTTACAGACCGACATAAAGCGATAAAAACGAGAAATCAAGCCCACTTTTAGAAGACTCATAGAGACGAAAATAAAAACCCGTTTTTTAAGCAATAAAAAGGCAAAACCACTTTTTTAAGCCTTCAAAGAAATAAACACGCTTTTAAACCGCCAAGCGGAAACAAAAATACCCGCTTATCAAACCGACTTACAGCAGTAAAAGGCTGGCTGGGTTAACCACAGGGTAAACGGCAAAGAGATAAGCCCTTTTTAAACGAGCACACACAAACAACAACAAGATAGTATTGGGATTTTGCAACCGTCAAGTCTTCAAGCCGACCTATATGACAAGCACAAGAAAGCCCCTTTTCAAGCACCACACAGACGCAAATACAAAAAAATAAGATCGCTTTTTCAAGCTGAATTGGCAAGCTGAAATATAGTGTTAAAAGCCAGTAGGGCTGATCGGAATCACCTTTCTAAATCAATCTCAGTGCCCTCTCCCTTATACAGTCGATGCGAGTACTCGGTTGTGTTTCATGTGATTTTTAATGCAATTGTGAATCGTGTCTTTATCATAAATGTGATTAAAATCGAGACGAGATATATTATTATTTAAATCCACGGGTAAATCATATGATAATTGTTGTACCTTTGGCTTGTTACTAAATAACTCACCATTATGAAATATAATATGGCAATACCCTTGATCC
>JBAJNK010000097.1:0-8561 GCA_036881805.1 Flavobacteriales bacterium
CCATGCCCGCGTGAGCGAAATCATAGGCCAGGTAAATATAGAGATTTCCAATTATGGACATGTGGATCAAAAAAAGAAACTGATCGCAGGTATTGTACTGACCGGCGGCGGTGCACAATTAAAACACCTGCGCCAGCTCACCGAGTACATCACCGGTATGGATACGCGAGTCGGATATCCCGACGAGCATTTGGCGGGTGGGGCCCCTGGAGAACTGACCAGCCCGATCTACGCAACCGCTGTTGGATTGGTCATGAAGGGTTTGGATGGGAATCGAACGGGGCAAAGTGCGGGTAGTGAAGATGAATCCTTGCGCACAGCGCTGGATCGCCAACAGGAAAAAACAGCCGACAAGCGCATAAAATCTTTTTTTGAAAATTGGACAGAAAAGTTTAAACAATTTTTAAATGATTCCGAGTAGACTTAAAAATGATACACGATGAGCAACACGAATTTTCCAGGGGGCGGTATCACCTTTGATCTGCCCAAGAACCGTTCCGCTTCCATTAAGGTTATGGGTGTAGGCGGTGGGGGTACCAATGCCGTGAACTACATGTTTAACCAGGGCATCCACGGCGTGGATTTCGTCGTGTGCAATACCGATGCCCAGGCGCTCAACAACAGTCCAGTCCCGAGCAAGGTGCAATTGGGGGTTTCCCTGACCGAGGGCTTGGGCGCGGGCGCCAACCCTGAAATTGGAAAAAAGGCAGCCGTTGAGAGCGTCGATGCGGTAAAGAGCACCTTATCGACGAACACCAAAATGCTCTTTATCACAGCTGGGATGGGTGGGGGCACCGGCACGGGCGCAGCGCCGGTCATCGCTTCAATCGCGCGCGATTTGGATATTTTAACCGTGGGAATCGTGACCACACCCTTCTACTTTGAAGGGAAAAAACGCCTCGAACAAGCCAAATCGGGTATCGGAGAAATGCGCAAACACGTCGATTCCCTAATTGTGATTAACAACGAAAAGCTCAGAGAGCTTTACGGTGATTTGGGTTTTAAAGAAGGTTTTTCCAAGGCCGATCGGGTTTTGACTACAGCTGCAAAGGGAATTGCCGATGTCATTACCCATCACTTCACGCAAAACATCGATTTGCACGACGTAAAGACCGTCTTGGCAAGCAGTGGCACGGCCATCATGGGTTCAGCGACGGCCACCGGTTCGAATCGCGCCAAGGAGGGGATTGTCAAAGCGTTGGACTCCCCCTTATTGAACAACAATAAAATTACAGGCTCCCAAAATGTCTTGCTCCTGATCGTTTCCGGAACCAAAGAGATCACTATGGACGAGATTGCCAGCATCAATGAATACATCCAAAACGAAGCGGGAAACAACGCCAATATCATCATGGGTATTGGCGAGGATGACGATTTGGAGGAGGGTGTGAGCATTACAATCGTAGCGACGGGTTTTTCCACTTCGCAACAAGAATTCATCGTGGATAAAGAAGCGAAAAAGGTCTATCACGCCTTAGACGATGAACAACCCATCACGAAAACCATGGTCACCCGGCCCGGCGAGCTGGCTCGTGATGATGCGCCCCGAGAAAACGAGCCCGCATCGAGCGAAATATACGACGTAGAGCCCCTTGACTTAAAACCTTCTCTACAGGAAAAAATGCGATCCGATACGGTTTTAAACCAACCCTTGGTGCAAGGGGAAAAGGGTGACGATAGCGATCGAAGCGCACCTGATCAGCAGACTTTTTCGTTTGACGAGTCACCATTAGACGGCAGCGCAGCGGGGCAAGCAGAGCCCGTAAGAGATGCAGCTGCGCCTGAAACGCAACCCGAATCGATCCGAAGACACCAGTTGGAACCAGGGGGTGAAGATGACCTGAATTTTGAAGTCAGACATGCGGCAAAAGAAATCGACACCCATCCCGACAAAAGCTTAGCGCCTGGGGATGAGGCATTGGAAAATCCTTTTGATAGCCCCATTTTCGAAGCGATGACGCGCAAAGCGCTGGCGCGCAGACAGCGACTGCACGCATACAATTACCACTTTGAGCACACACCCAAAAAATCCACTGAGTACGGTGATCAACCCGCCTATAAGCGCAAGGGGATCGATCTATCGGATGATGGGAACAGCCTGTCTCGTTTTACCTTGGATGTCGGCGAGGACAACGAGATTCGCCTGCGGGATAACAATTCATTTTTACACGATAATGTGGACTAAACGCTTTTCCAAACGCCGCAAAGAGTCAAAACCGGCAGCGATAAATCTGTTTCTTAAACCGTCGTAAAAGGACAAAAGCAAAAAAACCTTTTTCAA
This sequence comes from Flavobacteriales bacterium, assembly GCA_036881805.1. GTDB lineage: Bacteria > Bacteroidota > Bacteroidia > Flavobacteriales > JANQLC01 > JANQLC01. The sequence continues at coordinate 2,282 of JBAJNK010000097.1, forward strand.
ACCGTCAAACGCAAACCGAAAAAATAAGTCCCTTTTTAGACTAACACAGGAGAAAAACGTCAAAGAATAAGATTGGCCGTTTAGCACCATTCCACAAGAACAGAAAAATAAGGCCTGTTTTTAGGCCTTTCGCATGCGATTGATTCCGCAATCGGATATAGCCGTGCCAGGACAAACGTCGAGGAGTATACGGTTGGGGGCGTAGTCACCCCGCACCGGAAAAAATCATGAGAAGCCATAAAAATTCTCAATACCTTTGCTGTGGGACGATTTCAAGCTAAGACGCATGCCCACTTATACAATAGTCGGCACCCAGTGGGGTGACGAAGGAAAAGGCAAGGTCATCGATGTGCTGGCGCCCCGAGCCGATTATATCGTCCGATTTCAGGGCGGCAACAACGCCGGGCATACGGTGGTGGCAAAGGGTGAAAAATTCATCCTCCACCTCTTGCCCTCTGGTATTTTACATCAAAATGCGCAATGCATTATCGGTCCAGGTGTGGTCTTGGACCCCAAAGTCTTACTCGAGGAGTTAGCGGCGCTAACCGCCAAAGGGGTTGGCACTAAAAATTTGTGGATCAGCGACCGCGCCCACCTCATCATGCCGTACCACATCAGGTTGGATGCGGCCCAGGAGAAAAAACGCCAAAAAAGGATCGGCACGACCCGCCGCGGTATCGGACCCTGTTATGCAGACAAGGTATCGCGTTGTGGCATTCGGGTAGCCGACTGGATCGATGAATCGCGCTTTTCAAGGCTGCTCCGGGAAAACCTCAGCGAAAAGAATACCCTACTGGAAAAGGTTTATGCTGAATCGCCGCTGGATTTCGATCAGATTCACGCGGAATACCGCACTTATGCGGCGCAGTTGAAGCACCGGGTCATAGACTCCGCAAAAGTGTTGAACGAAGCGGTTCGATCTGGCCGGACGGTCTTGTTTGAAGGCGCCCAAGCGCTGATGCTCGACATCGACTACGGAACCTATCCCTATGTCACCGCCTCTTCGCCCAGCACCGGTGGTGTCAGCATAGGCACAGGTGTGCCCCCTACTTTATTAGATCGGCAAGTGGGTGTGATGAAAGCCTATTGTACCCGAGTGGGTGAAGGCCCTTTTGTAACCGAGCTAAGGGATTCCACAGCTGAAGTCATCCGGAAAAAGGGACGGGAATTCGGTGCGACTACCGGCCGCCCACGCCGTTGCGGCTGGTTGGATCTAATAGCTGCCAAATACGCCTGTACGATCAACGGCATTACCGATATCGCACTGACCAAATTGGATGTGCTGAGCGGCTTCGATGCGCTGAAGGTATGCGTGGGCTATCAAATCCATGGAACACCATGCGATACGGTGCCGGCGAACACCGAATCGCTGTATTGCGCTGTGCCGATTTATAAGGAACTGGCGGGCTGGGCACAAGACATTGCAATGACGACCCGCTATGAGTCGCTACCGGAAGCCTGTAAAGCCTATTTGCAGTTTATCGAATCCTTTACGGAAACCCCGATCGCCATGGTGTCCATCGGAGCCGATCGAAACCAAAATATAATCCGAACAAACGATTTAAAGTGATGGATACTTACCGCAACCCCTTGGTGGAGCGATATGCGAGCGCGGAGATGAGCTACAACTTTTCCCCAAAAAACAAGTTTACCACCTGGCGTGCGCTCTGGTTGGCTTTGGCCGAAGTGGAACGCGATTTGGGTTTGCCCATCCGAGAAGATCAGCTCAAAGCCTTGCGCGACAATTTGGAGGCCATCGACTGGTCGCGTGTCCAAGCATACGAAAAGAAATTTCGCCACGATGTGATGGCGCATATACACGCCTTTGGCGACGCTGCGCCCGCTGCCAAGTCGATCATCCACCTCGGTGCGACCAGCGCCTTTGTGGGAGACAATACCGACTTGATTCAAATTCGAGATGGTCTGCTGATTTTGAAGCGAAAACTCATCGACGTCATCGCGGTACTCGCCCGGTTTGCCGACCGATGGAAAGACCTGCCCACCTTGGGGTTTACGCACTACCAGCCCGCCCAACTGACCACCGTGGGCAAGCGCGCCACCCTTTGGATTCAAAGCCTGCTATTGGATTGGGAAGAACTGGAATTTTTGTCCGCATCATTGCGGTTTCGGGGTGTAAAGGGCGCAACCGGTACCGCGGCCAGTTTCAAAGCATTGTTTGATGGGGATTTTGCAAAAGCACAGGAGCTCGACCAAAGACTCGCCCAGCGCTTTGGCTTTAAGGGCGTATTTGCGGTCAGCGGCCAAACATACGACCGAAAAATAGACGCTAGCGTCTTACACCTGCTCTCCAACCTGGCGCAATCCGCACACAAGTTTAGCAATGATGTCCGCCTGCTCCAAAACCTAAAGGAAGTGGAAGAGCCTTTCAGCGCAGACCAAATCGGCTCCAGTGCCATGGCTTACAAGCGCAACCCCATGCGGAGCGAGCGCATGGCTGCGCTTTCCAAATTTGTGATTTCGATGAGCACCAGCACCGCTATGGTAGCAGCCACCCAATGGTTTGAACGCACCTTAGACGATTCGGCCAACAAGCGCCTCAGCCTGCCTCAGGCCATGCTCGCTACCGATGCGATTTTGGAGATTTGGCATAATGTGGCCGAGGGTTTGGTGGTTTATCCCGAGGTGATCGCGCGTCACATTCGAGAGGAATTGCCCTTTATGGCGACGGAGCACATCATTATGGCGGGCGTGAAAAACGGCGGTGATCGCCAGGAATTGCACGAAATCATTCGCGCCCATTCCATGAAATCCGCTCAGCAGCTCAAGCAGCACGGCAAACCCAATGATCTAATCGCCCGTCTATCGGCCGACAAACGCATCAAAATGGATAAAGAAGCGCTGATGGGAATTTTAGACTCTAAAAATTTTATCGGCTTTGCCCCGGAGCAGACCGCTCAGTTTTTAAACGAAAGGGTCAAACCCATTTTGGAACAGCACAGCGACCTGCTCGGATTGCACGTTCAGTTAAAAGTCTAACCGCTTTTGTCCACCCATGACGGGATTGAGCCTGCAAAGCCGAGAAATAAGATGCTCGATATGTGATTTTTACATTGGGCACTGCTCTCATTTTCTGGTTTTTTGTCCATTTTGGGTAGGTGGGTATGCCATTTCAAATTATAATACAGCGCGGGCATACTGACGATAAGCCCATACATTCCGACAATCCAGTCAAACCCATATTTATGATAAAGTAGACGGTAAAGATGGTCGATACAACTGCTGTTAGAATTAAATAGTGTTTCAGTTTCATAGTCTAGGCCCCGATTGTTCAATTTTTAGGTAAAAACGCCTCGATTGTGGCACCGACCCATAGCATTACAGGCAATGCCTGCTTAGGCCTTTCGGGCTTTCCAACCATTGCGAAAAAACTTTCTGATCGGGTTAAAAAATTCGATCTCATGCCTTCTCGCTTCTTTCATATACGAGGGGCTTAAAAATGCGATACTTATACATAATACGTGATGCTATCTTATCATTATTGGTTCCGCTTTCTTATTCTTTTAATCAAATTGACTTCAGAAAGGAAGTATTCCCCCATAAATTTTGGAAATAAAAAGATAATCAGCCAACGTAAAAGAATTAATGCGATTGTAATGATAATTAAAGCTTTTGAACGAGGATGAAAAAAGATTAAATCGATAAACAGAAAAATGAGAAGTATAAATAGAATTGATATTCTCACAAGTGCTTTAGACATGATATAAAATTTATTCATCGCATTCAGGACAAGAAAGGCAATCCAGGGCAATACCTGAATATACAGCTAAAACAACTTCTGGGCATTCAACAGTACACATAACGGTTACAAATTGCACCCATGATTCCGATCGTTCCATTTCAAAGCAATCTTCCCAGGTTTCACCTTTACGACGCGGATTTGAAATTTTAGAAAATACAGGCTCGAATCGCAAACGGGCTCGGTTGCCGGAAATTTGAATACAGCCTTTCCCAAATATTTTGCCGTTCTCGTCTAAGTAATTCACGCATTTGTAGTCACTGCTTAGGGGTTGCACTTGAAAATCCACCTCGCCATCCAAATCCAAATCATAGGCGTAGTTACCCGAAGACAACCGATAGATGTGGATATCTCTCGAGCGACCGTAAGCGGATAGGGCAACGGAAAAACCCACCGCTGCCGATTTGCTATTTATCGCTAGAAAATTCGACTGGAGATCGAGCGGTTGGCAGTCGTTTATCACCACTTCTGGACGGGAATCAGCGCCTTGACTTTTCGCGCTCGGGTCGAGATTGCCGACCCAATTGGAATTGGGATCGCTACAACCCATAATGCCTTGTATGCAGGCGAGGACGCAGAACAGCGTGGCTTTTTTCATGGCGTAAGGCTACATCTATCGAGCAAATATAATAAAAATCTCAATATGGCAACACCCCATAAACAAACTTACCCTACTGATGACTTTTTACCCATCCTCGGCAGCTGTTTTTTATTCTCTCTATAAAAAGCAGCGCGGAATACGGATATTTCTCAGGGTTCAATAGTCTATTTGGACAAACCCGGTATGTATTTCCGTCTAAGCAGATACAGAGTTCCGGTATGCATTTACAACTTTATAGCCAGAATACTAAGATATTGCACAGTGATAGGATAAAGGTAAAGAATAGATAACTCGGAAATGGGCGCTTATGCCTTATCCAAAAAACAAGAGATAACAATCCGAGAATACGTTGAAAAAATAGAAGTGGGAACGTTATCAGCTCACGAATCTCTCCAAGGGTGATGCTGTCAATTTAAAAAAAGTAATGGTCCAATGCCAAAAAGATAGCGTAAGCCGAAATAATTAGACTGGTAACAAAAAATGTCTTGCCCATATTTCTTATATCTACCATGGCTCATTGGGACAACCCGGTCTGCATTTACAATCTATAGCCATACGGATAGGGTTGATAGGCTATTGAGTAGCCATAGGGTAAAGGCAAAGAATAGATAACTCGGAAAGGAGCATTTATGCCTTATCCAAAGAACGAGAGTTGCTATTGTAAGGATATATGAAATGCCTATAATGGGGAGTGTTATCAGCTCACGAATCTCTCCAAGGGTGATGCTGTGAATTTTAAAAAAATAATAATCCAATCTCAGGAAGATAAAGTAGGCTGAGATAATCAGACTGATAATAAAAAGCGATTTACCTATATTTCTCATGGCCATGGCTCATTGGGACAACCCGGTCTGCAATCCGGTCCACAAAACCATGTGGGAGTACAATTTATGCATTGTTTATCATGCCAATAACAAATCCACTCGCAGTCACTGCAAATACTGGGATAATTTCCACAACACCCACAATCAAATCCCCAATATACATTATAAGCACGGCATTCTGGATCAAGATGGAGGTCAATAGCTCCATTAGGCGAACGGGCTTGTATCGCTTTCAAAACGCAACTCCTATCACCTTCCGTGAGCGCCTCATTCCAAAAATGGCGAAATTCCGACTTAAATATTCGGTCAATGGTGCTTGCGGAAACCCCAGTTCCCGTTCTCTCTTTTAGAAATTTCAATGTCTGCTCGGGTACGAACTGCTTTCCTGCAAAATCGCTCTCTTGAGACAGCTGGTAAAACATATCGTAAGCCGAATCCGCCTGTACCACAATGTCCTCCAAACAGAAAAAAGGCGATTCCCCGCTTATATAGGTATCGAGCCTTCCGCAATGACAATCCGTTGCGTTCGACTCATCAGCCCTTTGGGCTGACTTAAAAATACCCCAATGGTATAGTACAGCCTGGGTTACCGCATCGTAATACTCCCTTCTCGATAGCTTATTAAATAGCCCTTTCGGTATTTGTGACAGGATGATCTCCGGCTTGTCAATCTTAGAAAATTTATATCTCGCCCTCAGTTGGTTCGCCTGTCTTTCAACCAAAGAATTCATCGCTTGTCTGTAGTTTTTACCGGTTAAGTCGATATCTAGAGACGACAATGCTTCCCATGGATTCCCGAGCTCCCTATACTCGAGTGTAGACCTTAGATGTCCAGCCTCTTGTAAGGAACTGCACCCTTAGCGCATACTTAGCGTCGTTCGATGTAAATTCAATGGATAATTGCTTTTCACCCTGTCTTAGAAGGGTGTTTTTAATGATTTTCAAGCGCCCATTGATTTCCTTGGGTATGGAAGCTCGATACGGGTCAGCCGTATCACAGCCGCTGAATAGCGCGGTTACAAAGAGGATTGAAATAAGTGCGAACTGCTTGATCATTCTGTTATCTAACAAATCTAAGATGGAGTGCCAAATATATAA
>JBAJNK010000098.1:0-16847 GCA_036881805.1 Flavobacteriales bacterium
TTTACAGATGCCCCCCCCCCCGCCACCTGCCCCCCCCCCCCCTGCAGAAATTCAAGTGGTAGAGAATGACCAGGAAGTAGCAGATGTGGTGATCAAATCCGTAGACATAGAAGATGCACCCGTCGAGATTGTAGATGCGGTTTCCGATGTGGGCGAGCAAGTGGATAACACCATCTATACCTTTGCTGTGGTAGAATCGGTGCCCGTTTACCCCGGTTGTGAGAAGTACCGGACAAAAGAAGCCAAATTCGATTGCTTTCAGCGGTCCTTACAAAGGAAATTTAAAAAATACTTCAATAAAAACCTCGATGCGGAGAGGGGTGGCAGCGGTGGACGCGTATTTGTGCATTTCGTCATTGAAAAAGATGGTTCTATCTCTGACATTCAGGTCGCGCGCGCGCCAAATGATTACTTGAAAAAGCTATCGATCGATTTCATAAGGTCGCTACCCAGGATGGTACCCGCCAAACAGCGGGGACAGCCGGTTAGGTTGGGCTATACACTTCCGATAACCATTCGCCTCCAATGATTAAATATGCCATCGGCACTGTGTTTGGATGCTCATTTTCGTTCTGAAGTAGCATATGAGAAGCCGCTATAAACCCGCTTGTGCGAATCGAACAAAAGTCGTAAAATTGCACCCACAAAATGGGCCCATAGCTCAGTGGGTTAGAGCACCGGACTCATAATCCGTCGGTCGCTGGTTCGAGCCCAGCTGGGCCCACACGACGCTGCGCAGTCAGTGGCTTACAACCCAGTGGTTGGGCAAAAGGCCCAAAATATGAAAACCTTAGATGACTTTAATGTAGCCGACAAGCGCGTTTTGGTCCGCGTGGATTACAACGTGCCCTTGGATGATCGTTTTCAGGTGGTGGACACCATGCGCATTGAAGTGTCGAAGCCCACTGTGGAAAAGGTTGTAAGCGATGGGGGTCATGCCATTTTAATGTCGCATTTGGGTCGGCCAAAAGGAATAGAAAAGCGGTTTTCATTGCGACATATCGCAGCTGAAGTAGCTCAAATTCTAAACGTTCCGGTTGATTTTGTCCCCGATGCGGTGGGTGGAGAAGCCCGTGCAAAGGCTGCCAGGCTGCGGAAGGGTCGGATTTTGCTGCTCGAAAATTTACGCTTTCACAAAGAAGAAGTGCAAGGCGACCTGCACTTTGCCGAGCAATTGGCTGAATGGGGCGATATATATGTAAATGATGCTTTTGCCACAGCGCACCGTGCACACGCCTCTACGGCGGTAGTCGCCCGGTTTTTTCCCGGTAGAAAAGCGGCGGGTTACGCCCTTGAAAAGGAGGTAAAAGCGATAGATCAGGTGTTGAAAGACGGTAGGGAGCCCGTCACGGCGATCGTCGGCGGTGCCAAGGTCTCATCCAAAATTGCCACAGTTGAAAATATACTGCCTCGACTCGATAATTTGATCGTCGGTGGTGGCATGGCCTTTACTTTTATCGAGGCACTGGGCGGGCGGATTGGGGACTCGATCCATGAGGCTGATAAATTGGCGGTTGCCCGTCGGATTTTGAACCGAGCCAAAAAACAAGGGGTGGCCGTCTCCTTGCCGATAGATGTAGTCGCTGCTGATCGGTTTGCCGACCGAGCGCATACAAGAGTACTCGACAGCGATCGAATTCCAACCGGATGGCGTGGATTGGATGTCGGCCCGAAAACCTCAGCCCGGTACAAGGACGTCATTCTGCGCTCGAGAACCATATTGTGGAACGGTCCCTTAGGCGTTTTTGAATTTCCAAACTTTGCGAAAGGGACTATGACACTGGGGAGTCACATCGCCCAGGCTACCCAAAATGGTGCTTTTTCGCTGGTGGGCGGGGGCGATTCCGTAGCGGCAATTCAGAAGCTGGGTCTTCAAAATCAGTTGAGCTGTGTTTCTACCGGTGGTGGGGCTTTGCTGGAAAGCTTAGCCGGCAAGACCCTTCCTGGGGTCGCTGCGCTAGAAGCCTGAATACACGGAGGGGCGAGAGCCATCGTAAACATTTAGCAAAATTTTGCGATTTTTTAGCTAAGTCTGGCATGTTTTTTATAACTCTTTTACGAAGATAAAAATCTTTAAGCTATGAGTCAGGGTGTTGGAATGGTTGATATTCGGGCTGTCAATGAGATGGTGGAACGCGAGAGCGCCTTTGTGAATTTGCTCACCGCTGAGATCGACAAAGTCATCGTAGGCCAAAACAAGATGGTGGAGCGCTTGTTGATCGGTCTGTTGGGCGATGGTCATATCTTACTGGAAGGTGTTCCCGGCTTGGCGAAGACCTTGGCCATTAACACCTTGAGTAAAGCCGTTCAGGGTTCGTTTAGCCGCATTCAGTTTACCCCTGATCTGCTGCCCGCTGACGTGATCGGTACCTTGATTTACAATATCAAAGAGAATGAATTTTCGATAAAGAAAGGACCTGTATTTGCCAACTTCGTATTGGCTGATGAGATCAACCGGGCACCGGCCAAAGTGCAATCCGCACTGCTGGAAGCCATGCAGGAATACCAGGTAACCATCGGTGAAGAGACCTTTAGGCTTCAGGAGCCATTTTTGGTATTGGCTACTCAAAATCCCATAGAACAAGAAGGCACTTATCCGCTTCCCGAAGCGCAGGTCGACCGCTTTATGCTGAAAGCCGTCGTCTCTTACCCCGAATGGGCAGACGAAGTCAAAATCCTGCGTCAAAACTTAAACGACAGCGCCAGCTCGGTGAATCCGGTAGTCTCCCTAGACCAGATCGAGCAGGGCAGGCGTGCCGTTAAGCAGATGTACATGGATGAAAAGATAGAGAAGTATATACTCGACATCATTTTTGCCACCCGCAATCCGGAGAAATACGGTTTGGAAAAACTCAAACCCCTCATTGCTTTTGGCGCCTCACCCAGGGGTTCCATCAGTTTGGCACAGAGTGCTAAGGTGTATGCTTTCATCAAGCACCGGGGCTATGTGATCCCCGAAGATGTGCGTACCATGGCGTTGGATGTGTTGCGTCACCGCGTTGGAATCACTTATGAAGCAGAGGCGGAGAACACGACGAGTGAAGATGTGGTCAATGAAATTTTAAATGAAGTAGAAATACCTTAGATTTCCAGCTGTGCTTGGGCTATCCCGAACTATGCAAACCCCGCCTACAATGTTTCATGGACAAGAAGGAGTTACTACAGAAAGTAAGACGGATCGAGATTAAGACGAAGCGGCTCTCCGAACACCTTTTTTCGGGTGCGTACCACAGCTCGTTTAAAGGACGGGGTATGATCTTTGGCGAAGTGCGCTTGTATCAATTCGGTGACGACGTGCGGAATATCGATTGGAATGTCACCGCTCGCTATCACGAACCCTATGTAAAGGTTTTCGAAGAAGAGCGCGAGCTCACCCTAATGCTCCTCGTAGATGTGAGCGGGTCTGCACTTTTTGGAACCCAGAATCAAACCAAACGCGAAATGCTGACGGAGATCAGTGCCACACTGGCTTTTTCAGCCATACAGAACAACGACAAAGTGGGGTTGATTTTATTTTCAGACCGAGTAGAATTGTATATACCCCCCAAAAAAGGGCGCTCCCATGTGTTGCGTATCATCAGTGAATTGCTGGAATACCAGCCCCAAAACCGGCGGACGAATATTTCCCGAGCATTGCGGTTTTTGAGCAATGTGCAAAAGCGGAAGACCATTGCGTTTACCCTTTCGGATTTCAATGATGTCGATTACGAACAAACGCTTAAGATCGCAGCGCAGAAGCACGATATAACCGGCATTCGCGTATGCGATTACCGAGAGCGGGAATTGCCCGATCTCGGGATGCTAAACCTGATCGATTGCGAGACCGGCGAAAATATTTTGGTCAATACGTCGTCTAAGCGCGTTCGTATGGCGTATGGACAATACGATGCGGATTTGGAAAAGCGGTTTGTAGGTGGTTTCACCCGTTCAGGTGCCGATGCGAGTCAGATGGCGACGACGGACTCATACGTAAAAAAACTGCTGACTTATTTCAGTCGGCGTTGACCTTTATATATGGAGCAAAAGAATTTTTACATATGGTTTCTGCTAATTGGGCCGGGTTTCATCTCGGCTCAAAATCCCGTCCCACCCCCTGTTGTTCAGGTGGCCGCCGATACCCTGCAAATTCGAATTGGTGAACCGATCACCCTCACTTTATCGGCTAGAAAGGATCGCTCAGTTCGCTTTCCAAGCGCTCGGGATTCCATCGGTAAGGTACAGGTTATCGACTTTACCCCAGTGGATACGCTGCCCGCTGTGTATCGACAAAAATGGGTGGTAACCGCTTATGATTCGGGGAAGTATAAGATAGATTCCCTCCCTTTTGTCGTGGATGGAGACACGGTTTACACCCAGCCCATCGGCTTTGAGGTGTACGGTGTAGCGGTGGATACGACTGTGCAGCAGATGTACGACGTCAAGCCCATTTACCGAGCGCCCTACACCTTTCGCGAGTTTTTGCCCTGGCTTGTCGGGGGGATCGTACTCTTGCTCGCAGTCGTCGGGTTCGTCTTATTTGTCCGCAATAGAAAGCGAAAGGACGAGGGGCAAACCCGAAAGACGGTCTGGCCGCCTCACATCGAAGCCTTGAATCGTTTGAAGGCACTGGATGACAAACCTTATTTGAAACAGGGGAAATACAAGGCTTATTACTCCGAACTGACGGAGGTATTGAGGCGGTATTTTGAGCGGCGGTATGGGTTCTCGGCCTTGGAGTCCACTTCGGATGAAATACTGGCCCAGCTCAAGACAAACGGCGATTTTTCCAAGGAGTTGTACCGCAGCCTAGCGCGGTTTTTGAAGGAATCCGATTTGGTCAAATTTGCCAAGCTGGTCCCACAGCACGCCAATGGGGCGCAGTACCGCAAAGAAGTGGAACGCATGGTGAATGAGACCACCCTTGTAGAACAAAAAGCGGATGGAGAAGGGGCAGGCGTATGAATGGGTTGGATTGGCAACATATGGAACTCGCAGGTGAGAAATGGCTTTGGCTTTGGCTGCTCATCCCGCTTTTGGCGCTTTGGTATTTCGCAAAGCGAAAGGAACAAAACGCGGCATTGCGCATTTCTGCCACCCAGGCTTTTGTCCGGTACCGGGGGGCCTTTGTGCGGATGAAGCCCCTTTTGTACGCCTTGCGTTTGTCGGCGATCAGCCTCGTCATTTTGGCCTTGGCGCGCCCCCGTACCCAGGACGTGACATCGGATATCAAAGTGACAAAAGGTGTGGATATGGTTATGGCGATAGACCTGTCGACCAGCATGTTGACTCAAGATTTGAAACCCAATCGCTTAGAAGCGCTCAAAGCCATAGCCGAGCGCTTTGTCAAGCATCGGAAAGGGGATCGCATTGGCGTGGTCGCTTATGCGGGAGAAGCCTTTACGCAATCACCGGTTACCGCCGATCACCGCATCGTTCAGCGTGCTATCGCCGACTTACAATACGGATATTTACAGGATGGGACAGCCATTGGCTTGGGATTGGGGACTGCTGTCAACCGCTTAAAAAATAGCCAGGCCCAGAGCAAGGTAATCGTCCTTTTGACCGATGGGGTAAACAATGCGGGCGCCATTGACCCCATAACCATGGCACAGATAGCCCGGGAAAAGGGCATTAAAGTGTACACCATAGGGGTGGGCAGCAACGGTTACGCGCGCATGCCAGCTATCAACCGCGATGGGAGCCTCGTTTATACCCGTGCTCAGGTGGAGATCGACGAGGCGCTTTTGAAAGAGATAGCCCAAATCACGGGCGGCCAGTATTTTCGTGCGACAAACAACGAGCGGTTCCAGGAAATCTATGCTTACATCGATAAATTGGAGCAGACCGAATACCGGGAGTTCAAATATTACAATTATGTGGAAAACTTCCGTCCACTCGTCTCGCTGGCCTTATTTTTTCTCGTTGTTGAGATCGCATTGCGCTGGAGCGTTTTTAAAACTTTTGCTTAGATGTACGAATGGGATAAACCGGAATATTTCATCCTCTTGGCTGCCCTACCCATTTTATTTCTCGGGTATTGGCTGCTTGACACATGGAAGCGACGGAAGCGGCGGAAGTTTGCAGAGCCCGCTTTGCTCCGGCCGCTACTTCCAGATGTATCATCCCGAAAATACTGGCTAAAAGCATTTCTAATGCTATGGGTGTTCGCTGCGCTCAGCATCGCCATGGTGAATCCAAGGGTGGGCACCCAACTGAAAACCATCGTGCGAAAAGGGGTGGATGTGACTTTTTTATTGGACATTTCCAAGAGTATGCTCGCCGAAGATGTGGCGCCAAACCGCTTGCGACAAGCCGTGCAAATGATCGATCGGATAATCGACGGTTTGACCGGCGATCGAATCGGCATCATCATTTACGCAGGCCGGGCGTACAACCTATTGCCCATTACCACGGATTACGCCGCTGCCCAGTTTTTTTTGAAAGATGTGGATACCGATCGGGCTCCTGCCCAGGGCACCGCAATTGCAACGGCTTTGCAGATGGCCGATAAGGTTTTGAGCCAGGATGCGCAAAAGAACCGCTTTGTCATCGTCTTCTCCGATGGGGAGGACCACGGAAAAAATGCGACTGAAGCAGCTGAGGCCCTCGCTAGGGGTGGTATTCACGTCTTCACCGTAGGGATTGGCACGACGAAGGGCAGCCCGATTCCCATCAGAGGTAAGGGCCGCTTAGTGGATTATAAGAAAGACAGCCGGGGCGAGACGGTCATCACCCGCATGCATCCCGAATCCCTGCGCGCCATTTCGGCTGCGGGTGCCGGAAAGTATATCTATGGGCGCAATGCGACAGCCGTGGCGAAGTACTTTAAAGCGGTATGGGCCCAGGCGGATAAAAACGAGTTTGAATCCAAATCTTTTGTGGATTATAAGAATCAGTTTCAATGGTTTTTGGGTTTGGCTTTACTCTTGTTGGTATTTGACGCCTTAGTCCTAGAGCGAAAGACTCAGTGGATTGAGCGGTTGAATATTTTTAATGAAAAGCCATGAGGCTCAGCAGCATCTCGTTTTCCATGTTGTTTGTATCGTGTACCACGGTTCTCCTCGCCCAAGAGGCCCAGGTCGGGGTTATCAAAACCATTCGCCGGGGAAACAAAGCCTACGAGCGCAGCGATTGGGCAGCTGCCCAAACCGAGTATCTAAAGGCCTTGAAGGGGCATGCCGGTTCATTGAAAGCCAACTACAATTTGGGTAATGCGTATTACAGGGGTGAAGCGTTGAAAAGGGCGCTGGCGCAATATCGATTGAGCGTTGGGCTCTCCCAAAGCAAGAGCCGAAAAGCCAATGCCCTGTACAATATGGGTAATGTCCTGATGAAACAACAGCGATATGCGCCCGCTGTGAAGGCTTACTTACAAGCCTTGAGAAATGCACCCAAAGACGATGAAATCCGATACAACTACGCCTTGGCCAAAAGCCGTTTGAAGAAGCAAAAGCAGGGCGGCAAAAACCAGAATAAAAAAGATCGGAATCAGAAAGATCAGAACGAGAAAGGCCAGGGTAAAAACGGCGGTACGGACAACAAAGGCCAGAACCAGCGGGATAGCGGTAAAAACAGTGCGGGAGATAAACACCAGCAGCCGGGCAACCCAAGCCGAGATCGAGGCCAGCCCAAATCGCTTTCGAATCGACAGATAGACCGGTTGTTGCAAGCCCTGCAAAATGCGGAGGGCGATACGCAGAAAAAGGTTTGGGCGAAAAGACAAGAGGAAAAGCAAAAGGAAAGAGCAAGTAAAGCCGAAAAAGATTGGTAAGGAAGAGATGGGCGCTTTTTATCGCATCGGATTCGCACTTTTAATCGCATTTTGCAGCTGCCGCGCTTTTGCACAAGCCGCTAGCTTTAAAGCCAAGGCCAGCCAGACCGAACTCCATCAGGACGAACGCGTGACGGTGACCTTTGATTTTGAATTGCAGAGCAATTACAAGGTGCGGATTTCAGACTTTAAACCACCTGAGTTCAAAGGTTTTCAGCTGTATGCAGGACCCATGCAACAGTCGAGTTTCCGTTTTGAAAACGGCAAGCAAACACAGGGCATTCAGTACTCCTATGTCTTGGTGCCCGAAAGCACTGGAATCCATACGATCGGTCCAGCGCGCATTAAATTGGGAAGCGAGGTGATGCAGACCGAGCCCTTACAGATCGTCGTCAAAGCAGGTAGTGCCCCTGCAGCACCATCGGCCGATTCAAATGAGCGGAGTTCAGACAGAGACATACACTTCGTATTGGCCCTCTCCGATAAAAATCCGTATGTAGGCCAATCCATAACGGGGACTTATATCCTTTATAGGCGGCGGCTAAATCTGTACAACGCATTGAACCCGACAGATTTTCCAAAGTTCCCGGGCTTTTGGAATCAGGAGGTAAAGATGGGGGATAGCGATTACAAACAGACGACTTGGCATGGAAGAGATTATTACGAGATCGCACTGAGAAAGGTGGTTTTAATACCCCAAAAATCCGGCCGGCTGACCATCGATCCCTTTGAGATGGAAGTACCCATTGCCGTGGCTACGGGTGGTTACGATTTCTTTGGCCGACCCGTAACGCGGGCTGAAAGCATAAAAGTATCTACAGGCCGCCGAGTCGTCGATGTAAAGCCTTTGCCATCGGCGGGTAAACCGCCTCACTTTTCGGGGGCAGTCGGTCGATTCAAACTCAGTGTCAATCCAGATAAAACCACATTGAAAGCCGGCGAATCCATAGCGTTATCGATTCGGGTGAGCGGGCGGGGCAATTTAGAGCTATTCGATTTACCCGAGCCAGCGGTTCCAGCGGATTTGGAACGCTACGAGCCCAGACACAGTGCCCGCGTTAGGGCGACAGCTGGTGGCTTGGTCGGTAGCGTAGCGGATGATTACGTCCTCGTGCCCCGTTACCGGGGTACGTACACCATACCCCCTGTGGTGTTTACCTATTTTGATCCCGCTGATAAAAAGTATGAGACGTTGCGATCCAAAGCCTATGCGGTTCGCGTTACCCAAGGTGAATCAAAAGACGGGGATAGTCAGCCGGCTACCGGTTCCACGAGCAAGCAAAAGGTAAGGATTTTGGATAAGGATATCCGGTATATCGAGCCGGCTGGTGGGTTGATGCAAACCGGGAAGAAGGTGTTTTTCGGTTCAAAAATATATTATTTGCTGTTGTGTATTCCCTTAGCACTGATTTTGCTCATCGCCTGCGTGGGGAAATGGCTCGTCCGCCGGAAAGCGGTCGATGGGGTGAAATTGCGCAGAAAACAAGCCTACAAGCGTTTATCCCAAGCGAAAAAAATGCTTAAAAAGGGAGACAATCAGGCTTTTTACGCCGAGGTAGAGCGGGCATTGCTCGGTTTTATCAGCGCGGCCTTACACATCGATAAATCCCAGCTCACCCGAGCGTCTATACAAGAGGCGTTAACCGCCAGGAATGTGAGCCAAGGGACTGTGGCAGACTTGTTCCAGACGCTGGATCAGAGTCAGTTTGAACGCTATACAGCCGCTGTCAGCGCGTCCCATATGCGCGAGATATATGAAAATGCCGCTGGGATTATCACGCGATTGAATAGAGAATTAAAATGAAAAAAATACTTTCCGCATCCCTTATCTCGATCGCTTTGTCGAGCGCTTCACAAACGCAGCTGTACGATTTGTGGCAGCGGGCCAATACCGCCTATGCAGCGGGGCGATATGCTGAGTCACAAGCCCTGTATGACAGCATTGTACACCGGGGTTATGCCGCTCCAGCGCTATACTACAACTTGGGCAATGCGCTGTTTAAGCAAAATCAAATCGGACGGGCTATTATCGACTACAAACGGGCACTACAACTCGATCCGGATAATGCGGACTACAAACACAATTTGGCTTTTGCCATGAATGCGGCCATCGATGACATTCAGCCCCCTCCCCCGTCTTTTGCCAGTCGCCTGAAGGGCTGGGCATTTGGTTTTTTTGAAATAGATACGTGGGCCTACCTCTCGCTATTAAGCGCCTTTTTGGCCTTGTCGGCTTTTGTGCTGTATTACTTCAGCCGCTCGTCCGCTCGCAAAAGAAGGTTTTTCACCTTTTTTCTCGTCTTTTTGGTCGTGGGCTTGTGGGGTTATGGGGGCGCCCATTACCAGGCGCACAAAAAGACGGGTTTGCGCATGGCTTATATCGTGGTGCCCAATGTGATGGTCAAGCATGCGCCAGCCGCTGAAAGCGGGGATGCGTTTGTGCTGCACGATGGGGCGGCTGTTATCCCCTTAGAACGGGTTGACAACTGGAACCGCATTCGCTTGGCCGACGGGAAAACAGGCTGGGTGCCCACCCGTGCCATTGCGCACTTGTAAGCTGCGATGTGCACCGATTATACCCCTTGCTGCATGGGCTTTTACCGAGGTGGCAGCTGTCTGCTGTGGAGTTGAAAATAGAGTATTGCGTCTCGTACGGGGAAAAAGAAGATCACCCATATCCAATGGACCGCGCTGTGCGGAGTATGGACATCTCTGTTAGCTTTTAACAGTCCCACCAACAACAAGTAGTCGCTGCTATATATATTTCGGCATCGCAAATCGAGCCAATCATCTTTCGATAAAGACGTCCGGCACAGGTTTCATTGGACAGGGCACAGCGCCCCTTTCCCACCGACAATTTTCCCGCTTTATCTTTTATATAGCACCCCACAAACAGACCGTTTGCATGGTGGCTTACCCGGGTGTTTCCATTGGGTTGAAATCGATTATAACGGGATAGATAACATTGCGATTTTTTATTATTACAAAGGGTATTTTTCTGCCTTTGATAGATGCGATCTGCGTTTCCAAATCTGGTTTATCAGGCATTGTAGCCCACACAGCACTTTTAGCGGTTTGAATTAATCGCGTATCATTTTTTTCCGCATTGCCCCAATTTTTATCCCTTCCACCTTCAGCGAGTGTTTCCGCATTGCGACAAGCTATAACCCCCTACATTCACTTCTCTACAAATATACAAAAAACAGTTAAGTCCAAAAATAGTTAGACTTAAGGGTATACGGGCTTGTCGGGCATTGTAGCCCACACAGTTTGAATCAATCGCATGTCGTTTTTTCCCGTATCGACCGATCTTTTATCGCTTCTGCATCATCCTTGAGGCATAGATTCATGTAGCATAAATTCAGTATGACAATAGTTAAAAAAAGATGCTTATACACGCATAGTAATATAGTCAAACCTCAGCGGTGTGCTGTAAATTCTCGCTGCGTTTTCACGTATGTTTTTTAAATCGAGCGCGCCAGTCTCTATATAATAATACAGTCGATATAAGTCTTTGGTTGTGTTTTGCGATATTTTTTAACACAATTGTGATTAAATATTTTTATCTCTTATATATAAGATCAATAGATGCCACCGCCGAGCCGATTTGTAAATTGTATATTAATTGTTGTACCTTCGCTTTGTCGTTGAATTAAATATCACCATTATGATAAGAGTTCTCAAGGTTTCGTTGATGCTGTCTTTGGTGTTGTTAACCGTCCAGGCTCAGGCACAGCAAAAAATGCTATCCGGTACGGTGGTCGATGAGAAGGGTGAACCCCTGGCCGGTGTAAACATAGTGATTGAAGGCACGCACCGAGGCACGGCTACGGATTTCGATGGAAAATACACCATTGAAGCGAGTCCGGGTCAAAAATTAACCTTTAGCTATCTGGGTTATCAATCGGTTTCCAGATCGGTAGGGGAAAGCAACATCTTAAATATCCGACTATACCCGGTTAGCAGAGAACTGGCAGAGGTGGTCGCCGTGGCTTACGGAACCCGTAAGAAGGGCGAACTCATCGGATCGGTGGTCAGCATCGATGCGGAGACCCTGCAAAAGCAGCAGACCACCGATATAACAACCGCCATTCAAGGCAATGTGCCCGGCGTTACCGTCATTCAGTCCGGGGGGCAGCCGGGGAGTAACCCCATCATTCGCATACGGGGTATCGCATCTATAAATGCCAGTGCAAGCCCACTTGTCATCGTCAATGGCGTGCCCTACAATGGCAATTTGAATAACATTAGCGATAACGAGGTGGAGAGCATGAATATCTTAAAAGATGCGGCTGCTACTGCGCCTTACGGTTCGCGGGGCGCCAACGGGGTGATTTTGATCACCACCAAGCGGGGGCGGCTCAACAGCCCCCCCCAGGTCAGCGTACGGGTGAGCCAAGGCCTTTCCGACCCCGCAGTGTCTTTTCACAAGGTATTGGGCGCTGGGCAGTATATGGAATACTTTTGGGAAGCGATGCGAAACGAAGAACTATATATAGGAGATAGCAAACTCAAACCCGGTACAGCCACCAAAGCCCAAAAGGCCAAAGCGGCTCAAACGGCTACGGATGGTTTGATTTCCACACTGGGTTACAATCCCTATGGGACGCTTGAAAAGCCCGTGGGTACGGATGGAAAGACCGTTTCGGGTGCAGCGTTACTTTGGGATACCGATTGGAAAAAAGCAGTTCTCAGCGATCAGGCCTTTAGAAAGGATTACCAGCTCAATATAAGCGGTGGGGGCCAGCAGACCACCTATGCGCTATCGGGTAGTTATCTAAAGCAGGACGGCTCGGTTATAAGTTCTAATTTTGAGCGTTTTACCACGCGTTTAGATTTGACGAGTCAGGTAAAGGATTGGTTACAGATCGGTCTAAATACCAACCTGACCAATTCCTATCAAAATAACCCGACTCAAGGGGGGGGGGCGAATAGAAATCCCATGCTCTGGATATATAACATGCCTTCCGTTTATCCCGTTTATAAAAGAAATCCGTCGGGACAGCTGATCTATGATGACAAAGGAAATAAGATTTTCGATTATGGCGATGGTAAGGAAGGCGAGCTTAATGCAAGAAGAGAAACCTTTACAATGTATAATCCTTTGGGCAACCTTTATGATGATGATATTAAATACAGTCGCAGCAATACGGATATCAATGGATTTGCAGCTATAGATCTTTTGAAAGAGCTACAATTTAAAACGCAACTGTCCTATGCGCAGTATTTGTTTGATGTAAAACAATACTATAATAGTGAACATGGAGATGCTGCAAAAGTTCACGGTCGGGTTACCAAGCGTAGAGATATTTATAAAACCTTGGATTTTACCAACTCCATCAACTATAAAAAGCAGTTTGGAAACCACAATTTGGAGGGTCAAGCTTTAATGGAAGTCTATGATTTATATTACGATCGACTTACTGCAGCAGGTGAGGGATTTCTGCCTGGGGTTAAGGCTTTAAGTAGCTCCACAAAGCCTACTCAAGCTTCTGGCAGTCCAGTCGAGGATAGGCTGGTCAGCTACATGGTTCGTGCCTTATACAATTACAATTCCAAATACGTTGTCGAGGCCTCTTTCCGTCGGGATGGTTCCACGAGATTTGCGCCCGATACCCGATGGGGTAATTTTTATGCGGTAGGGGTCAGCTACCTGCTCTCCCAAGAGCCCTTTATCCAACGCATCGATTGGATCGATGTCTTAAAGCTCAAAACTTCTTATGGTGAATTGGGCAACAATACAACGCTTCTTAGCAATGGATCAAAATGGTATTTTCCCTATTTAGCGGCATACTCTACTGGATTTAGCCAATTGGATCACCCCGGCGTGATCCAGAGCGGTGCCGTAGATCCAAATTTGAAATGGGAAAAAACGGCTTCTTTTAATGCGGGGGTGGAATTCGGCTTGTGGAAAGACCGACTGAGCGGCTCTTTTGAATATTACAACAAAAAGTCAATCGACTTAATCTATGAAAAACCCCTGCCTTTATCCGGGGGAATTACTTCCCTTACGACCAATGTAGGCGCTCTTCGCAATTACGGTTACGAGGTGTCTTTACATAGTGTCAACCTGCGCAATCCAAACTTGGAATGGCGTACGGGTATCAATTTTTCCATCGATAGAAACGAGATCGTTGAGCTCACCCAAAAAGAATTTATATCGGGTAGCAAAAAATGGAAAGTAGGCCGTTCCCTATACGATTTCTTTATACGTGAATACGCTGGGGTCGATCCCGACGATGGGTATGCCATGTGGTATAAGGATGTGCTCGATCAAGAAGGGAAGCCCACCGGTAAGCGGGAAAAGACAAAGCAATACGATGAAGCGACCCGTTATTACCAAAACAAGCGATCGATCCCCGATATACAAGGCGGGTTTAATACCGAGTTCAAGTATAAAAACTTCGACTTATACGCCTTGTTTAACTTTAGTTGGGGGGGTTATGTGTATGATGATTCATATGCTGGTTTAATGAGCAGTTTGAAATCTGCAGCGCAAGGGTCGCCCGATTTGGCTCGGAGGTGGCAAAAGAAAGGGGATGTAACCGATGTGCCCCTTTTGCTCGATTCAGAAAATCAATTTACCAGTACCTCCACGAGATTTTTATTTAAAAACAATTACATTCGCCTAAAAGCCATAAACTTAGCGTATAATTTACCTGAGGATTTTGTACGGGATATGGGCTTATCTACTTTGCGGTTTTACCTGCAGGGGGATAATTTGTGGACTTACCAAAGCCATAAAGGTATCGATCCCGAGCAAGGCAATAAATATGCCAACCCCGAGCAAAACCTCAATGGTATGACTAATCACCAGTCGTACCCATTGCGTACGATTTCGGTGGGTTTAAATATTGAATTTTAAAATTTACACCATGAAAAAGCTATTTTATACGAGCATTTTATTGCTATCGATCGCTTGCTCCAAAGACTATTTAAATGAACCCAAGCCCACTGCCCAGATTTCAGGTGAACTCGTATATGGTTCTCGATCGGGGGTGGAAGCCTATATATCCGGCATCTTACGTATGGTAAGGACTCTAGATGGAAATTTTAATACGGGGGGAATGGATGCTATGTATACGGCTCGATCGGTAAAAGGAAAGGATATTATTGCATTGGGACCGTTTATGTGGTGGATAGACGATTATAAATATGAAGACAGAGCGGCTACCCATGCTCGTCCTATATTTAGCTGGAAATATCCGTATGAGATCATCCGTCATGTAAACTTTTTACTCGAAGGTATTGAAAACAGTGATAACTTGTCGGAATCCGATAAAAAAGAGCTCGCTGCACAGGGCTATGCATTGCGTGGGTTTTATTACTTTCAGCTGGCCCAAGAGTTTCAGTTGACCTATACCCATAATCCCAATGCCCCAGCACCGCCCATCGTTACAAAGCCCAATCAAGAAGACCAGCCTATGAGCGCGCTAAAAGATATGTATACGCTAATCGTTTCGGACTTGGAAAAAGCCGTTGCCGATGCCAGTACCACTAGGTTGGGCAAGTCTTATATCGACAAAAATGTGGCCGCCGGCATATTGGCTCGGGTGTATCAGGTTATGGCGGGCAGCGATCCGTCAAGTGAATACTGGCACAAGGCTGAAAAAATGGCGCACCTCGCCTATGGGGGTAGTGTGGCAGCGGCCTTAGATCCCGAATCGTATGGGGATGGATTTAATGATATCCAAAATAAAGAATGGATTTGGGGTATGCCCCAAAGATCAGATCAAACCCTATACTTTGCTACTGCTCCATCTACCTCTTCAGATCCTAAAAGCCCGGGTACCTCCTTATATATAGATAAAGACTTTGTGGATACCTTTTCCGATACCGATGTCAGAAACTTATTTACAGAAAATAAAAAAGCCAAAATCAAAGCCAAAACCTTTACAAATGCGAAGTTTACGTTTTCTTTTGATGCCGATATGGTGTTGATGCGCACCGCCGAGATGATTTTAATCGAGGCCGAGGCCAAATACTGGCAAGGCGAGGAAGTCGGGGCGCACGACTTGTTATACGCGTTGCAACAGAATCGGGATCCGCAAGCGGTGAAGTCTTCAAATGCAGGGGATGCCCTACTCGACGAGATCTTATTGGAGCGCAGAAAGGAGCTCTATCTCGAGATCGGTACGGAGTGGTACGATGCCCGGCGGCTCCAGCGCGGCATTACACGCAGTGCTTACCACCCCAGCGATATCGATTTAACAGCCAACGACAAGCGGTTTTATCTGAAAGTGCCCCAAGCTGAGATCGATGCCAACGACCAGATCGATGAGTCGGTCAATGCAGGCCGGTAATCTTTGATTTTCGCCGATGCGGATTGGCTGGGCTGGCGTTTGTTTCTCATTTTTTTGAGCGTTTAAAAAAAGTGGGGTTGTTCTTTTGTGCTTGCCCTGTGTGACAGTTTGCAAAGCGGGTCTTCTTTTGTTTTTCTCCTTTTGCCTCGGTTTAAAAGGCTGGGCTTTTTTCGGTATTTTTATGTGCATGGCGATTTAAAAAGATGTTGGTGTTTGTTCCTGTGGTCAATCGCGCTGGCTTTTATTATATACCCGTCTAGTAGGCACAGCTTAAAGAGTCGGTCTTATTTTTTCTGCGGTTTGGGTTAAAACACAGGTGTTTTTTGGTTTTATTCTGTGGGGATTGTCTTTTTGTTTCCGCTTGGCAGTTTGAAAAGGTAGACTTTACCTGTTTTGCTCTTGTCCTTGTGTGGTGATTTGAAAAGGGCCCTTATTTTTTTGCCCCCGTCCCTTCGGGATAGATCAAAAGGGATAAAAAGCTGTGCTAAAATTTTATAAATGATTGATAAACAAGAACTAAAGCTGAAAAACAATTGAAAAGCTGTGATTTTTTGAGGCCGATTTGATTTACAGTAAAGACAACCATGATGTCAATATTGCCGCACATACCTCGGTTTTTGGGGATCGGCATAATCGTTGGGGTTCTTTTTGTCTGGGTCTTGGGTGGGGTTTTTTGTGGTATTGAATATTTTTGACCAATACGTCCTACTCGTTCCCAATAGGGATAGCCGATAATTAAGTATATTCGTGAAAGGATTTAAGCCCATAGATCTCTTCACCGGCCTGTGCCAAAA
>JBAJNK010000099.1:0-13339 GCA_036881805.1 Flavobacteriales bacterium
AAAAGATGGAGTTACCCGATTGATCGTAAAAAGTGGCGTAATAAGGACTGTAAAGATATATGTATATATCCCTGATCGAGAATTCAGAGATTACTTAAAAGGTAGATTTAAAAAAGCCTTCTTAGGTGAAAGGCTGGACCCTGATGATCCAAGCATAAAAAAGGCTAAGGAGATATACGTGACCGGAAAAGGGATAAGGTCTTTGAAGGGCATCGAGTACTTTCCCGAACTGCGGAAACTTACAGTTTCCGATAACAAATTGAAAAGTCTGGATATAAGTGAGAATAAGAAATTGTATGCTTTGAATTGTCATAAAAACCAATTGACGGAGCTCGATATCAGTCAGAATAAAGCGCTGCGCTATTTATCGTGTTCCTCTAACAGTCTAACTCAATTGAATATAAGCAGCAATGAGAAGTTAACGAAGCTATGGTGCTCAGGTAATCAGTTAACCCAATTGGATCTCAGTAAAAACACCGCTTTGCAGGTACTGGGGTGTAAAGACAACCGACTAACCCAATTGGATTTAAGTAAAAATACCGAGTTGAAACGACTCGAGTGTTATGGGAATGCACTGAGTTATTTAGATGCAACGGGATTTCGGCACGAGTACGATGATGCTGAGGGAATAAGCAAACCTTTTGAAATCTACTACGATGAGCAGACGCAAAAAGGGAAATTGAAAACCTTAAAGATAAACAAATTATTAAGAAACTATGCGGAAATCAGGGAAATAAAATCAAAAACGCCCGATACCCAGATAATGATTTACGATGATGAAGATCAAGTGTTCTGCTCCGATTATGCTTTCAAAACAGGCAAATTCGGCAGCTGGTATTATGATAGGGCTCCGCATGGCACTTGTTTAAGCGCTCTGGTGGATACCGATAGACGTTTAATGAGTTTGCTAAAACAAATGTATTTCCCAGCTGATTATTCAGCGTATTGGGGTACAAAATTAGACAGCACCAATAAAACCATAAGATCGGTTAAATATATAAATACTAATAATTGGAAAGTGAGTTCTTTAAAAGGCATAGCGGCTTTTACCGAATTAGAAACCCTGTGTTGTTCTAATAATAATTTGGGTAGCCTGGATGTGAGCCAGAATAAAAAGTTGAAAAAATTGGTATGCCTTAATTGCAATTTGGAACATCTAAATATAAGCCAGAACAAAGCGTTGCTCGCGTTATGGTGTGCTGGAAACGCATTGCGTCAATTAGATGTAAGCGCGAATGAGGACTTGGTTTCCTTATGGTGTTCAAGCAATCGGTTAGGCGGGTTACATTTAGAGGAAAATACGCATTTGGTACAACTCTGGTGTTACAGCAATCCATTGAAAGCCTTGAACATGACTGGACTCCACAAGGGTTCTACAGCAGATCTCGAAAAATGGTCGGAGATGACCCAACTCCCGGCGGATCGTCTCGAAAATGAGAAGTATAGGAGGCTGAGAATCTATACCCGCTCGAAGGAAGGAGAAATCGATAAAAATAGATTTTTGAAGATATTAAAGATAGACAAACAATTTAAAAATCACTATGAGATACGTACAATAAAGCGGTATTCCCCCGATTGTAAAATATTCGTTTTCCCTCGATGATAATAGCATAGCCTGTGGGGATGCGATCAATCCCATACATATTGAAAAGCGGAGTCTTATTTTTTTATGTTTGTAATGTGTGGCGTTTTAAAGAGCGGGCGTTATTTTATGCCGTCCTGTGCTTCAGTTGCAAAAGTCCAAGCGGGTTTGTTTTTCTTTCTGCTGTCAGCTCTGCTGTGTACCCATAAAACCAGGCCAAAAATTGAATTGGCAATCCGCATTGGGCTTGCGGTTATTTACTTAATGACCGCCCCCCTCTCGTGATCCGTTTTTATGTCAATCGGACGCTGGCAAAGGCTTTTGCGAGGAGGCTCCCTTAGATGTGCCAGCGACAGGCGTGCAGGCCTGCTTAGACGCTAAACCTAAAATGCATCACATCTCCGTCTTGTACGATATACTCCTTTCCCGCTACGCGCATTTTTCCAGCCTCTCTTACCTGAGCCGCTGAACCCTGGGCGATGTAATCCCCGTAAGCGATTACCTCGGCGCGAATAAACCCCCTTTCAAAATCGGAGTGGATCACCCCTGCCGCTTGTGGTGCCCGATCTCCGCTGTGAATCGTCCAGGCCCGAACTTCTTCAGCGCCAGCGGTAAAGTACGTCTGTAGATTTAACAACCGATAGGCTGCCCGGATCAATTGGGGGGCGCCGGATTCTTTTAGGCCCAAATCCGTCAGAAATAGCTGGCGATCCGCAAAGGTGTCCAAGGCTGCGATCTCGGCTTCAGCAGCGACGGCCAAAACCAGTATTTCAGCCCGCTCATCTGCAACCGCTGCTTCAACCCGTTCCGTATAGGAATTTCCCGTCTTCACAGCACCCGGATCCACATTGCAGACGTATAAGACGGGTTTGCTCGTCAACAATTGAAAACCATTCATCCGAGCTCGATCAGCCACCGAAAAGCCCATGCTTCGAACCGACTTTCCCGCTTCCAAATGCTGGCGGATCCCTTGCAGCAGCTGCCATTCTTCTCGAGCCGCTTTGTCGCCTGAGTGAACCGCGCGCCGCACCCTGTCCAAACGCTTGACCACCGTTTCTAAATCCTTTAACTGCAGTTCGATATCGACGATCTCCTTATCCCGAACCGGATCGACCGAACCGTCGACATGTGCGACATGGTCGTCTTCAAAGCAGCGCAATACGTGAATCAGGGCGTTTGTCTCGCGAATATGCGCCAGAAATGGGTTGCCCAAGCCTTCCCCTTGGCTCGCACCTTTGACGAGTCCGGCTATATCTACCATTTCAACGGTCGCGGGAACTACGCGCTGGGGTTTTACCAATTCCGCCAACTCGTACAAGCGCGCATCCGGCACATGTACCTTACCGATATTGGGTTCAATCGTGCAAAAGGGAAAATTTGCCGCTTGGGCTTTCGCATCGCTCAAACTGTTAAAAAGGGTGGATTTACCCACGTTGGGCAAGCCCACAATGCCGCATTTCATATCGCCAATCCGATTCGGGCAAAGGTAGGGGTTTTCAAGCATTGGAAATCCGCCTATCGTATGTTCTCGCTGACTGGGCCTGTATCGGATAAGCGCCTATAAATATTCGGTGAACCCACGCCACGCATTGGCTTAACGCCTTATATTTGCAAAAAAGTGAAATCGCCATGTGCGCTGTTGCGGAAATGCAAATGCGGGTCACACAAACGCGTCGAGATATCTTGCGGATGGTGCACGCGGCTAAGAGCGGACACCCCGGGGGCTCGCTGGGCACAGCCGAGTTCTTTATCGCACTCTATCACGCTGTCTTACGGTATGACACGGCAAATTTTACGATGGCGGGAAAGGGCGAAGACCTGTTTTTTTTGTCCAACGGCCACATCTCGCCAGTGTATTACAGCGCCTTAGCCCGAGCGGGTTATTTTCCAATCTCTGAGTTGGCCACATTCCGTAAAATCGATTCGCGCTTGCAGGGACATCCCACCACACACGAGGGCTTGCCCGGCATTCGCATTTCCAGCGGTTCTTTGGGACAGGGTATGAGCGTGGCCATCGGTGCAGCATTGGCCAAAAAATTAAACGATGATGCACAGCTGGTCTACAGCTTGCACGGCGATGGCGAATTGGATGAGGGTCAAAATTGGGAAGCCATTATGTATGCCGCAGGTAAAGCGGTGGACAACTACATCGCTACAATCGACTACAACGGCAGGCAAATCGACGGCAATACCGATGCGGTCATGCCTTTGGGCGACCTGAGCGCCAAATTTGAGGCCTTTGGCTGGGCCGTGTTGGATGAACCGAGTGGAAACGACTTAACGCGCACCATCCAGACGCTGAAAAGCGCCAGGCGGTTAACCGGCAAGGGCAAGCCCGTTGCCGTCCTCCTACATACCGAAATGGGACACGGAGTCGATTTTATGATGGGCACACACGCCTGGCATGGCAAGGCGCCTGACGATGCGCAATTGGCCAGTGCCTTGGCGCAAAATCCGGAGACCGCACTCGGAGATTATTAGAATCCAAATAGCGACCCGTGTTTAGCGATTATATCGATATCAATCCCAGCGACAAAAGAGATACCCGAAGCGGTTTTGGTGCCGCTCTTTTGCAGCTCGGTGCGCAAAACGACCGAGTCGTAGCCTTGTGTGCAGACCTGAGCGGATCCCTAAAGATGGATGCTTTTGCCAGCGCATTTCCCAAGCGTTTTTTTCAGGTGGGAATCGCCGAAGCCAATATGATGGGCCTGGCCGCCGGCTTGGCGACTGGTGGAAAAATTCCCTTTACCGGCACCTTTGCCAACTTTTCTACCGGAAGGGTGTACGACCAGATACGCCAATCCATCGCCTACTCGGATAAAAATGTAAAGATATGCGCCTCGCACGCGGGTCTAACCCTGGGTGAAGACGGCGCCACACACCAGATTTTGGAAGATATCGGCCTGATGAAAATGCTGCCCAGCATGGTGGTAATCAACCCCTGTGACTACAACCAGACGCGGGCTGCTACGCTATCCATAGCAGCGTATAGGGGCCCCTGTTACCTGCGGTTTGGCCGTCCAAAAGTGCCGGTTTATACAGCTGCTCGATCAAATTTTGAAATCGGCAAGGGCATTTTACTCAAGAAAGGGCGCGACGTGACGATAGCCGCTACCGGTCATCTGGTGTGGGAAAGCATTTTGGCCGTACGAGAACTGGAAGCACAAGGTATCGGTTGCGAGTTGATCAACATCCATACGATCAAGCCCTTGGACGATGGCATCATCTTACAATCCGTTCAAAAAACCGGTTGCCTCGTATCGGCTGAAGAACACAATTACCTAGGTGGCCTGGGCGAGAGTCTCGCCGGTATATTGACGCGCCACGCTCCCGTGCCCCAAGAGTTCGTCGCTGTAAACGACAGCTTTGGCGAAAGCGGTAAACCGGAACAACTCATGAAAAAGTATCAAATAGACCACAGCGCGATAATTGAAAAGGTAAGGCGTGTACTGAAGAGAAAATAAGTCCATGGTGCGTCTAAATTTTCCCTCGTTTGCACTTCGCATAAAGGAAGAGGCTGGGGGGGACTACATCTGGGATCCCATTCGCAGCAAATGGTACGTATGCACCCCTGAAGAGTGGGTTCGGCAACATGTGATACAATACTTACACCGGGTTTTAAATCACCCCCTCGGGCGAATTGGCGTAGAGGTCGCTTTGAATAAAGACCACCTTAGACGCTCGGATATCGTGGTGTACAACGCCTTTTTAAAGCCTGAGATCGCAGTGGAATGCAAACGGCCAAGCCTCGAAATCACCCGACAGACCTTCGATCAAATCGCACGGTATAACCTGTGCTTACAGGCGGACTACCTCATGGTTACCAATGGACTAACCCATTATTACGCCCGGGTGAATCACACAAAAAAGCAATACGATTTCTTACAAAAACTGCCCATCTACAAGCCCTGAATTCCCCAGTCGTTTACACCGGCGTACAAAAATCCCCAAAACGATCCGTTCTGACTTTCTATGGATTTTTCTGCTGTATGTAGGGGCCGAAAACGAAGCATGGGTAGCGAAGAAGTGGCGCAATTTTTGATGCACGATAAACATGCGTTTTAACAAGTTCATCTTTACGCTTTTACTCATCATATTCGTGCTCGAGGCTGGCTTTGCACAAAGGGAATCGACCCCACATGCGCTTTTAACCAGTAGGGATAGAATCCGACAAAATTCGCACCTAATCGACCGAGCACGGAGGTTGGAAGATGAGAAAAGATTCGACAGGGTCATCAAACTATTGCGCGATGTACTGTCTAGTGGTAAAATAAACGATTATAAAATTTATTGTGAATTGGGCTTCGCTTACGCCCAGAATAGAGATTTAGAGCGAGCGAAAAAATACCTGGAGAATGCGATTACCCTACAGCCAGATTTTCCGATAGCGCATAACCAACTCGGGCGATTGGTGTATAAGCAAAATCGCACCGCTTCTTTCATGGCGCTTTTCTTTTATAATCTACTGGCGCCTCATTCCATTGAAGCCAGCCAAAACCTATCTTATTTAAAGGAATTATTAATCCGCCCGGTTTTCACTGCAAGCCATAACGAGAAGCCGCTGGACGATTTTTCTTCAGTGGACGCCATCATGAATGCCAAAAATTCAATAAATCAGTCACTTTCAAACGACTATCCCGCCTATTTTCTGATGCGGCTCGATTGGTTATGCATCTCATTGATGGAAAATTCAGCCGATCAAACCAGCTTTTTCTGGCGGTTTTACGCCCCTTACTTCATCGATATGTACAAGTTGCATTATTCCAAGGCTGCCGTTTGGTCTCTTTTTGGTCAACCCGCTGAAGACCCCGAGCTAGCGAACGAGGTAAAGGGATTTAACAAATGGAGCAAAAAATACATACTCAGGCGTCTTTGCGATTTCTCCGACTGACGAGCTTCACGAGCCGACTATTTTCTGGAACCACGACACCAAACGAGAACTGAGATCGGAATAATACCTTGGAAATTCACATCTAAAAAATTCAAGGGAAGCAATCGATAACCGCTGATATCTGATGGGGTATTGGGTTGCGGGATAAAAATAATAACTTTGAAAATCAATAACCCACAGCCGATGGGACAGAAAAAGCTAATCTCGGTACTGGGGCCTACCGCAGTGGGTAAAACCGCACTTGCCATCGCCTTAGCTGCGCACTTTGAGACGGAGGTCCTATCTTGCGACGCCCGACAATTCTTTAAGGAAATGACGATAGGGACAGCTGTCCCCACAGCGGATCAACTCGCTGCCGTCACCCATCACTTCATTCAACACAAAAGCATTTTTAACTCCTATTCGGTTGGCCATTTTGAATCCGATGCCCGATCAGTACTCGACGCGCTATTTCAAAAAAAAGATATCGCATTGTTAGTCGGTGGTTCAGGACTTTACGAAAAAGCCGTCACCGAAGGGTTGGACTACTTTCCAAAAACCACAGCCGAAACGCGTAAAAAACTCAATAAAATATACGCTGAGCAAGGCATAACGCCTTTGCAACAGCAACTGCAAAAAGCAGACCCAGCCTACTGCGATGAAGTAGACCTCAAAAACGCAAAAAGGTTGATACGGGCTCTAGAAGTCTCTATAGATACCGGCGCGCCTTATTCGTCCTACCGAAAAAAGAAGGTGGACAAACGAGATTTTGAAACCCTTCGGATCATCATAGACATACCCCGCACACGGCTCTGCGATCGCATAAACCGAAGAGTAGATCAAATGTTTGACCAGGGCCTGCAATCCGAAGCTGAAAAACTCTACCCCCACCGCAACCGCAACGCACTACAAACGCCGGGGTACCGCGAATTATTCCTATACCTCGAAGGTAAAATCGATTTGGGCAGCGCCAAAGCAGCGATCAAGAAAAATACGAGGCGCTATGCCAAGAGACAGATGACATGGCTGCGCAACCAAATCCGAGAAGCGCAATGGCACGGGCCGCCACAATTCGAAAAAATAGTCAGCGTCATAGCCGCAAAAATGACCTAGCCTTAACAGCTATTTACCGCCAACCTAAAGCCCTCGCCATGAATGTTAACGATCTCTACTTTTGGGTCTTCTTTTAAGTACTTCCTGAGCTTGGCAATGTAAACGTCCATGCTGCGCGAAGTGAAATAATTATCGTCTTGCCAAATACGCATAAGCGCCAGCTCTCTCGGCATCAAGTCGTTTAGATTAATAGCCATGAGTCGCAACAATTCACTCTCTTTGGGAGAAAGCCTAAACTCTTTGTTATCGATTTTAAGTAGCCGCAATTTGGAATTAAAATCAAAATCACCGACCTTAAACTCGATTTGACCGACCTTATCAGCTGGCTCTGCACCGCCGTTGCGTTGTAAAATGGCTTTGATTTTGCACAACAACACTTCTGTGTCGAAGGGCTTGGTCAAATAATCGTCGGCTCCTACCCGATATCCGTTCAACACGTCTGCTTTATCATCTCGAGCCGTTAAAAATATGATCGGTAAGGAACTATCGATTTTTTTTACTTCCCTGGCGAGGGTAAAACCATCTTTTTTGGGCATCAAGACGTCAAATATAGCTATGTCATACCTGCCTTCTTTAAATTTTTGTAGCCCGGATTCCCCATCGATGGCATGCACCACATCGTAGTGATTCAAAATGAGGTAATCTTTTAAAATCGCCCCGAAACTCGGATCATCTTCTACCAACAATAATTTTTTCTTTTCTTCACTCATAACTTTAGTTTATAGGTATTTTTATCGTAAAAGTAGTGCCTTTCCCCTTTTCACTTTGAACGCCAACCGATCCACGGTGCATATCCACAATGCGCTTAACGTAGGCCAAACCCAGCCCGTAGCCTTTCACATCGCAAATACTTCCCGTCGATACCCTGTAAAACTTGGAAAAAATACGCTTTTGATCCGCTTTGCTTATACCCAGTCCCTTGTCCGATACAGCAACATGGGCAAATCCACCTGCTGAAAAAGTGTGAACTGCAATATCAGGAGCTTGCGGAGAATATTTATTTGCGTTTTCCAAAATGTTTGCGACAACGCTACCAAAGTAAAAAGGGTCTACCCGCACTTTAACATCCAATTCAGATAGATTATCAAATATAGTGCCATTCCTGCTTTTTACAATTAAAGTCACGTGAGAAATGGCTTCCCGAACGATTTCGTTGAGTGAGACCGTTTGTTTATTCAATTCAATATGGTCTTTTTCCAAGCGTGAAGCCCGCAAGACCCGCGCTACTTGCTCGCTCATCCTGCGATTTTCTATTTTGATTATATCGGCATAATGCCTTACTTTTTCAGGGTCTGCCGCCACTAGGGAATCCCGAAGCGCATCCGTCGCCACAGCAATGGTAGCCATGGGTGTTTTGAGCTCATGGGTTAAGTTATCGGTAAAATCCGTCCGCATGGCGGATATTTTCTTTTGCTTGCGGATATAATACCAGGCGCTTACACAGACGCCCAAGGCGATTAGCGCAAATGTGACAGCAGGTATGAGGCTAGGCCACACGAGAGCGATCACAGCAGCTGAATGCGCCGGTAAGTTGGCCACCCAAGGGGAAGTATCCATAAAAACAAACCGCATGAACCCGGTATACCTACGCATCGTTTAGCCTTCGATTCAGTTTTTCGTGTACTTCCCATACGGATTTCTCTAAATCAGACCGGCTCTTATCATTCCAAATAACGTAATCGGAAAGCGCCACTTTTTCTCGATCACGCCACTGTTTATCCATCCGGGCTCGAATGGCTTCTACGGACAACCCGTCTCTTTTTTGAACGCGCCGAATGCGTAAGTCCACTGGAGCTACGACGGTGATAATTGCGTCGCATTGCGCATCAGCACCGGCCTCGAATAAAACAGCCGCTTCTTTCACTACAAACCCACCCCTTTGTCTGGCCAACCAACAGCAAAAGTCTTTGGCCACCGCCGGGTGTTCAATCGCATTGAGCCCATCTAAAAGCACCGGGTCATGAAATACGCGATCGGCGACCCAATCCGCGTTTAACCGGCCGTCCTGATAGGCTTGGGGGCCTAACAAATCAATGACTTGGGCTTTCAAGGCTTTGGATTTATTCATCAGCGATCTGGCGCGCTGATCAGCGTTGTACACGGGAATGCCCCTAGCCCGAAAACATTTTGCTGCAGTGGTCTTGCCGCTACCGATCCCGCCTGTAAGACCCACAACTCTCATCCTTCAACGATTAAATATTCCACCTGCCCAGGGGTCATTTCGACATTTTTTATACCTGGGGGAAGAGCGATTAGCTTCAGCGGCAAATAGGGCCTAGCTCGAGACAGATCAGCCGTATCAGCCACCACTTCAAAATCGGCTGGTTGTACCTTTTCATAATCGCCCACGGGCAGGCTAAAACGCAGCTTCACCCGAGCGGGGAAAAACTTAATTTTTTCCCCCGGCCCCAACGAGTCATTTGCAATCGGCAAACTAAAGCTTTCCGTCGTAAAGCGATCCACCTTCAAATTTAATTTTACAGCCTGGATGTTCATACGAACCCGAGCTGGATTTGGATTGACAACAGCCAAGGTAACCGCCACGTCCCTTCTGACGTTTTTAAGCTGATACGGCGCTGTTTGAATCACCTGTAAAGTATCTAAAATCGCATCCGGGGCTGTGACCCATACGCTGTCCGGCCATAGGTGTAAGCCGTCTATGCTGTCGTAACCCTTGGCAAACTGTATCGGCCTGGGTAAACGGATGGGTAGGCATTTCTGATCGGTCTCTTCTATGGGGTAAGCCAGGGAATCTCCGTATAGACTTACGACTTCGTAATGGTAGGCCAAAGTATCGATCGCTTTTTTATCCCATACCGGCGACCAATAGTAAATAGCTTTGTTTTTTTTAAATGCGCGTTGTGCATCCACCTCGATACTCGGTCTTTTAAACCAATTAAAGAACACCAATTTGTACCCTTCAGCCCGAATTCGAGCCGGAATCTGCACCTGATTTTCCGAATTGATGTACAACCCCCTGGGTAAGTTCTTGAATCGAATGCTGAGCGGCATGGTAATCGCATAGGAGTCCGAAAGCTTGGCCAGCAACCAAAACAGGGCTGCTGAAGCGAAACAAATCAAAAAAATCCGTTGTGATGAACTCAGGTGAATGCGCATTTCTCACAACCCGCTTACAACACACTATTTTTTGGCGCCCGTATCGAGCCTTTCGGTAGCTTCAAGGGAAATCGCTGAACGCTCAAAGATAATTTTGCCCGCCATCGTTTCCAGGGTTACCGTCGTATGGCCTAAGTCTAGTACCCTACCGTGAATGCCGCTGCTGGTAATTACCTTCATTCCCTTCTTCAGCTCGCGTTGAAACTTTTTCTCCTTCTTGGATCGCCTGACTTGTGGGAGAATGATAAAGAGAAAGAAGACGGCAAACATGCCAATGATGAAAATGAAGCTAGAACCACCCATTCCGGTTTGTAAAAACGTTACCATCATGACTTTTTATCAATTACATTTGCCTTTATCCTTACATATTCTTTCCCCGCCTCGGTATTGGTCAGCAAAGTCACGGTTTTATTTTGCCTACCCTTTTTACCGAAGGAATTAAACGTGACTTCAATCCGACCCCGCTCCCCAGGTGCAATAGGCTGTTTGGGATAATCGGGAACCGTACAGCCGCAGCTTGCATGCGCTTCTCGAATGAGAAGTGGCGCCTTACCGCTATTGGTAAAAGCAAAGGTTGTACTCACTTTTTCACCCTGTGAGATCGTGCCGAAATCATAAGTCGTCTTGTCAAAATCCATGGTCGGTAGCGCTGATCGAGACTTTTGGCCCACCGCCTCCTGCAATTTTTTGTGATCGATACGCGCAACTGCACGCTTTTGCTTACAGGAAAAAATCAACGCGGTTAAGCTGCAAATCCACAGTACAATCTTCATTTTTTTGGATTTAAATTAATCCCCTTCCGGTTTTTTTTATCTTTTTTGAGTCGTTTAGTTGTTTCAATACCTTATCGAGCACCCCATTGATGAAAACCTTACTCTTGGGTGTGGCATATTCGTTTGCTACCTCGATATATTCATTTAAAGTAACTTTTTCAGGAATGGTCGGAAATCGTAAGAATTCGCTAACGGCCATCTCCATAATCAGAAAATCTACCGCTGCAATGCGGTCCGGATCCCAGTTTTTAAAATTTTTAACGAGATGGGTTCTGTATTCTCCTTTACCTCGAATGGTTTCGCGAAACAGTGCCTTCATAAATTGCCGGTCTGCTTCATTTCTAAAAACAGAAGACAAACACAATTTTTGCCTGCTGGACTCAATGGTTTTGACGACCATGCTGTTTGCTATGGCCTGGTTGGCATACCAGTAGGGGCTGATATCTTCAAACAATTCTTGAAGAGACCGGTCAGCTGCGATAAATTCGACAAAAATATCGCAAATGAAACGCAAGTCCTGCGCCACACACTGCGCTGGCTCTGCCATATGCGTTTCGTAGACGAGGCTTTCGCAAATACCCTTTAAAATCCGGCTCGTGATCTCCGGATGCATATGCCAGCACCACTGCTGGTTTTTTCGCTCAAATTCTCCGATTTCTTTACTCTTACTCAGCGACTTAAAAAAGTGATTCGATACAAATTTCATATTCGGATTCAAATCCGCATCGCAGGGCAGCTGTTTTTTCCCCCTTAGTGCGATCCGATTTAAAGCGACGCGTTGCAACTCACTTAAGAAAGTCAACAGCAAGAAATAGAGATCCCGGGTGCTCTCCACAGCGCAAAACATTTGTCTTTCCGCTTGAAAATAGTCCGTATCACCCGATTTTTCATACGCATAGAGCGATTCCAAAACCCGGGCACGAATACACCTTCTCGTCAACATGCATTCAAAGAACTGTCATCCAATATTTCAATCGGCCACAAATCTAAGCAAATCGTTTGGATCGTGCAAAACCTGAAAACCCGATTTAAATAAAATGGGATTTAACGCCGAGATAAATACCCATCAGATTTTATCAGCCAAAGTTCCAGACCTACTTTTTCAAACCAACACGCACAGAGAAGTACAAAAAAACACCCCTTTTTCAGATGCCCACAGGGACGAAAAATAACCCCCTATTTTTAAGACTGGCTCACAGAAATAAACGATACCATAAAAGCCGGCGACAGGTATAAGAAACGCGTCCTGCATTTTAAACCTTTACAAAAGGGCAAAGACAAAAACAGGAGAAACACACAAAAACACCTCTTTTTCAGATCGCTGCGCACGAATGCGCACAAAAAAATAAGTTCAATCTTTCAAACCAATACAAAAGCCCGCTCTTATCAAACCCACACACCAGACAAAGGCAAAAAAGCGAGCGCTGCTTTTCAAACCACCACGCACGGACAAGCACGAAAAGATAAAATCCACTTTACCGCTCCATAAGGGAAAAGTAAAATAATCTCCCTTTTTCAAACTAACTCACAGCAGAAGGACAAAAAAATAAGTCCCTTCTTTAAAGTATCACAAACGGAAACGACCACCTTTCAAGCCGCCAACCGAAAATAAAGAAGCGATATATCATTTTCACACCACAAAGGGGCGAGATCAAAAAAAGCCTCTTCCGCATTAAATTGCCGATTGGGGGTAAGAACAAAAAAATATCCCGCTTTTCAGGACGAATCACAGCAGGTAAGCACCAAAAAACAAGAACACCTTTTTAAATCGCCACACACGGACAAAGCAAAAAAAATATCCCGCCTTCCAGGCGAGTAAAAAAACCAGTTCTCAGTCCCAAGCCGCTATGCCTCCTTTCAGATTGTAGAGCTTCTCAAACCCCA
>JBAJNK010000100.1:0-5442 GCA_036881805.1 Flavobacteriales bacterium
ATATTACAGTCGCTGTCCGAAATCCGCGACAACTCTCCTTCACATGTTCAAAACTCACATATTCACCCTCCTTTTATTCAGATGCTTCTGTTAATAATTTATCGTGAAAATCGTCTGTTACATCTATGGGCATGTAATTTGCTATCGAAATCGGCGTCCGTCATATTGGTCAGGGAATGGGAAACCCTCAAAAATTAATAACTGGTACCCAGAGTTTGCATCAAGGCTTTTCCGCTTGAACGGGCTCGCTTCGAACCCCTCCCTCCTAACGCCCTGCTTTTTACCATCAACCGTATGATAAGAAAAGCGCAGTTTTGTTCTTTGCGCCGTAAAGGCTTCATACTTTTTGTTGATCTCCTGGTACTCGGCGTCAGATGTCTCCCCGTCCGTCAAAGCGGCTGACACAAAAGAGCTGATTTCGCCAAGCGTCTGCTGGCTGTTTCGCTGTGGTGCGCCTGGCTTTCTTCCAGAGCCTGCCGGATTTTTTCGATCTCCCCCGCCGGTATGCTGTCCCAGGGTCCATTCTATATTAAACTCACAAACTTTGCCCCATCCCCAGCTTCTGTTTTTTTTTAAGTTGATGATGTTCCTCGCTGCCGCATGCCCCCACTGGCTTTTACAAGCAGACAAATTTTCCCCATACTTTGCTTGGCGGTTTGAGCACAATCCGTATTCCACATCGTGCTGCATCGCGATCGCGTCGGTCAGCCCAGTTGGCTTGGCTTGTTTGAATCTCCCCCGTTTCAGAGACGTATTCCAGCTGCCTTTCCAGCGGATTTTAGAGTCACGTGTAATTGTGCCCCGGCAAAGTCCAGCCCCGTTTCGGCTTTGGGAGCTTTCCGAGCACTGAATGGATGTCGACTCCCGTCCCGACTTCAGTCGCCAGCTGGCTTTGGCAGGGTAATTGCGCCCGACCTTTACCCCTTTTTTGCAAGAATCGGGAGCCCTTTTTCAAGAGCAAGGTCACTCATCCCCGCGACGAGGTTGCTGATAAAATCGCACCCCTCAACAGACCCACCAAAAAACCTGGTTTTGGTAATCCCACAGCTCGCGCATTTTACCTTCAATATCTTCCGGTTGTTTTTGCTTTTCTTTCACACAGGACACATCCATGCTATATACAGGTACCCGCCAAATTGTTTTACGTTATCGCTCACACCTTTGAAAGCTTGCCCCGCAAGTTTTGCGCCCAGTGACGCTAACGATGGGGCGTGGCCTGACAAGATCATGCTCGCAGCCTCGGCAATCTTGTCTACTGTGCGGGGTTTGTACCTCGCCAGAGCTCCGCCTTCTTTTACACCGTCCGGAAGGAACCGGGTTTTGGTAATTCCGCAAATTGCGCATTTTGCCTTTAAGAGCTTTCGGCCGTTTTTTGTAATTGCAACCTCTTCAGTGCCCTCCACATTGGGCGTGCGCCAGTTTTATTTCACGCAGAACACTTGCATTTTATATACTTATGAAAATAGGTTTTTCACGATGCGCTCGTTTTCTCGGACGTCGTCAGTAAACATTCCCAAAAAATCCTCGTAACTGGTGCCTTTTTCGCCTTCGTTTAGGAAGAGGATGGAGTTATACCCGAATCTCACGCTCAGTTCCTATTGGATTTGGTTGTTGTTTCTGAGTGCTTCCTTCTAACGCCATTTCTTTTTCCCACTCCAAAGGCGGCGGCAGTCCAAACGAGTCAAAATATTCAAATGTTTTGTTTTGAGCACGGCCAATGGGTCCCCAAATTTCCAAAATCATCAAGTTGCATGGGGAATGGGGCAGGAGTTTTACTTCGTCTCGGCTAAAAATACATTTGATAGGGATACGTAAATAATTGCACCATTTCCTCAAGTCGATGTTGGTGACGGGAACGTCTTTAACTTTATTCTTTTTAAATCTTCCCACGTCCCGAAGAATTTGCACCCCTCGCCCTTTCGGCCCTTCAGTCAGCAACCCTTTTTCGAGTATCTTTTTGACCAAACCAATAGCCAAAGGTACGCCGACGGACGCCAATGCAACAAGCCCAGAAAACTGTGCCGCACGTCCTCGACCTACCAGGTGCCGTTCCACTTCATTTTTCTTGTAGTCTACACAAGTAAGTAAAGTTCGATTTCTTTTGGACCAAAACCTGATCCAAAAATGTTTTTCTGTGCCTTTTTAGTGCCAAAACTCAAACCCGCGCTCGCTAACGCAACTACGTTGGGTTTTTTATTGAAGGCCTTGCCAAGCTTAGCACACTAGAAAACAGATTCCCGCCGCGCTAATTGGACCTCAAGAACCTTTCCCGCCGCGACTGCCTTTTTTATACCCGTGAAATTTGGGTGGCGGTGAGAAGGAGCCCGTCGCTGCAGTCGATTTGCTCTGGTTTTACCCGCACAGCCATAGCGGGTTTCGAAGCATAAGCTTTTTGCAATTTCTGTTTCTGGCGGTTGGTGACGCGAACTTAAACGGATAGTAAGTTGAAGCTATTTTGCGTATATTACACCGCAAAAAATTTTCACACGGCGACCAGCTCATTTTTGACCTGCCTCAGCACAAGCTCAGACTCGTAAAGGATTCCTGCGTAAATGGTGTAATCCTGCGCGTCGGCCGCCTCGTTAAACCTGTAGTAGAAGATCATCTGCTTCGGATCGTTGGTGGCGTTCTCCTTGTTTTCGCGGAGGTCAAAATAGGTCACTAGGTACAACGTTTCGAAATTACTTGGCTGCAGCTGGACACCCGTGTTGTAGTCATTCTTTCGGTCTCTGTTATTTATCAGGTCTAGAGGATGCGCAGCTCGGGTTAATCTGCCATGTCCCAAAAACGTCCAGCCTGCTGCTGCTTGGCTGTACCATCTCGCTCATGTTAGTCCACGCCCTCGGCGCGAAGAAGGCTTTTTTCACCAGGGTTTGCCCTTCGCGTGTGAACCGCAGCATGGGAACTCAGAGCTCGAAAGTTCTGACGACAATTCTCCGATTGGTGCCATCGTTTTGCCAAATCAGTTCCGTGTCCGATTGCAGCTGGATTTCAAGCTCCAGTTGCATGGGCGGGAGGACTTTGTCGCTCAACTCTTCGAAGAAAGAGTACCTGTTCAGCGACACGAGGGCACCCCTTGCCTTGATTCCAGCGTTTGTACCACCGGCCGCAGTCACATTACTGTTATCAGTGTCAAGGTACCAAAACTGGCTTTTCGCCACGCTCCTCGCGTAGTCATCTGCAGGAAGGTCCAACAGGTTTTTGATGAATATAAGCTTGTGGATGTTGTCCACGTTATAGATGGGTGTTATAAATGGGTTTTCCCGCAGATTTGACGTCAAGCTTGTTGATCAAGGAAAAAGAACCGTTGATGGGCGCTGTACGGGTGTCTTCAGCGATGGCTGCGCCGTCTGTGGTTGCTTTGAAGGTGTAATTCACGCGAAGAAAGGCATTATACCAGTCGAACCAATGATCCCGGTCGGTGACTGTAAATTTGTAGCCGGTTTTGGTCTGGTGCAGGCTGTTGCAAAAAAAAGTGAGCGGTTTGTCTAAACCGAATCGGACGAGCTCCGTCTTTTCCAAATACTTTGCGCTCCTAAACATCTTGCCTATACACCAATCATATTTTGCCTGTATAATCCTGAGCCGTCAAAATTTGGTTTACCTATTTCATGGGGGTCTGATTAAGAATTACGCTCAGCTTCTGCCGCAAAATAGCGCTAAGCTTTTCCCCGCTTTCTTTTATAGCGGACAAAGCGACGTCAAGCCATTCAAATCCAAGACGTTGGATTCCAATGTTGATTAAATCAATCTTGTTTCTGTTCACCGGATGCCACAGGCTAACTGACAGTCAGCGTCGCTATCGAGAGCGGAAACAAAACGTCGTTCCCAACGTTGTCCACTTGCCTAGAAATAAGGTCACAGTGGATGTAAATTAAGTCAACGCTCCTCGTTATATTCGTGACACGATGGCTGAATTGTGGTGTGAAAATACAGCTTGAAGATAAATTTAGAGTCTTTGTCACTGGGCTCTACTGTTCCCGTTTCCGCCTGGATCGTTTTGCTAAGTTCGTTGTAATCATACATCCCGTCAGGGATGGTCACATTTTTCAAGCCATCGTATCCCGTCTTTCGCCGTATAAAGGTGTTTTATTTGTACACACTCGTCACGATGTGCCAAGAGTAGCTCATTGACACGAGTTCATTCGGCGCCGGTTTATAGTTTTTGGAGGGGTCTAAGACAATCGGGGGGGTGGGGGTGGAAGATAATCGTTAAGACTTGCGGCGACTGGTTGTGCCCATTGTTTTGGCTTCTTGCTAAAGTCGAGTCAAGCAGTAAATTTAATCGCCTCATCCTTCTTATAGATTTCAGCCGAACTTTTTCGCGTTTGCGTTTTTTTTAAGACACGCAGCCCCACCAACAGGTTGAGAAGTGCTTTGATATGCGTTCGCAGTTTTACTGAAGTGTTTTCCACCTTAATGGAGTAAAGGCTGTTGAACAGCTGACCGACAAAAGCGTTTGCATCACCACTGCCGGTTCCTTCCATTAACCAGTCGGACTCATCTACGGGTTGCAGCTCATTTCTCCTTTCAAGGATGTCATCTCGCCCCTTTTTAAAATCTTCGATTGAGTATCCATAAAATTTGGAGTTTATCTTTAACTCTGTAGTTTGGACGGTGACCAAACTTCGTAATCAGACTGTTAACTGTCTACAATTCAACCGATTTCCATTTCTTTTCAAGATATGGTGGTATTTTTGGCGACCCTCATTTGCCATATGATGGCGGTGATGGTAAAAAGCTTTCATCTTCATCATGGTAATCATATTGTGGTGGTGGCTGCGGAGGTGGTGATGCTTCAAGATAATCTTAAAATGATGCTTCATCATCCTTATCGGGTCTATAAGCATCATCAAAAGGGTCGAGTCTATCAAACTCATCCCTGGCGTAGTCAGGAACCTCATCCACGACACCTTCCTCCTTTTCGCCCCCTTTCGTCTACCGCCTGGTTATCGGTTTTGAATAACTCCTCGCCAAATAGCAAATAGCTCGCCTAATTCTTACTCAATTTTTAGGTTTTTAAACGCCCTGAGTATCTCCGCCTTATGTGCCTTGACCTTGGCTTTTTCCTCGTCGCATTTTTGCCATCGCTTTATCGACATATTTTGGTTATATGTATATACCAGCAAAAAAATGCAGATCCCGAACTACGACTCCCAGATTGCCTCGAACAACAATTTTACTCAAGGGCACCCCTCCATGCCCTCAGATACGTTCCGGATGTTGATGTGCGGGCCAAGCAACTCGGGCGAGACAAACATTCTGTTGCATATGTTTTACAAGCTGTTGCTTTATGACAAAATCTACCTCTGCACCAAAAACCTGCATCAGGACAAGTATCAGTTCCTTTTTGAGGATTTTAATTGAAGGGTGGTACCCGTCCACAGCAGCCCCATCAATCCAGCGCTCGACGCCGTGACCGCACATTGCGTGGTGAATGTG
>JBAJNK010000101.1:0-5157 GCA_036881805.1 Flavobacteriales bacterium
CCAATCGGATCTTTCGTTTTGAAGACCTTAGGTACAACTTGAGTTTGGGCTCCGAAATCCGTATTTCCATATCGCGGTCACCGGGAAAATCCGCTACAGCTGCTTTGACTTGACTCAGCAGTTCATCATCCAAATGGTCGACGGGAATGTCCAAGGTGATCGACTTGGCATAATGCGCCATCACATCCTGCAAGAGTTTGATTTCCTTGATATTGATAAAAAAGCCCGTTCCAAAGCGCTTTTTGCTTATCGAGATCCTGAGGTGGAGTAAAGAATCGACCACCAAAAAGTGGCGCAAGCGCAAGTAGTCTTCTCCAAAGAGCATGAATTCATACGAATCCGTGTAGTCTTCCAAGACAAAGACGGCAAATTCCCTACCATTTTTGCTCGACACGCGGTGGTCTACCCGAGTCAAAATGCCCGCCACTTTCTTTTCAGATTCGTTTGCTTGAAAGGATTGGCTCAAATCGAGTAGGCGGGTATTGGTAAAGTATTTGATTTCGTATTTGAAATCGTCCAACGGGTGTCGCGTGATATATACGCCCACCACTTCTCGCTCGCGCGCGAGCATCTCCATCGTGCCCCAGGGCGCACAAGCCGGTATGCTGGGTTCGGGGATTTCCACTGTGGATTCTCCGCCAAAAATAGACATTTGCGAGGTGTTCTGACTCTCCTGGTAGTGGGCGCCAAATTTCAGCGCGTGTTCTAAAAGGGAGACATGGCCCGTTTTCTGAAAGTATTGTGAACGGTGATTTCCAAAACCATCAAAGGCGCCAGCCACTGTGAGGTTTTCAAGTGTGCGCTTATTGACTGCGCGCAGGTCGCTGCGTTTGGTCATATCGAAGATGGAGGTGAACGAGCCCCTCGCTTTTCGCTCTGCTACGATGTTTTCCACCGCGTTACGCCCCACACCCTTAACCGCACCCATACCAAAGCGAATGGCACCTTGCGCATTTACCGTAAAGTGGTACTGGCTCTCATTGATATCGGGCCCCAACACGGCTACTCCCATGCGTTTGCAGGCCGCCATGAGAAAGGTCACTTTTTTGATGTCGTTCATGTTGTTGCTCAACACCGATGCCATGTATTCGGCGGGGTAATGCGCTTTTAAATAAGCGGTTTGAAAAGCGATATACGCGTAGCAAGTGCTGTGCGACTTGTTAAATGCATAACTGGCAAAGGCTTCCCAGTCATTCCAGATTTTCTCTAAAACCTTTTTATCGTGTCCGCGGGTAACCCCGCCATCCAAAAATTTGGGTTTGAGCTCTTGCAGCAAAGCGACGGTTTTTTTCCCCATGGCCTTTCGGAGTACATCCGCTTCGCCTTTGGTAAAGCCGGCTAGTTTTTGCGAGAGTGACATGACCTGTTCTTGGTATACCGTAATGCCGTAAGTCTCTTTCAAATAAGTTGCCATTACGGGGAGGTCATAGGTGATTTTCTCCCGGCCGTGCTTTCGCGCGATGAAGTTGGGTATGTATTTAATCGGACCGGGGCGATACAAGGCGTTCATAGCGATTAGATCATCAAATTTATCCGGCTTTAAATCGCGCATGTATTTTTGCATGCCAGGGGATTCATACTGAAAGATCGCTATGGTGTCACCGCGTTGAAAGAGCGCGTAAGTCTTTTCATCTGCTAGGGAAAACGCATCTGGGTTCAGTTTTATGCCATGGCGTTCCGCAACTATGTCACAGGCATCTTTGATAAGGGTTAATGTCTTTAAGGCTAGAAAATCCATTTTGAGCAGACCCGCGCGCTCCACCGAGGCGTTGTCAA
Organism: Flavobacteriales bacterium; assembly: GCA_036881805.1. Taxonomy (GTDB): domain Bacteria; phylum Bacteroidota; class Bacteroidia; order Flavobacteriales; family JANQLC01; genus JANQLC01. The sequence continues at coordinate 1,777 of JBAJNK010000101.1, forward strand.
ACTGGGTGACCAACAAATCGGAATCTTTGGCAATTGCTACGGGTACATGCTCACGGATATCCGAAGGGGTGATGATAATCCCACAGGCGTGAATGCCCGTATTGCGCAATGAACCTTCGATAATGCGCGCCTGATTGAGGGTTTTAGCCGCTACATCTTCTCCTTTGGAGAGGGTGCGTAGCTGCGTTGCCTTGTGTAAATCATCAGCGCTGAGCTTTTCTCTCAATTCCCTTTCACGCCATGTGAATAATTCTTTGAGTTTGATATCGGAGACCATCTTGGCCAGGCGACCTGCATCGGGGAGGGGCAAGTCCAGTACCCGGCCTGTGTCGCGAACGGCTGATTTGGCCCCCATGGTACCGTAGGTGATAATTTGTGCGACCTGGTTGCGGCCGTATTTTTGTGCCACCCAATCGATGACTTTGTCCCGGCCCCGGTCGTCGAAATCGATATCGATGTCGGGCAAGGAGATCCGATCGGGATTTAAAAAACGCTCGAAGAGCAGATCGTACTCAATGGGGTCTATATTGGTAATACCGGTGCAATACGCAACGGCCGAACCGGCTGCAGAGCCGCGGCCAGGCCCGACGGAAACACCCATTTTTCGGGCCTGTGCAGTCAGGTCTTGTACGATCAAAAAGTATCCCGGGTAGCCGGTTTTTTCAATGGTTTGCAGTTCAAAATTGAGGCGTTCTTCAATTTCAGGCGTCAAGGCAGCATACCGCTCTTTAGCCCCTTCAAAGGTGAGGTGGCGCAAATAGGCGTTCTCCCCCCGGTTGCCCCCATCTCTGTCATCCAGTGGGTTCCTAAAGGCTTCGGGGATGTCAAACTTAGGCAGTAGGACATCTCGAGTCAAATCATAGGGTTCGATTTTATCGGTGATCTCCTGAATATCATCAATGGATTGGGGTAAATCTGCAAACAAATCGCACATTTGCGCTTGAGATTTAAAATAAAATTCGCCATTGGGAAAGCCAAAGCGAAAGCCCCGGCCGCGGCCAATGGGCGTGGACTGTTTTTCCCCGTCGCGCACACACAGCAAAACGTCATGTGCGTTGGCATCGCTCTGGTTTAAATAATACGTATTGTTTTGGGCGATGCATTTCACCCCGTATTTCTCAGCGAAGCGGAGCAAAACTCGGTTGACGTGTGTCTCCGCTTCCAAATCATGCCGAATGAGCTCCACATAAAAGTCTGCGCCAAAGCATTTGTGCCACCACTGAAAGGCTTCTTCGGCTTGCACTTCGCCTACATTGAGAATTAAACTGGGAATTTCGCTACTGACGCTGCCCGTAAGCGCGATTAAATCGCCTTTGTATCGCATCACCAAATCCTTGCCCACCCGCGGGTAGCCGGCGTAATAACCCTTTATAAAACCTTCGGAACTCAGCTTGGCGAGGTTGTGGTATCCCCTTTTGTTTTTAGCGAGTAAAACCTGGGTGTACCTGCGGTCGGGATTTTCTTTCGTAAACCGCTTTTGCTGGTATTGTGTTGAGGTATAGACCTCGCAGCCGACCACTGCTTTGATGGGTGTGTGATCGCCCCCGAGCGCTTTCTGCAATTCGCTATTTTTCCGTTGGACGGCTCGCACGAAATGAAAGGCGCCCATCATGTTGCCGTAATCCGTGAGCCCAACCGCGGGCATCTCGAATTCAGCTGCTTTGCCGACCAGGGCATCGATCTCAGTCGTCGCACTTAAAATGGAAAATGAGCTGTGGTTGTGCAAATGGACAAAACGACTCGCAACGGCTTTACCCCTTTTGCCATCGGACTTTACCGCATCAGCGCGCACTGTTTCCCCTCTTTCAGCCCGTAGGGGCTGGTGGGGTCGGACACTTGACGCTATGGCTTGGATCGGGCCGGGGTTGTGCGCTCGAAAAGCTTTTAGCCCTTCAGCGCCCAATCCCGTTTTGTCAATAGGCAGGATTTGGCGGCGCATGATTTCGAGGAAAACCCGGGCGGTGGCGGCTACATCGGCTGAGGCGTTGTGCGCCTCACCAAAACCTTCAGCAAACAGTATCTCATGCAGCTCGGTGAGTTTTGGGTATTTGAATTTACCGCTACGGCCGCCGGGAAGTGCACAAAATTCGGTGGTTTCGATTTGTGTGTCGATCTTTTTCATCTCGGCCAAAGAGGATGCTTTCCCCTTTCGGATAAATTCTGCCCCGACGATATGGATGTCAAAATCCACATTGTGACCGACGAGAAATGTACTTTGCGCCAGCGCTTCTTCAAAGGCCGTCAGGATATATGTCAACGGCATGCCCTGTTCTTGGGCGCGTTGGGTGGAAATGCCGTGAACCCTTTCCGAATTAAACGGAATGGTATAGCCTTCGGGCTTGGCGATAAAGTTTTTGGCCTCGACCAACTCTCCAAGCGAGTCGTGCAGCTGCCAGGCGAGTTGTACCATGCGCGGCCAGTTGTCGGTATCGGTGATGGGTGCGTCGTAACGTTGGGGCAATCCGGTGGTTTCGGTGTCAAAAACGATGTACATATTGGGTTTTTAGATTACAGCTTAGTTCGACAAGCCTTTCGGCAGCGGATTTAAATGGGTAAAGTTATGTATTTTGCACCTATGTAATCTGTCGGATGCCGTATTGAAAAAAAAGATGAAAATAAGCGTAAGCGCTAGTGATCGTTACACTTTCTATCTGTGGGATCATAGTCATTACATGCTTTTTGACCACTATCCCAATAATAAGATATGCGACACGACTCGCTAATTTCTTTTACTTGCTTAATCTCCGGATGGTCTTTTAATCTTTTATTTAACTCTATGCTTGTCAATGTTTCTTCAGCCTTGTAGTTACCGTAGTAAATTTCCAATTCAACTTCATTTATTTTTTTGCGAATTGCAGTTAAGTCCAAGCGCTGCAATCTATTCCTTTCGCAGTGTAATTTTACGATATTGGGATTCTTGCTTAAATCTAATTTTTCTAATTTGTTGTGTTGACAATCCAGTATAGTCAAAGCGGTATTTTGACTTAAATTTAATTGGGTTAGTTCATTACCATTGCACCGTAGTATATTTAAATTTATATTCTTGCTTAAATTCAATTGACTTAATTTGTTTTCCGAACAAATTAAAGTTTTCAAGTTTGGAAAATATTCGATGCCTTCTAAAGACGCTACTCCCTTTTTAGACACATTCAGGGAATCCGCATCTTTTATGATTGGGTTATCGGTGTTTAGTTGATCACCAAAAAAAACACTGGGATATTCAGCTTGTAAATGCGCCCTAAAGTTGGGATCGGGAATGTAGAAAAAATGAAGCGATTCTCCTTTCTCTCCTTTTTCGCCTTGGTCGCCTTTCTCTCCTTTTTCGCCTTTTTTACCTCTGAGAGATTCAATCCACTGGTCTAGCGTTCCTTTATAGCCGCG
>JBAJNK010000102.1:0-9529 GCA_036881805.1 Flavobacteriales bacterium
GGGGGAGAGAGAGGGGGGAGGCGCGCCCCGTGAGAGCGGCCCTTCTCCTAAACTTAAAAAACGAAGTCCCAACATATGCAAGACAGGCTAAAACCTCATTTAAAAAAAGTGACAGCCTCACTAAAAACACCAAACACTCGAAAAAGGCGATAGAAAAAGGCTGCGACGGGCTGTGCTGAAATTAATTTCCATTTAAACATAATTTTTTTCCTTTGTATACGAAGAAATGGAGCCAGAGAGAGCAAAGCAAAACGAGAGAGAGGCAGCCGAAGCCCAACCGGCACGCGTCAGGTTCACAAGGAGGGCTGCACCGCGCAACAGGGGCCCAACCCCCCGAGGTTTTCCAAAAAATGAAGTAAAAGGAAGGGTGTTTTACAAACAAAGGGTGAGGGGGAGGTTGAACAAATTTAAAGAATTTTTACAAGAAAGCAAAGCCAACACAAAGGAGGCGCCCCAAGAAAACAAAAACTTGGATTGGCTAAGTGAACAAGCCAACAAATTCAACGAAAGGCTTGCGAAGAAGGAAGAAGAAGATTTTGAAATGATAAAACAAAATTTTAAAGGGTATTTGAAAGTTTGGAAAATGAAAGTGGCCGAAGGAAAAAAGCAAAGCGCCGATTTTGAAAATTTTGCAGATTATGCGAAAAAGAGGTTTGCAAGAAAAGCGAAGAATGAGGCAAGGCAGCAACAAGGAATAAAGGCTTCATTTGAAGTAAAAGTGAAATTTGAAAGGTTCGACGCGAGAGAAGGAATCCAACAAGAAATGAACCACTATTTTGTTGACACAGATCCCGAAATCTTTAACCAACACAGCAGCCAGCAAGATCTTGAAGAGTATTTTGACAAAATAGTAGAAAGAATAAAGGGAAAAATAGAAGCCTGGTCGGCAAAAGGCTCAGGGTGGAAACTGAAAAGAATAATGGAAGCATACATAAAGGTTGCCCGTTATCAGCCTTTAAAGGGGGGTTCATACATTTCACTGCCCGAAAAGCTGGCAAACAAACTGGCCGTGATAAATGTGAAAAACTTTGACAACGAGTGCCTGAAGTGGGCGCTAAGAGCAGCACTATTTCCACCGGCAGACGGGAAAAACCCACAAAGAACAAGCAAGTACCCGAGGCAAGACGGGATAAACTACGAAGGAATCGACTTTCCAACGCCCGTAAGGCAAATCGACAAGCTTGAAAGGCAAAACCCGCACCTGGCAATAAACGTTTTTGGCTGGAACAACAAAGAAAACTGCGTAACGGTGCACAGGCAAAGAAAAAAAGAGCTAAAAGAAGGGGTAAAGGAAATAGACGTAATTCTTGTAGAAGACGGAGAAAACCAGCACTACTGTTGGGTGAAAAGCCGAACAGCGCTGTTACGCGACCAAACCGCCCACAATGGAAAAAAGGAATTTTGCATGATGTGCATGACATGTTTTACAACAAAAGAAAAGCTGAAAGAACATGAAAAGTTTTGCAATGGCATTTCGGGAAGGCCGGTTCAAATCGAAATGCCAAAAGAAGGCGAAAACACCCAAAAATTCCAAAAACACCAAAACGTGCAAAGAGTTCCATATTTGTTTTATACTGACTTTGAAGCAAACGTAAACAAAATACAAAAAGAAGAAGGTGTGCCTGATGAAGAGTTGCCCGACGAACCGGAATACCCGTCCGAAGAGCCAGAAAAAAGTTACACAAAAAAGCTGAACAAGCACGAGGCAACCGGTTTTTCAGTTGTGCTTGTAGGGCCAGAAGGGGCTGAGCCCCCAGTGGTATATAGAGGAAAAAATGCGGCAGAAAAATGTTTAGAATACCTCATAACGAAAGAAAAAGAAATAAGAGAAAAACTAAAAATGTGCGAAGCAAAAACAAAGGGCCTGCCAAATGGGGAACAAATGACAAAAGAAAACTGGGAAGACTACAAAGGAGCAGAAAAATGCTGCTTATGTGTAAAAACATTAATGAAAGAAAACTTTTTGGACTCAGTGCCGGTATGGACAAAAACCGAAGATGGAGAAAATTATTATGGGCAAATGCACAAAAAATGTTTTTACCGAGAAAAGCAAAACTCAGAGGAATGCCTTTTGCTGAAAGGGCCGAAAGAAGAGGACAAACAAAAGGCGAAAGAGCAAAAAAAATGCAAGAGTTGTTGTAAGAACCTGATAAGGCCAACCCACGTGGACAAGGTAATAAACAGGTGCCAAACAACGGGAAACTACAGGGGGGCGGCGCACGAAGAGTGTTACAAAAAGACAAAAATAAACCCGAAAACAGTTGCAATACCCGTTATTGCGCACAACTTAAGGGGCTACGACAGCCACTTGATAATGCAAGCAATGGCAGATTCAAAGGAAGAAAGAGAGATAAGGTGCATTCCAAACAACATGGAGAAATACATTTCATTTTCATTTGGAAACCTGAGATTCATTGACAGCTACAACTTTTTGCCATCGAGTTTAAGCAAACTGGTCGAAGACGCCGCCAAAGAAGACCTAAAAATAACAAAAAAGGTTTTTGGAGAAAACTTTGAAATGATGGTAAAAAAGGGGGTTTATCCGTATGAGTGGATGGACTCGTGGGAAAAGTTTGAAGAAAAGGAATTGCCCCAAATCGAGGAATTTTACAGCAATTTAAACGAAGAAGGAATTGGAAAAGAAGACTACGAGCACGCCCAAAACGTCTGGGAAGCATTTGGCTGCAAGGACATCGGCGACTACCACAACATTTACGTTAAAAGCGACGCCTGTCTCCTTGCAGACGTGTTTGAAAACTTCAGAAAAATTTCAATGGAAACATATGGGCTTGACCCAGCCCACAACTACACATTGCCAGGGTATTCGTGGGACGCGCTTTTCAAAATGACAAAAAGCACAACAGACCCGGCCACGGGAAGGCGGAAATACTACACAACGAACGATCCGCCCCCCGAAGCAACAGAAGCAGACCCGAATCTTGAGGTAGAGCTTTTGACAGATCCGGAAATGTATACATTTGTGGAAAGAGGGATAAGAGGCGGAATTTCAATGGCGAGCCAAAGATACGCGAAAGCAAACAACCCGTATTTGGAAGGGTACGACAAAAGCAGGATAAAAACGTATATAATCTATTTAGACGCAAACAACCTGTACGGCAGCGCAATGAGCGAGTACCTCCCAATCGGAAACTTCAAATGGCTGCGAAACATGGAAAAATTCACAGAAGAAAAAGTAAAAAGCATGAAGAAAGACGGGAAAAGAGGCGCCATTCTCGAGGTAAGCCTGAAGTACCCGAAAGAGCTGCACGACGCCCACAACGGCTACCCGCTGGCGCCGGAAAAAATAAAAATAGGAGAAGAAAGGCTTTCGCCCTACCAAAAAGGGTTATTGGAAAGGTTTAGGCACAAGCCAACAGACTGCGAAAAGCTGACTTTAACGCTTGAAGACAAAAACAACTATGTTTTGCATTACCGAAACCTGCAGTTTTATTTGGAACAAGGGATGAAATTAACAAAAGTCCACAAAGTGTTGGAGTTTGACCAGGAGAAGTGGATGGAGCCGTACATCCGAATGAACACGGAATTGCGAAAAAAAGCCAAAAGTGACTTTGAAAAGAATTTTTACAAGCTGATGAACAACTCGGTTTTTGGAAAGACAATGGAAAACTTGAGAAACCGGACAGAAATAAAAATAGTAAGAGGGCACGAGACAGCCAAGCTGAGAAAGCTTTTGGCGAGCCCCTTGTACGCGAGGCACACGATTTTTACAAAAAAGCTAACGGGAATAGAAATGAGAAAAACAAGGCTGCTTTTGAACAAGCCCGTATACACGGGAATGACGATTTTGGAAAACAGCAAATTAGTGATGTATGATTTTTACTACAACAATTTGAAGAAAAAGTACGGCGAAAATGTTGAGTTGCTGTACACGGACACAGACAGCCTGTTGCTTGAAGTACAAACAGAAGACTTTTACGAAGACATGCTTAAAGACAAAGAAAGTTACGACACGAGTAACTACCCCAAAGAACATAAACTGTTTTCAACAAAAAATAAAAAAGTTTTAGGGAAAATGAAAGACGAATGCGCAGTGGATGAAGAAATTGACAAAAAAAAGTATATTCCTGTGCTTTACATGATTTCAGAATGTGTCTGTCTAAGGCCGAAAATGTATTCGCTGGATTGCAAAAAAATAATGGGTTACACAACCGAGAAAAAGGACCAAAAAAGCATTAAAAAGGCAAAGGGTGTGAAAAAGTGTGTGATAAAAAAGAGAATAAGCCACGAAAACTTTAAAGAAGCCCTATGTGAAAGAAAGGAGGCGTATCGAACAATGAACTTTTTGAGAAGCTATGGGCACGAAATTCACGGAATTCAAATGAACAAGCTGTCGATATCGCCATATGACTCAAAGCGATGGATATGCGATAACGGAATAACCACGCTCGCATACGGCCACTACAAAATCGCAGAGCAAAAAAAAGAGGCGCCCACAACTTCGTGAGGCACGCCCCTTAACGAGAGAGAGGGTAAAGGGTTCTTAAATTAATTAGTAAAGATGGCCGAGCTTTGCTCGAGTGTATGCTTTGCACACAGACAAAGCCCCAGCGACAGCAACGACCCCGAAGACCGCGAGACAAAACATTTTTTTTGCTGTACCCGGGAGGCACATTTGTTTAAATGGCATTAAGTCACGCTCACAAAAATTTTTCAACAAGATAAAAGGTCAAGGCGCCAGCGGCAGCGCCCGAAACGCCCATTAAAGCAAGTTCGGTGTTTTGATTACTTGCACTTGGAGGGGTGTAAAAGTCGGAAAGCTTGGGCTCTTTTAGATCGGAGAGAGGCCCGCCTTCCGGATGGAACTTGGCGTAAAGCTCAATGGCGTCGTCCATGTTGCGGATAGAAACGTCAGCATTTTTTTCTTTTTTAGCAATTTTTTCAGCCCAGTCGCGAAGCATGTCGCGCTTTCGATTGTACTCATCTTTGGCTTTATCAAGCTTTTCATTAGCAAGGTCATGGCGTTTTTGTTCATCAACGCCCGGATCTCCTTCAGCGGCTTTAATAGCGGCAGAGGTGCCGGCCGAAGCAACGCCTCCAAGAATGGAGCCGACAACCATGCCAATAACGATTGATGCCATTTTTGGAATATATATATTTTGAAAAAAAATTATCTTTTGAGATAATTGCGTTACAAGGAGCGCTTCGCACTCTTACGGGAGCGGAGCTTTTCAAGGATCGAAGATCTACGCATTAACTCGTAATTTTGTATTCTTTAAGCCACTTTTCGACCATCGGCTTAGAAAGGAGAGACCCGGCCACGACGCCGGCAAATTTTAAGTAGTTCATGTAGCCGCCGGTAGGGTCGACGATAACAACGGTTTTAGTGGCTTTTTTGACAGCCCAGCCAATGCCGCCCATCAAACCGGTAAGAACAACGGCGTCCTTGCCAACATCCATCATTTTTTTGTTGTCCATCAACATTGCCGTAAGTGATGCTTGGTATAATTTACAAAAATAAAAATAATTAATTTTTTTTATCAACCTCTGTGCTTTTGGCGCACGGGCCCCCAGGGGTCTCCTCAGCTTTGGCGCACTCCTGTGGTGGCCGTTCGCTTGGCTCGGCAAGTGCGGGGCCCCTGGCCGCTTCAACAAGGGCAGCTTTGGCTTCATAGCACACTTGTGGACGCGAGGGTCGCGTGTCATCAAAGAAAAAAATGTTGGCACAAAGATTCATTGTGTATTCAGCCGCCTTGTGGTTCAAATATAAAAGGCCCGCAATTGCGCTGCCCTTTATTGCCCAACGCACGACAAAGTTTGTCATTGTGAAACAGGTATAAAATAAAAAAATAATTTTAAAATAAAAAATATTTTAAGGCATTGATGTCAAACAACCGGATGGACGTTGCAAATTTTTTCTTTTATAATTGCTGAAATGAGCAAAAGAGTCTGAGGCAGGTGGCTCCTTGGGGCGAGCCTCGCACGCCTTAACGTCAGAATTAAGATTGTCGGATCGGGGTTCAACTTTTTTAACGGAAGAGTGACGCAATGGAGGAGTGTCAAAATCAAAGTTATCGTCACTGGACTCCCGATTTTTATTAAAATATTCGACAATATCGTCGCGTTTTGTGTATAAAAACAAAAGAGCCACGCCCACGAAAAGCCCACCAATAACAGCAGCGTTGGGGTCAACCTGAATTTTTGATTTTTCTTGTTCTTTTTTTTCTCTCACCCTTTGGGCAGTGCGAATTCCAGCGGCAACGCGTTTTGGGCTTTTTGTTTTTGGCTTGCTTGAAGTAACTTGTTGAGAGGGGTCGATTGGAACGAGAGACGCGGGCGGCATTGGAGTTTCGTTGGCACTTGGAGCGATCGGTGCATTTACAGATTCCGCCATTATATAAAAAAAATAAAATAAAAAATAAAATAAAATTAAAAAATTGATAAAGATTTGTAAAAAATGCGCAGCAAATTAAAAAAAATGCTGAGCAAATCAAAAAAGTTGCTGAGAAATTGCCGAGCAATAGCTGAGCAATTGCTAACCAATCTTTAAAAAAATTTTTTTTACGCCGTCTCATAGCCGTCCAAAAAATTTGCTTGAGGACGGCCATTATTTTTTTTTTTTTCTTCATAAAGTTGCATTTCGGCCTTCTTTTTCTTGTTTTTTTGGCTTTTTAAAACGTGTTTTGCAGTAATCGCGACGGCCCTGAAAGCGTTTACGCCTTCGGAGCCCAAGTTTACATAAAGCTTTCCGGTGAGGTCTTTTAGCTCGTTATTGATAAGGTAGTCGTCCCTTAGCTCCTTTTTGTAAGCTTCGACGTCGTCAAGGCCAAACACCTCGTTGACACCCTCGCCAACGCAGTACAACACCGAGTCGACCATGTAATCCGAGGTTTTTTGCCCAAGAGAGGCCTCGTAGCGCAAAATATACCTTTTTGCGTTGCGCATGTCAAGGTTTTCAACTTCATCTCGAGTTAAACTGACGCCCAACATTTCTTTGCACCGGCCCGACAAAACAAGCTTCATAATGGTTTCTTTGTAATTTTCAAACATTTCTTGTTCGGCTTCTGTTAGCGGGACAGCTTCTCTAAAAACGCGTTGCTGAGGGAGGGCGTTAAAAGTTGTTGGCCTTTTACGTGCCGGGGGGGCCTGCCCCGCACCCCTGTTGTGCGTGTGCGCATCACTTATTGGAATTCCAACACTTTTGAAAGAGTCGCAAAGAAGATTCATCGCATCGTTTAAATCGGGCACCTCGGGAGCTTCTTGGCAATTTTCTTCTGGTTCAAAGGGTTCCTTTTTTTTCGGACGCCCGCGTGGTCTTTTTTCTGATGTGCCCTTGGCACCTTGCTCGGTGGGCGCGCCGCTTTCTTTTTGTGGCGTGGCGGTGCCTTTAGCACCCCGTCTAGCTTCGCTTGCTTCAATGAAACTCATCTCAAATTTTGAGGCTTCCATATAACAGAAAAAATAATTTTGAAAATAAATGGAAATCTGAGAGAAATTATCAAATGCGAGTAGCGGTTGTTTTTGAGGGTCGTGATAATTTTTTGCTGCTCTTCGGCGGAAATGTCGCTGCCGTAGTCGTCAAAAACCGCTTTAAGTGTTCTGAAAGACGGGGTGTAAAACAAAACGATCGCGGCCACGTTTTCACGAAACGAAGAGGTGATGCTCGTGAGTTTCTGGGTAAGAACCCAAACGCTGATTTCCGAGTGGCGGGCCGAGAAAGCGAGGTTAACGAGCTCGCCGGTGCGGCCCTTAACGTCTTTGGACGAGGCGCAGTCGTCGAGAACGATCAGGGTGTTGAGCCCCCGGAAGACGTTCCTCAAAACGCTCAAAGCGTATTCGATTTGGTGTTGTTCGCAGACAACGGGCCAAAACCACGGATCTTTTGTGGCAAAATCTTGGTAGGTCTCGTTTTGGTCGAAAGTGGGGCAAACGAAAACAATGTAGTCGAACTTTCCGCGGAAAGGCCCCCAAAGCTGGTTAAGCAAAAAAAGACTTTTTCCTGAGTTGGTTGGGCCAACAATAAGCGCGTTAAACGGGATGTTTTCAGGATTCATTTGTCAAGCAAAGTGAGTGCTTCGCTCGGTCTATACATAATGGTTTTTAATTTTGTGATCCGCAATATTCACCTGGGCGTCGCTGATTTCGTAGATAAGATATTCAATTTCGTCGCTGCTTGACCCTTTTACTCGTTTCATCGCGAACTGCACCCCTTGCGCGTCTTTCAGAGTTTTAATGCCGCTCCCGTGCAAAAGGTCGTCGATTTGCGACCTCAAGTCGATCAAAATGCAGAACTTGTCCGTGTAAAACTTTGAGATGCTCATGTCGGTGTAGCAGTCGTCCATGCCTTTGTGGAAAAAGTTTTTGGCTTCAACCCAAAAGTCTTCGCTTTGAATGCCGTTGGAGTAAACGCGGTTTGGCATCCCCTTGACCGTGACCTTTACCTCTGTGAAATTGGGGTTGAAAAACTCTTCTGTTTGGTTTTTTGTTGGGTCGGTCGCTTTCCGAAACAACACCAAAACAGCTTTCAGCGAGCTTTTCGAAGGATTGACCGACATGTTGAAAATGGATTGTTCGTTATCTTTAAAGTTGCCTTGCTCAACGCGGGAAACCTGCTCAAAAGCGAAAGTTTTGCCCACTTTATACCATTCTCTGGCCCTTGCCGCCAACGTGCTGTTTTTGATTGTCGTGTATTCTAGCTCAAGGTTTTCAAGAATGTAGTCGTAGGGGCCCGTCGAGCCCTTTACCACTTCTTTGCCATCGGCTAAGGTGATATTAAAAGTAAGTTTTCCCAAACCGGGCGTGAACAAGGAGCCGTTGTCCGTCACAAACTCGTCGTCAAGCCAGATTTTGTACCTGTTGCTGTAATGCTTGTTTAGCATTACTTCGACTCCCGAAGTTTTTGCCCCCGACGTGCCGCACCTTACTTTGCTCTGGTCAACGCTCTGTATTCCTTCTGAAAGCATGTTGTCTCTTTTTTCTTTTGAAAGCCACAAGTCTTTGTACGTTTTGTAATCGTCGTAGTCGGAGGTTGTTTGGATCTCCACCCCGTCGATTGCGATTTTCATTTCTTTTACCAGCGCGCGGGACACGTTGTCGACCAAGTAGTTGCCCGCGTCGCTTGTTCCCATGTTAAGATTGAACCTCACGGCCAGGGTGCCGGGTACAATAACGTGGTCGTTCGGAATTTTTGGAATTATTACGTTCAAAATTGTCCCCGGCCTTGCCGTCTGTTGCCCCCCTGTTAGCGTCACTCGGTTGACTGTTCGGTCGCCTTTTAGCGCTTCAAGCTCATACTTCGTGTACCCCGGCTCAAGCCTTGGTTGTACCGCCATCCTTTATAATGAAAAAATTATATTTTGTAAAAAAAATAATTATTTTTATATACAACGTCATGGCTGAAGAGGTGCCGCCTTTTGAGGAAGGAGGCGCTGAAGAAGAATCCCAACAGCAAGAACAAGAACGCGCAGAAGAAGAACAACAAGAACGCGAGCGACGAGATGAAGAAGAACGCGAGCGGCAAGAAGAAGAAGAAGAAGAAGAAGAAGAAAAAGAAGAAGAACTCGAGCGCGAA
>JBAJNK010000103.1:0-8025 GCA_036881805.1 Flavobacteriales bacterium
TCAGATTATACAGGAGGACCTGATTGAGAAGGTTCTAAATTATGTATTTCTCTTTTTTGATTTCCAAAATTTATGGTCGCAATCGATAAAGACGATAAACAAAACACTCCTTATGATATGACATATGATGCGGGGCTCGCCCTGTAGATGAAATGAAACCCAACAGGCGTCTATCGGTACATGGGTTGGGCGGTTGAAATCAGTTTTATCCGGTGGTGGAAAACTGCCATAGACCCTGAACACCTTGGATTTGGCTTCATTAAAAGTCAATCTGCTATAATCGCGTAGTCTTTCAAAAAAAGTTTTTATTAAGTCGCTGTTGTTCTTTGCCAGCCCATCAGGCGTATTGCCTTGGGAAGTATCTAAATGCGCAAAAGAAAAGGAGAGGAGTTTTGAAGTATCTATATCGAACTTTTTAAGTTCGGGTTTATTAATTAACGAGCTGCGTTGGTGATGGGCTCTGTTTGTCTTTCTACTCACCCCCTTTGCGCTGATCCATCAATGATCGGTAGTGTTTTTTTATGGCTTCCATATCCATTTTTTTATCGCAGTGTTCGTAATAAGGTAAGCCTCCTCTCGCCCCAATCCACATGGGTTCAGCATGTGTTATTTGCTCGAGTCTATAAGCGGAATCACCGGAATATTCATCGATTACATCATCGATTAAATCTTTTTGATCCGCTGTCATTCCACATTCAAAGCAATCTGTATATTCTCGTCGGGTTAATTTGGCGTTTAGAACGGCTTCGTGTTTGAAGTGGCCCCAAACCTTTGTGCTAACGGGGCCATGCACCCAGGCTTGAAAATCATCCTCTATTAAGGGCCTGTCAAAATAAGCCAGATGCCAAGCATTTATGAAGTAAATCAGCTTTTGGAGTTTGAGATGTGAAATCGATAAGCCCTTGTCACTTAATTTATTGATGATATACTTTGCCAGCAGAATGGAATCCAAAACCTGGGTCTGCATTATTTTTATGTCTTCTTGCTCGTTCATAGCCTAGAGAGAAACCAATGCGTACGAAGATATGTCTTTGTATCAAATTATCAAAAATTAGGCCGCGATTTCCCCGGTTGTATAAATTCGGGGCCGACTCTTTTGGAAATCCAAAATATTCAAAGCGATACAGATAGCCAAGCGCCAATTTAACGCAGGTGTAGCTATATAGGTTCAGTTTGCTATATAATTGGATGGGTTGCAGGCTGAGAATCACAAAAAAAGCAGTCGTCTCAATAGGGCTTATAGGAGATATCGAGCTGATATGTGAGCGGTAAATGAGATTGCAGGGATGCTCGTCGGGATAGGCCGAAATGCCTGAGCGGCTGAGCCGGTTTGATTATTCGCATTATAAGAGTAGTGATATCCCCCAGCAGCCGTGCCGATAGCCCTAGCCGAAGCCTATTATTTCGTATTTTTGCCCGATGGATTTTGAACTCGTTTCAGATTTTCAACCCACCGGCGATCAACCCCAAGCCATTGCGCAACTCGTCCAAGGGATTGGGCAAAACGTCAAATTTCAAACCCTGTTGGGCGTAACCGGCTCCGGCAAAACCTTCACCGCAGCCAATGTAATCCAAGCGGTGCAACGGCCTACCCTCGTATTGGCGCATAACAAGACCTTGGCCGCACAACTATACGGCGAGTTCAAGCAATTTTTTCCCGATAATGCGGTAGAGTACTTCGTCTCCTACTACGATTATTACCAGCCCGAGGCTTTTATCCCCGTTACGAACACCTATATCGAGAAGGATTTATCCATCAACGAAGAGATTGAAAAGCTGCGCTTGCACACCACTTCTTCGCTGCTCAGCGGCAGGCGTGATGTATTGGTAGTCGCCTCTGTATCCTGTCTGTACGGCGTGGGTAACCCCACGGAGTTTCACAAAAGCGTCATCTCCATCGCCCGCGGTGATATCCTACCGCGGAATAAATTCTTATTGCAATTGGTATCGGGTTTGTACTCGAGGACGGAATCCGATTTGGGCCGGGGCAACTTTCGCGTGCGGGGGGATACCGTAGATGTCTTTCCGGCTTATTCCGATACGGCTGTTCGCGTCCACTTCTGGGATATGGAGATCGAAGCCATCGAAGCCTTTGACCCGCAGCGCAATTCCATTTTAACGCGTTGTGATGCGTTCGACCTCTACCCGGCCAACCTCTTTGTCACTTCTCCCGAATGCCTGAAAGCGGCTGTGGAGCAGATCGAGCACGACCTGGTCGAGCGGGTGCAATACTTTGCGGATACGGGAAAGAACTTGGAGGCCAAACGATTGGAAGAACGGACGCGATTTGATCTGGAGATGATGAAGGAGCTCGGCTATTGCGCCGGCATTGAAAACTATTCGCGATATCTGGACGGCCGCCCGCCCCATACGCGTCCCTTTTGCCTCTTGGATTACTTCCCCAGGGATTATCTAATGGTGGTGGATGAAAGCCACGTGACCATCCCACAAGTACACGCCATGTACGGCGGCGATCGCAGCCGAAAGGAGACCTTGGTCGAGTACGGCTTTCGCCTGCCCGCCGCTTTGGACAACCGCCCGTTACAATTCGAGGAATTTGAAGCCTTGCAGAATCAGGTGCTGTTTGTCAGTGCCACACCCGCGGATTACGAATTGCAAAAAAGTGAAGGAATAGTCGTGGAACAGGTGATTCGGCCCACCGGCTTACTCGACCCCAAGATCGATGTGCGTCCCAGTCAAAACCAAATCGACGACTTGATAGTGGAAATTCAGGCGTGCGCGGTGCAGCATGAGCGCGTACTGGTCACCACGCTGACCAAGCGGATGGCGGAAGAGTTGACCCAGTACTTGACTCGCCTGCGCATTCGCTCGCGTTACATCCATTCCGATATCGATACGCTGGAACGCGTGGCGATTATGCAGGATTTGCGAAAAGGCGTTTTTGATGTACTGGTAGGGGTTAATTTACTGCGAGAAGGCTTAGACTTGCCCGAGGTATCGCGGGTCGCCATTATCGATGCGGACAAAGAAGGGTTTTTGCGCTCCCATCGATCCCTGACGCAGACCGCCGGACGCGCGGCGAGAAATGTAGGTGGTCGAGTCATCATGTATGCGGATAAAATGACGGAGAGCATGCAAAAGACCATTGAAGAAACCCAGCGTAGGCGTGAAAAACAAATCGCATACAACCGGGAGAACGACATCACACCCCAACCGCTGCATAAGCAGATAGATAATGCGTTAAGCCCGGAAAAAAGGCGGGATGGCAACTATCCAATCCAGGAAAACGGGGGAGTAGCTGCCGAGCCCGACGTCGCCTACCTGAGTCCAAGAGATATAGAGAAAAAAATACGAGAAACCCGAAAAGCCATGGAACAGGCAGCCAAAGCCTTGGATTTTATCGAGGCCGCCCGCCTGCGCGATGCCCTGCAATCCTGGAAGGCGAAAATCTAATCCAAACGCATCCCAAATGCAATAACCCCACTGCGATAACCCTATGCAGTAATCCGAACGTGATAACCCCACTGCAATAGCCCGGCTGCAATAACCCCACTGCGATAACCCAAATGCAATAACCCGGCTGCAATAAACCCACTGCGATAACCCTATGCAATAACCCGCCTGCGCGATGCCCTGCAATCCTGGAAGGCGAAAATCCAATCCAAACGCATGGCGAAGTAAATAGATCGATACAGCCTGTAAAATTGGCTTTTCTCCTTAAATTGAATTATATTTACCCCGCATAAATACAGTGTATGCACATCCAAAAGTTTATCGATCACCTCCGGTATGCCAGGCGTTACACCTCGCATACCATCTGTGCATACAGTAGCGATTTGGCGGAGTTTAAAGCCTATCTCGACGCGCGGCAAATTCCCTTAACCGCGGTAAATGCGCCCATCGTTCGGGGGTGGATTGTGCACTTGGCCGACCGCAAATTGGCCCACAGCAGCATCAACCGAAAGATCAGCAGCCTGAAGCGTTTCTATCGGTTCCTCGTGGAGGTCAAAGCCATCGATGAAAATCCAACGCTGGGAATCGCCAAGCTCAAAACGCCTAGAAAAGTACATACGGTCTATTCAGAAGAAGAGGTAGACAAAGCGGTAAGCGGCGGTTTTTTTCAGCGTCTTTCGCGCTTTGAACGGATTCGAAATCGAGCCATTATGGAAACCTTCTATCAAACCGGTATGCGGTTGGGTGAGCTCATCGGTTTACAGCTCGAGGACGTAAGCCTCGCTGAAAGCTTCTTTTTGGTATGGGGAAAGCGCAACAAAGCGCGCAAAATTCCGATCACGCCCAATTTAAAAAGCATTTTAATACGATATCGATGCGAGCGAGATCATTTGAAAAATGAGGCTGCAGATTCCTTTTTTTTAACTGAAAAGGGGAAGGCGCTGTACCCCAAACTCGTTTACCGCTTGGTATATGTATGCCTCAGCTGTGCGACGACAAAAACCGAAAAGAGTCCCCATATGTTGCGCCATACCTTTGCCACGCATCTGCTTCAAAGGGGGGCGGATTTAAATTCGATTAAGGAACTGCTGGGACATGCGGGACTAGCAGCCACACAAATTTACCTACAAAACGATATTGAAAGTCTGAAGAATGTGTATAACCGAGCCCATCCCCGTGGCTCACAATCGCAATGCCATGAATATACAAGTGCAAGCCGTTAACTTTAACGCAGGAGCCGAACTGTGCGATTTTATAGCGAAAAAGTATGCCAAGCTCAGGAATTATTACGATAAAATCACGGCGATTCAGGTGTATTTGAAAGTAGCGAACACGCCCGATAAGCGAAATAAGGTGGTAGAGACCAAGCTATCCATCCCAAGGGAAGAGATCGTGGTCAAAAAGACTTGTCGTACTTTTGAGGAAGGGACAGACCTTTCGCTCGATATCTTAAAGCGTCGGATTTCCAGGTGCAAAGAAAAGACAAAAATCCATTAGAAGCCCATATATCTTTTTGGGGTTTTAAAAAACTTTATACATTTGCAGTCCGTAAAAAATACGGGCTGTTCTTTTTGTTACAGGTTGCCGGTGTAGCTCAGCTGGCTAGAGCACGTGATTTGTAATCTCGGGGTCGGGGGTTCGAATCCCTTCACCGGCTCGTTATAAGAAATGAGGCGGAATCCATTGGGGGGAGATACTCAAGCGGTCAACGAGGGCAGACTGTAAATCTGTTGGTCTTTACCTTCGCAGGTTCGAATCCTGCTCTCCCCACATTGGCTTTTCATCCTTATATAAGCGGGAGTAGCTCAGTGGGTAGAGCATCAGCCTTCCAAGCTGAATGTCGCGAGTTCGAGGCTCGTCTCCCGCTCCAGGCGTTGCCGATGTAGCTCAGCGGTAGAGCGCTTCCTTGGTAAGGAAGAGGTCACGGGTTCGATTCCCGTCATTGGCTCGAGGCGCTACCCTGTTACTTTGTTTTATAACTTTAATTCAGAAATTCATTAAACCATGGCAAAAGAAACTTTTAATCGCTCCAAGCCGCACCTCAATATCGGTACGATTGGTCACGTCGACCACGGCAAGACCACTTTGACTGCGGCCATCACAAAGGTATTGTCCGATTCGGGTTACGGTCGAGCCCGCTCGTTTGACTCTATCGATAACGCACCGGAGGAAAAAGAAAGGGGTATTACCATCAATACCTCACATGTGGAGTACGAAACGCAGAACCGCCACTATGCGCACGTCGATTGTCCGGGCCATGCGGATTATGTGAAAAATATGGTGACCGGTGCCGCACAGATGGATGGTGCCGTCTTGGTCGTTGCCGCTACCGACGGACCGATGCCCCAAACCCGTGAACACATTCTGTTGGGACGTCAGGTCGGTGTGCCCCGCATCGTCGTCTTCTTGAACAAAGTCGATATGGTAGATGACGAGGAATTACTCGAGCTAGTCGAATTGGAGGTTCGCGAATTGCTTTCATTCTACGAATACGATGGCGATAACACGCCGATCATCTTGGGTTCTGCCTTGGGTGCGCTCAACGGCGAGCAAAAATGGGTGGATTCCATAAATGAGTTGATGACAGCGGTAGACAAGTGGATCGAGGTGCCCCAACGCGACGTGGATAAGAGTTTCTTGATGCCCGTAGAAGACGTCTTCTCTATCACCGGGCGCGGTACGGTTGCCACCGGTCGCATCGAGACCGGCGTGGCGCATACCGGTGACTCCGTCGAGGTTATCGGCATGGGTGCTGAGAAGCTGAGTTCTACCATTACAGGGGTGGAGATGTTTCGCAAAATTTTGGACGAAGGTCAGGCTGGAGACAACGTGGGTATTTTGTTGCGGGGCATCGACAAATCTCAGATCAAAAGGGGGATGGTTGTCGCCAAGCCCGATTCTGTAAAGCCACACAGCCAGTTCAAGGCGGAGGTTTATATTTTGAAAAAAGAAGAAGGGGGGCGTCACACCCCTTTCCACGACAACTACCGGCCGCAGTTCTATTTGCGGACTACCGATGTGACCGGCGAGATCGGGCTTCCCGATGGGGTGGAAATGGTGTTGCCCGGCGATAACTTGACCATTTCAGTCGGCTTGATTCAGCCCGTAGCCGCCAGTGTGGGCTTGCGCTTTGCCATCCGTGAAGGCGGTAGAACGGTAGGCGCCGGTCAGATTACGGAAATCATCGAATGATCCCTAGCGAGCAGCATGTGATTACAGTGTAAAAAGCGGTACCCGTTTTGGGTTTCACCTTTCTCACATATACGGGCGTAGCTCAGCCGGTAGAGCAGTGGTCTCCAAAACCAAAGGTCGTGAGTTCGATTCTTACCGCCCGTGCCATAACCAAATAGTGCAAGAGATGAAGCTCGTCAAATATGTAAAGAGTGCATACGGGGAGTTGATCCACAAAGTCACCTGGATGCCATACGCCGAGTGGCAGCAGACTACGATTACCGTAACGGTGGCCGCAGTGGTTTTTGCGCTGCTCGTATTTTTAATAGACCGGGTGGTAAAGTTTGGTATCGATCGGTATTTTACACTCTTCTCATAAAAGGGAAAATGGACAAAAAGTGGTATGTGATTCGCGCCATTAGTGGACAGGAAAATAAGGTGAAGAGCTATATAGAGAACGAGGTCGCCCGTCTGGGGATGAGTGAGTACATCGGTCAGATTTTGGTACCGGTCGAAAAGATTTACCAGATCAGAAATGGAAAGCGGGTGAACAAAGAGCGCACGTATTTTCCCGGATATGTTATGGTAGAGGCCAATTTGAATGTTGAATTGGGACATCGGATTAAATCCACGCCGGGCGTCATCGGCTTCTTGGGTGAAACCAAGGGGGGAGATCCCATTCCCATGCGCCGGTCAGAAGTGAATCGGATGCTCGGTAAGGTGGATGAGCTCGCCGAGTTGGAAGGGGCTGTGAGCATTCCCTATGTTATCGGTGAAACGGTAAAGGTGATCGATGGACCTTTTAACAGCTTCACCGGTACCGTTGAAAGCATCAATGAGGAAAAGCGCAAGTTGGCGGTAATGGTATTGATCTTTGGGCGTAAAACACCGCTTGAACTCAACTATATGCAGGTAGAGAAAATATCTTGATGCGTTTTGAGATTGGATTAAAAAGCGATCGATGGCTAAGAAAGTATCGAAGGTGATCAAGTTGCAAGTGCGCGGCGGGCAGGCTAATCCCGCCCCGCCCATAGGGCCTGCGCTCGGTGCAGCCGGTGTGAATATCGTGGCGTTTACCCAGCAATTTAACGCCCGCACACAGGATAAAAACGGACAGTTGCTGCCCGTTGTCATCACGGTTTTTGCAGATAAATCATTCGAATTTATCGTCAAGACCCCGGCAGCGGCTGTGCAATTGTTGCAAGCTGCCCAAAAGGAAAAAGGCTCCTCCGAGCCCAACCGCATCCAAGTGGGATCGGTTACTTGGGAGCAGATAGGCGCTATTGCCCGAGATAAGATGCCGGATTTAAATGCGTTTACCCTGGATTCGGCTGTGAAAATGATCGCGGGTACAGCGCGTAGCATGGGCTTGCGCATAACGGGAAGCCCCCGTTCTAAATCCGAGTAAAAAGATATGGCGAGATTGACAAAGAGGCGAAA
>JBAJNK010000104.1:0-16324 GCA_036881805.1 Flavobacteriales bacterium
ATTTTCGGCCGGCGGTCTGAGGGCGGCAGTTTTTGTTTTTCTCCTTTTGCCTCTTTTCGGTATTTGTATTGTGGGTCAACTTGAAAAAAGGGGGCTTTTTTGATTTTGTCCTTTTTGTGACGGTTTGAAAAGTGGCGCTTATTTTTCCATCTCCGCCTGGCAAATTAAAAAGCCGTTTGTTTCTCATTTTTTTGAGCGTTTAAAAAAAGTGGCGTTGTTTTTTTGTCTTTGTCCTGTATGGCAGTTTGATTAAAAGCACCCAAAGCTACAAAATCTCTGCTTTTTGCTGTAGGCAATCTAAAAATTCTATCGGGAAACCCGTATCACTGCGCCCAAACCCTACCTCGATTATTTCAACTCAGCGGTAAATCCTTAGTCTACCAGGCTTATATTCAAACCGCCTAATCCAATCATATCGATAAAATCTATCCGTGAATTTTAAAATACAATTGGTAAACCCACGCTATTTTCTCTGTGGAAATTTACATTTGTACGGTTTCATACCAACCGTAAAAAATACGATATATGTCTATATTAGTAGGAAAAAAAGCGCCCGGTTTTAAGGCAGCAGCTGTAGTAAACGGAAAGGATATCGCAGCAGACTTTACACTGAGCCAATTCGAAGGCCAATACGTGATCTTATTTTTCTACCCAAAGGATTTTACCTTTGTGTGTCCGACAGAGCTCCACGCATTTCAGGAAGAGTTGGCGGCGTTTAAACAACGAAATGTAGCCGTGGTCGCAGTCTCTACCGACACCGAACAATCGCACTGGGGATGGCTGCAAATGGACCGGAGTCAAGGGGGTATCAAAGGGGTAACCTATCCCATAGTAGCCGATACGAACAAGACCATCTCATTCAATTATGGGGTGTTGGCCGGCGATTGGGATTTTACAGAAGGGGGTCAACTCGAAGCCAGCGGCGAACTCATCGCATATAGGGGGCTCTACTTAATCGATAAAAGCGGTATCATACGCCACCAGTTGATCAATGACTTGCCGCTGGGCAGAAATGTGGATGAAGCCCTGCGAATCGTAGATGCCCTGCAATTCTTTGAATCAGAAGGCGAGGTTTGTCCAGCCAACTGGCGCAAGGGTAAAAAGGGTATGAAAGGCGACCACAAAAGCGTAGCGGCTTACCTAGCGCAAAACTAAAATACCGAGAATGTATATCGGAGACCGCAGCTTTGCCGGGGTTTTTTATGTATCTCTCCCATGTGATAAGTCCGTTTGCCCAATAATCAGTGCGATTACAAGCACAATCCAACTCCGACAACGCAGCTCCAACAACCCAATTCCGACAGCCCATGCATAGGGGCAAACACAAAAAAAATCAGCGGGGCTGATTTGACCAACGCCCACCTCTTATCGAAGTCGCATATTTGATCGATGCCACTACAGAAACGCCTTCTACAGCCTACAAAGAACAACAGCCCGACAAAGGCATATTTTTTTCAAGCCTTATAGTTTGTACTTTTGTAGCGATCGTTTATCCCGATGACAAAGAGAAAAAAACCGGGGCATATTTCTTTCAAGCCTTCAAAAAGCGATGCGCAGCGCTCCTGGCAAACCGTACTGGGGCTCTTATTTATCGGCACTTCCGCCTTTTTGTTGCTCGCCGTGACCTCTCATTTCTTCAATTGGCGAGCCGACCAAAGCGAGTTGGGCAGCTGGCTGAACCGAGGGGCGCACGCCAGAAATATATTGGGCAGGCTGGGTGCTTATGCCTCGCATCTCCTCGTGTACAAGAGCTTCGGGGTGGCCGCCTACTTTATCGTATGGTTTTTATTCGCAACGGGGTTCTTCTCAACTTTCCGCATCCGCCTAGTCCGTTTCAGCAAACTGACCTACAACACCCTATTCTTTTTGCTGTGGCTTCCCATAACCCTAAACTTTACACTGCCTTCCCATCCCATCCTGGGGGGCATGTTGGGCTACCAGGTCAACGCCTACCTGGACGGCTTTATCGGAAAACTGGGAATCGCCATGACGGTAGTCTTTTCAGGGCTTTTCTACCTGGTGCGATGCTACAGACTAACACCCGAAAAGCTGCAGGCTTACTTCGCTAAAAAAAAAGGTAAAAGAACCCGGGTGCATCCAATTGAAAGGGCAAGTGAACCCGGAGGAAGCCAAGCGGATACACCCGATGTGATCCATTTGGACAAGCGATTGGAGTCCATGAGCAGTACGGGTGAAAGCGATTCCAAACCCGAGGGCGATCCCATCCCGCGAGATGGGAAAACCGGGATCGACATGGAAATATCGGTACAACCCCAAGAGAAAGTGGTAACAGAGCTGTCACCGCAACAGCAGTCAGCAGAGAAGAAATACGGCAAATTCGATCCGCGCCTATCGCTTCACCAATATCGATTTCCCGCCTTGGGCTTACTAAAGGAATACCCGAGCGGTGACATAACGGTAGACCCAAACGAACTGGAGCGCAACAAAGACAAGATCGTGGAGACGCTCAGCCACTACAAGATTAAAATCTCCAAAATCAAAGCGACCATAGGGCCTACGGTAACACTTTATGAAATCGTCCCCGAAGCGGGGGTACGAATTTCTAAAATCAAGAATCTCGAGGACGACATCGCATTGAGTTTGGCCGCACTCGGCATCCGCATCATAGCTCCCATGCCTGGAAAAGGCACCATTGGCATCGAAGTACCCAACAGCTATCCGACCATCGTATCCATGAAATCCGTACTATCGTCGGAAAAATTCCAAAATACCCAAATGGAACTGCCCATCGCATTGGGAAAGTCCATTTCAAACGAGACGGTGGTAGCCGATCTAACGCGCATGCCCCACCTGTTGATGGCAGGCGCTACCGGTCAAGGAAAATCGGTGGGAATCAATGCGGTTCTAACCGCTTTACTCTACAAAAAGCACCCGGCTGAAGTAAAGCTTGTACTCGTAGACCCCAAAAAAGTAGAGCTGACGCTTTACAATAAAATCGAGCGGCACTTCTTAGCCAAATTACCCGACTCCGAAGATGCCATCATCACCGATAACACCAGTGTCATCCATACGCTACATTCGCTTTGCATCGAAATGGACGCGCGTTATGAGCTGCTCAAAAATGCCATGGTGCGCAACATTAAGGAATACAATACAAAGTTTAAAGCGCGAAGGTTAAACCCTGAAAACGGGCATCGTTTCTTGCCTTATATCGTCTTGGTGATCGACGAATTTTCCGATCTCATCATGACCGCTGGAAGGGAATTGGAAACGCCGCTCGCCCGACTGGCACAACTGGCTCGTGCCATTGGAATCCACCTGGTAATCGCCACCCAACGCCCTTCGGTAAATGTCATCACGGGTCTGATCAAAGCGAATTTTCCGGCTCGAATCGCCTTTCGGGTCACTTCAAAAGTGGACTCGAGGACCATCTTAGACGCGGGCGGTGCCGAACAACTCATCGGACACGGCGACATGCTCCTGGCCACCGGAAGCGATATCATACGCCTGCAAGGCGCCTTTATAGACACCCGAGAAGTAGCAGAAATCACCGATTTTATCGGTGCACAGCGCGCCTATGCCACCGCATTGCACCTGCCCGAGTACAGTGGTGAAGCAGATGGAGATGCGTTGTCGGAGGTGGATTTGGTGGGTACCGATAGAGATGCGCTGTTCGATTCGGCGGCCAAAATTATCGTGGAAAGCCAACAGGGGTCGGCATCCTTGCTGCAGCGAAAATTAAAATTGGGGTACAACCGCGCGGGACGCATCATCGACCAACTCGAGGGCGCAGGGATCGTAGGCCCTTTTGAAGGCAGCAAGGCGCGACGGGTCTTAGTCCCCGACTTACACACCTTGGAAACGGTTTTAAACGCATTGCAGTAAAAAAATGAAATATACCCCCTTCTTATTGATCCTATCCCTCAGCCTAGCCCACACAGCTCGCGGACAAAAAAAGGCCCCCCGAGCAAAAGCCCTGCTGAAGGCGGTTTATCAAAAGTATCAAAATCAAAAGGACGCCGATATCAGATTCGATTGGGATTTGTACGATGAACGCACAGGCGTCCATCGGAAATCCAAAGGGATGATTCTAATCAAGGGCAACCGATATCTCTTGCGCTTTATGGGGGTCGAACAGCTCTTTGACGGCACCCGGCTCTATACCATAAACCCCGATGATCGGGAAATCAACATCTCTAAGGGCGACGGTGGAAACATCTTTGTGCCCGATCGCATACTGAGCGCTTATCAAAAGGACTACAGGCTGAGCTGGGATATCGCCCAGAGGGTGAGCGGCAGAGACATTCAATTTGTGCGGTTAAAACCAAAGCACCAGAGCGACACCCGTTATATCTTAATCGGCGTAGATGCGAAAGCCAAACGGTTATATCGGGTGATCGACGTGGATAAAAAAGGGGTGACGACCGAGCTAACCCTCATCGCTTACAAAGCCGATCAAGGGATTCCCGAGGCGCGATTTACCTTTGACAAAGACGAATACCCCGGGTATTTACGCAACTATCTGGAATAAAGGCAAAAACTTTGAAGAAGCTCGATCGGTATATACTGAAACAATTTCTAGGCCCTTTTTTAATTACCTTCTTTGTCGTCATCTTCCTCTTGGATATGCTATCCCTCTTCGCATACATCAAGGATTTTGCCGGCAAGGGCTTAGATATGCTGAGCATGCTCGAGCTCCTGGGCTACGTATCGCTGTCCATGGTTCCCATGGCCATGCCGTTGGCCATACTCCTATCCTGTATCACAACCTTTGGCAATCTCGGTGAGAAGTATGAGCTGGCGGCCTTAAAAGCGTCCGGTATTTCCCTGGCATGCGTCTTCAGATCGCTCATAGTAGTAGTCGTACTGCTGAGTTTGGGTATGCATTTCTATATGGAAAACGCCTACCCAAAAATTAATTTTCACCTGTTGAACATGAAGGCCAATATGGTTCGAAAAAATGCAGCCGTACAATTTCGTCCCGGTGTCTTCGACAATTCCATCCCCGGTTATTACATTCGGGTTACACGAAAATCCGGGCCTGAAAACAATATCTTACACGATGTGTTTATCCAAAAACCCGGCAGTTTTTACGAAAACCAGGAAACCATCATCGCCAAAGGGGGAAAAATACTCAACTCTCCAAGCCCGGATTACCTGATCATGGAGTTGGTAGATGGAAAACTATACCGAGACGAAATCGAAGGTAAAGCAGCTGTGGAAAGCGCAAAACAACCGATGAGTGTCACCGCTTTCCACAAGCTCATCCAATACATAGACATCTCTTCCATCACCCAGGTTGACTTAAACAAAACCATCAGCAGCGAGCATCACAAAATGCTCAATTCTCGGAAACTAAGGGCGTTCTCAGACAGCTTTTCCACCCTGAAGTCGAGTAAAATCGCGGCTTATACGAAAAGCGCACTCCGCCACGCCATACCGGTAAAAAACCCCGTCCAAATCGATTCCCTCGTCCGAGAGAACCGAAAACCGACAAAATCCTTTTCGGGTGTTTGGGTCGACGACCCCACAATTGGCCAACGCTTGATCACCCAAGCCATAACCGATGCACAGCGAGATTTAAAGACGCAAAAACAACAATACAAATGGTTGAAATGGCGTACCAAAGAAATCAGTCGTTTCGACATTGAACTACAGCAAAAATGGTCTTTTTCCTGTGCCTGTTTAATTCTCTTCTTTATCGGCGCACCCCTGGGTTCCATCATACGAAAAGGTGGGTTTGGCATGCCTTTCCTAGCTGCCACCATCATATTTGTAACGTATTACATCCTGTATCTAACCGGTGAAAATATGGCCACACGCGGTCGGTGGAGCGCCTTTTGGGGTGCTTGGCTCAGCTCCATAGTACTCTTCCCGCTCGGTGTGTACCTCACGTATAAGGCTACGGTTGACTCCTCGCTATTCGATATAGACTCATATCTAAATCCGATAAAACGGCTCGCCACCCGGTTTACAAAGCACAAAAAATGAAAAGCGCACAAGCACAACACATAGGCATGTTACATTCCATCCCAGCGGCCATTGAAGACATCAAACAGGGCAAACTGGTTATCGTCGTAGATGACAAAAACCGTGAAAACGAAGGTGATTTTATAGCCGCTGCCGAGAAGGTAACCCCCGAGATGGTCAATTTTATGGTTACCAAGGGGCGCGGTTTGATCTGCGTCCCCCTGCTTGAAAAGCGCTGCCAGGAACTGCAGTTAGATCGCATGGTAAAGGACAATTCCGACCCGATGGGAACCGCTTTTACCGTCTCGGTGGACAAATGTGGAGACGGCGTAACCACGGGCATTTCAGCATCGGACCGCGCCAAAACCGTGCGTGCCTTAACCGATCCCAAAACGCGTCCCCACCACCTGAACCGTCCGGGACACATCTTTCCCTTAATCGCCAAAGAAGGCGGTGTGCTCAGGCGAACCGGACATACCGAAGCAGCTGTCGACCTGGCGCGCTTAGCGGGACTGACACCGGCGGGCATACTGGTGGAAATCATGAATGAAGACGGCAGTATGGCCCGGCTTCCGCAATTGGAGATCACCTCGAAAGCCTTGGACATCAAAATCATTTCCATCGAAGACCTCGTGGCCTATCGGATGCGATGCGATTCGCTCATCGAACACAGGGATTCGTTTCCCGTGCGTACGCGTTTCGGCGACTTTCAGTTTCACACCTACGAACAAACCACCGATGGGCAATACCACTATGCGCTGACCAAAGGCCTGTGGAAGGCAGCAGACGCCGTTTTGGTGCGCGTGCACTCCCTGCGGGAAAAAAATGACCTGATCGCCTTTTTGACATCTGATACCCGTGCCCAATTGGAACCCGTATTCAGCCTGATTCAAAAAAGCGGAAAAGGAGCGATAGTATTTGTCAACCCCCAGGAAACCAAGAGCAGCCTATGCGATCGAATCGCAGGCTTTCAAAGTGCACAAAACGAAAAAAATTATGGCAATCCAGCGGTAAAAATGGACCAAAAGGACTATGGAGTCGGCGCACAAATCATCCGTGAATTGGGCATTCGAAAGCTCAAACTGATCACCCGAAAACCATTGAAGCGAATCGGGATTGAAGGCTATGGCATCCAAATTGTCGCCAACGTCAATTTTTAAAGAAATTTATGACACACCCCAAGCGCTTGCCCTGCCCCACCGATCACCGGCAGAGGCACCCATTCCCATGCCACCGTAGGGTGTAGAGATATAAACGCATCTCTGTTGACAAATTCTAGGCTTTACAACACATCACCCCACGAATATTTTTATTTTTGCAATGACAACTATCAAAGGCTTTTAAGTGGGAAAGATCGTAGCGGTGGCCAATCAAAAAGGTGGGGTGGGAAAAACCACTACCTCGGTTAATTTAGCCGCAGCGCTCGGCATACTGGAGCAGAAAACCTTGCTGATCGATGCCGACCCACAAGCCAATGCCACCTCATCGCTGGGCTTAGAAGTCGGCGAAGTGGGAGTGGGTACTTATGACTGCTTGGAACATACAGCACCCGCTGGAGCTTGCATCCAACCGGTCGACTCACCCAACTTGGATATCATGCCAGCACAGCTGGATTTGGTAGCAGCGGAGATCGAGATCGTAGACAAACCGAATCGGGAATCCATGCTTAAAGTGGCATTGGCACCCATTCAAAATGCGTATGATTACCTGATCATCGATTGCGCCCCCAGCTTGGGTTTGATCACCCTCAATGCACTTACGGTTGCCCATTCCGTAATCATCCCGATCCAATGCGAGTACTTTGCCTTAGAAGGGCTGGGAAAACTGCTGAACACCATAAAGAGCGTACACCGGTTACACAACCCGAATTTGGATATAGAAGGTTTGTTGCTCACCATGTACGATCCCCGGCTGCGCCTATCAAACCAAGTGATGGAAGAGGTAAAGACCCACTTTGCAGGCATGGTCTTTCAGACGGTTATCTCGCGAAACGTACGATTGGGCGAGGCGCCCAGCTTCGGTGTGCCCATCATAAAATACGATGCCGAAAGCAAAGGCGCCGTTCATTACCTACATTTGGCATATGAATTCTTACAGCGCGACAAAGCGAAAACCAATCTGGAGTTAAATGGCTAAAAAAAGCGCATTGGGACGTGGACTCGCTGAACTTTTAAACGATCCGGATAAGGCGCTGGAAGCCTCGAAGGTCGCTTCGAGCCAGCTCTTCGAGATTCCACTGGATCAAATCAAAACCAATCCGTACCAACCGAGAACCCAGTTCAAGCGAGCTGACTTGAAGGAACTGGCGCAATCCATCGAACAATTGGGCATCGTTCAACCCATCACCGTGCGCCAAATCGGCGCAAAGGCATTTCAATTGGTCTCAGGCGAACGCCGTCTTCGCGCTGCGGGCTTAGCTGGCCTAACGCGCGTTACCGCTTACGTAAGGATGGCAAACGATCGAGAAATGCTCGAGATGGCTTTGGTGGAAAACGTCCAACGGCAAGATTTAAACGCCATCGAAGTCGCCCACTGCTACCAGCGGTTAACCCGAGAGCTCAAAATCACCCAGGAAGCAATCAGCAAGCGCATAGGCAAAAAGCGCGCTACCATCACCAACTACCTCCGGCTGCTCCGCTTAGACCCCATCATACAATCGGGTATCCGAGACGAGATGATCAGCATGGGACATGGCAGGGCTTTGGTAAATATAGCCGATACAGAAACTCAGTTGAGCATATATGAGCAAATTATCAAAGAAGGATTAAATGTTCGCCAGACCGAGCGCTTGGTTCGCCAGTGGCACAAACCACAAAAAGCGGTAAAAAGAACAAAAGGGCTACCACTTCACTTAAAAAGCGCCCAGCAAAACATACGAGATTTTTTAAACGCGCCTACCACCATCCAATGCGATGAACGGGGGAAGGGTAAAATCGCCATCAACTTTGAATCCGAAAATGACTTTCAAAGACTATATCAAAAGCTGCGTCCCTAGCGCAAAGAAAATCGCAGTCTACTCGTCGTGTCTCTTGGCAACGGTACAACTAGGCCTATCCGCCCAGGTAAAAAAAGAGGGGACACCCAAAGCACCCGCCCACCCTCAAGTCTCCCGATCTCAACCGACCAATGCCGTGCCCAGCAGATACCGCATCCCTACCAAAGCCGCTTTGTATTCGGCTGTATTACCGGGTTTGGGCCAGGCCTACAACCGAAAATATTGGAAAATTCCCATCGTTTACACACTTATCGGTGCCAGCGTCTATTTTATAAAAGACGGAAATGATAAGTACCGACGGATTCGAAATGCCTTTATCACTCGAATCAATGGTGGACATGACGAATTCGAGGATATCCTATCCCTTGAGCAAATGGCAAAGGGAGCCGATGACTATGAAAGGGATAAGAATTTGGCTATCGTATTCACAGGGGTTTTTTACGCACTCAACATACTGGATGCGCTTGTAGATGCCCACTTGTCTGAGTTTGATATAGACAAAGACCTGATGCGTTTATCCCCAATTTTAGTCCAAACCCCCAATAGACACGTACAAAAGCTGGGCATTGGCTTATGCCTTACATTTTAACCGATGAAAGTCGCCAAAAGCGGAAAAAATAACCAAACACCATTACCATGACCTATTTACAGTGGTTTCTCTGCTATCTACTGGTCAACGCGGTTCACTTTATAGGCAGTTGGAAGCTCTACCAAAAAGCAGGGCGAAAAGCCTGGGAAGCCGCTATACCCGTTTACAACCTAGTTGTTTTGACACAGATCCTAGACCGTCCGCGGTGGTGGGTGATCCTATTTTTTATCCCCGTGGTCAACAACGTGATGGTCGTGATCATATGGATCGATTTGCTCTATGCTTTCAACCGGCGAAAATTTATCGATTGCATCTTAGTCATCATCACGCTAAGCGGCTACCTGATCTATCTGAACTATTTTAAAGATGTCACATACAGCGGGCGCGCCGACGCCAATCGCGAAACCCTGGTCAGCGCCTTGGTCTTTGCCATTGTGGCGGTAACGATCATTCGCGCCTACACCATAGAGGCGTTTACCATTCCCACTTCCTCGATGGAAAAGACATTGATGATCGGCGATTTTTTATTCGTCAATAAAATGATATACGGTGCGCGCTTGCCCATCACACCCTTGACCCTGCCGCTCATACACCGAAAGGTGCCGCTCATCCATTGCAGCGCATTTCTGAATGAGCCCGCCCTCCCCTATCTTCGATTTCCCGCATTTCGCGCGATCAAAAATGGCGATCTCGTCGTGTTTAATTATCCCGGGAGCGGAAAACCAGGCGACTTTCCCGGAGCGGGAGACAACGTAGACAAAAAACCGTTCTGGGTAAAGCGCTGCGTAGGCATAGCAGGCGATTCGTTGGCAGTGAGAAACGCTGCGGTATTCATAAACGGAAAGCCCTTGCCATGGCCTGAAAATGCGCGCCCCCAAAGCAGTTATATCGCAACGACCACAAACGGGGTGATGAACCCCAAATTGCTCGCCGAACGCTTTGACATTACCGATCCCCCCTACAGGGTTCTAGGCGACCGCCATACATTCGCACTGCAACTCAATGCAGAGAACTTGAAAGCGGTCAAACGCTTTGCCAATGTGACTGCAATAAAAGAAGAACGATACGAAAAGGGATTTGCAGAACCGGGCATCTTTCCCGCCGATAAGAACTGGAACCGGGATAATTAC
The DNA here is from genome assembly GCA_036881805.1 of Flavobacteriales bacterium. Lineage (GTDB taxonomy): Bacteria > Bacteroidota > Bacteroidia > Flavobacteriales > JANQLC01 > JANQLC01. The sequence goes on from JBAJNK010000104.1 coordinate 10,646, forward strand.
GGTCCGATTTACATCCCCCAAGCCGGCGATGTACTCACCCTTACTCGGGAAAACATCGCCCAATACAGACGCCTGATCCGTGTTTACGAACACCACAAATTGGAAGAGAGAGACGGGGCATTTTTCATCGACGACAAGCCGACCCATACCTACCGCGTACAACAGAATTACTACTTTATGATGGGCGATAACCGACACAATTCCTTTGATTCGCGCTATTGGGGATATGTGCCCATGGAATACATCGTCGGTGAGCCGCTATTCATATGGTTTAGCTGGAATGCGCATGCAAGAGGCATAGCCCAGATTCGCTGGGGTCGCTTGATGACTCTGGTCGATGATAAGGCTGGGCACAGGACTTCTTACCTTTGGGTGGTCGCACTCCTCATCCTAGCTTATTCAGGCTATTCGATCTATCGGAAAAGGAAAAGACAAACACTTGATAAGTGATGCCAAAGGCCCTGTTCACCCCTTTTTATTTTCCGCCTATCGATTACTTTCAGGCGCTGGTCAAACACGCGGTTATTTTGGAGTGGACGGATCGATACCAAAAACAGAGTTATCGAAACCGCTGCTACATCTACGGCGCCAATGGCTTATTGCTGCTCAGCATACCGGTTTTACATCGGGGCGGTCAAAAAGCCAAAGACCGCCAAATCGCTTACGACTGGGATTGGCGGAAACAACACTGGAAATCATTGGAATCGGCCTACTCGCACGCACCTTACTTTGAATTTTACGAGACAGAGCTGCGTCCACTCTATGAAAAAAGAGAAAAATTTTTGTACGACTTAAATCTCAAAACCCTTGAATTAACCACCGACTGGCTCGGATTAGACTGCTCGCCGCTCCAGACTCAATGCTATGAGAAGACACCTGTCGGTTTACTGGATTTTCGGGACGCATTCAACGCCAAAAACAGAAGTACAGACCATTTCACCCCTTACAGGCAAGTCTTTGCGCACAAATACGGATTTCTGCCCAATTTGAGCATCTTAGATTTGCTATTTTGCACAGGACCCGACAGTATTTCGTACGTAAACAATCAAAAGTTAAAAATTTAGAATATGAGAAAGATCGGTTTGGTGCCCGTTACAGCCCTCTGGCTCGCCGCTTGTGTCACCCCCAAAAAAACGGTCGATACAACGGTCACCCACGCGGCTTCCGATACCAGTCCACAAACCCAAAGCCCCTACTACGACTGGTTTAACGAAAACGGCTTGAGCGACTCCATCCCAGGTATCGGCACCGATGCGGCATACCGCTTGCTGAAGGAAAAGAAACCCAGAGAGGTGATCGCAGCGGTCATCGACGACGGTTTGGATATCAACCACGTGGATTTAATCGGCAAGATATGGACTAATACAGCTGAGATTCCCAACAACGGCAAAGACGACGACCACAACGGTTATATCGATGACGTGCATGGCTGGAATTTTCTCGGCAATGCCCAGGGTCAAATAGTCGACAAAGACACCGATGAGCTGACACGCCTATATCGAAGATACAACGCCGTATTTGCCGGAGAGTCCGAAGGTGAAATTCCGGCTTCAAAGAAGTACGCCTTTGAGCTGTACCAAAGGGTAAAAAAAGAATTCGACCAAAAGCGCGCCGCTGCCAAAGTGAAGCAACGCGAGCTCTCCCTACTGGCAGCTGTCTATCAAAAAGCGGATTCCACAGTACGACAGGCCCTGGGCAAAGCCGATTACAGCATAAGAGACTTGGAAGGTGATACGACGGATAACGCTGTGCTACAAAGATCCGAGATGATGCTCGTCCAACTCAAAAAAAATGGATTCAGCCCAGCAGCGTTGAAAGCAGCACAAAGGCATTTCGAAGACGAACTGCAGTATCATTACAACCCGAGCTACCAGGCTTATGAATCCACCGTGGGAACTCGGAACCCACATGGAAACCCCATTGTGTTTGCACCGCATCCGGATCACGGAACCCACGTCTCCGGCATCATCGCTGCCAATCGGCACAATGGGATTGGCATCAAGGGCATAGCGGATAACGTAAAGATCATGCCCATACGAGCCGTACCCGATGGCGATGAGCGAGATGAGAACGTAGCCGCTGCCATACGTTACGCCGTGGACAACGGGGCCAAAATTATCAATATGAGCTTTGGAAAACGCTATTCGCCCCAAAAGGGTCTCGTGGATGCGGCGGTAAAAGCCGCCATGAGGCACGGCGTTTTAATCATTCACGCAGCGGGAAACGACGCCGTGGATTTGGATTCGGTCGCCTATTATCCCAATGCGGACTACGCCGATGGTGGAATGGCCAAAAACTGGATTACGGTAGGCGCCTCAGGTCAGGGCCGCGACCGAGCACTGGCAGCCCATTTTTCCAATTACAGTCACGACCGAGTCGATGTCTTTGCACCGGGTGTAAACATTTTATCCACTGTATCCAACAACCGATACGAGGCATTGAGCGGTACCAGCATGGCAAGCCCGATGGTGACGGGTATGGCCGCTGTGATTTGGGGTTACTTTCCCAAACTGACGGCCAGCCAGGTACGGGATATCATTTTAAAATCGGTCAACCAGCCCGGTAGCGGAAAGACACAACCCCAAACCGTAAACTTTAAGCGCTTGTGTCGTACCGGCGGAATTGCTAACTTGTGCCGGGCTGTCCAGTTAGCCGAAAAAATGAGCAAGCGTTAGATGAATGCAAAAGATTTGAACCGCAATCAAAACGGGGATTCGAACCGGCTACTGCTTTCGAAACTCCGCGCCGCCTTGCAAAAAACAGCGTTGGGAGGCGGCCGATCAAAAATTGAAAAACAATACGCCAAAGGCAAACTCACCGCCCGCGAACGCGTGGATTACCTCTTGGATAAAAAATCTAAATCCATCGAAATCGGCGCTTTGGCCGGACGCGATATGTATGCGGAATACGGCGGCTGTCCCGCCGGGGGGGTCATCGTAAAAATCGGCTATGTGAGCGGCAGGCAATGCGTGGTAGTAGCCAACGATGCCACGGTAAAGGCAGGTGCTTGGTTCCCGATCACCGGAAAAAAAAACCTACGCGCCCAGGAAATCGCGATGGAAAACCGCTTGCCCATCATCTACTTGGTGGATAGCGCTGGGGTGTTTTTGCCGATGCAAGCTGATATATTTCCCGACAAAGCACACTTCGGACGGATTTTTAGAAACAACGCTCGGATGAGCAGCATGGGGATCACGCAAATCGCAGCCATCATGGGCAGTTGTGTGGCGGGTGGCGCCTATCTCCCGGCCATGAGCGACGAAGCGCTCATCGTAGATCAGACTGGATCGATCTTTCTGGCCGGTTCTTATTTGGTCAAAGCGGCCATCGGTGAAGCGATCGATAACGAATCCTTGGGGGGAGCTAGCGTGCAGAGCGCCGTTTCAGGTGTGACGGATTACAAATGCAAAAACGACCGGGACGCACTGGACAAGATCGAGAGAATTCTCGATAAAACCGCTGCGTTTGAAGCAGCTGGGTTCAACCGGATCGAACCCAAAGAGCCGGCAAAAAATCCCGAAGAGATATACGAGATACTCCCGCAGTCGCGCGCTGAACCCTATGACATGGTAGCCATTATCGAACGACTGGTAGACGATTCTGAAATAGAATGGTACAAAGCGGCCTACGGGCAAACCCTACTTTGCGGATATGCGCGCATCGGGGGTTGGGCTGTGGGGATCGTGGCCAACCAACGCTTGGTGATCAAGCGCGAAAAGGGAGCGATGCAATTTGGCGGTGTGATTTATAGCGATAGCGCAGCCAAAGCCACCCGCTTTATCGCAAACTGCAATCAGAAGAAAATCCCGCTGGTCTTTTTGCACGATGTGACCGGCTTTATGGTGGGTTCGCGTGCAGAACACGGGGGCATTATTAGAGATGGCGCCAAAATGGTCAATGCCGTGAGCAACTCGGTAGTTCCCAAATTTTCGGTTATCATCGGGAACTCTTACGGTGCTGGGAACTACGCCATGTGTGGAAAGGCCTACGATCCCCGTTTAATCGTCGCTTGGCCCAGCGCAAAACTGGCCGTGATGGGAGGCACACAAGCCGCCGAGGTATTGTTGCAAATCGAAACCGCAGCCCTGGAAGCACAGGGAAAAAAGATAAGCCAGGAGAAGAAAAGAGAAATGCGCCAAGCCCTCACCGAGCGGTACGAGGCACAAACCTCACCCTATTACGCAGCCGCGCGCTTGTGGACAGACGGCATTATCGATCCGCTGGAAACCCGCAAATGGATTGCCATGGGAATCGAAGCTGCCAACCACGCACCGATCAAAAGGGATTTCAATATGGGCGTGCTGCAGACCTGAGGTCCGGCTTAGCATAGCTGTTTTTTTATCGGAATAGCAGGGGAACCCAGCTAAACGCAGAACAGGGAAAATAAGCCCCTTCTCTTTAAGCGCTCAAATCGAAAGACAAGTACGCCCGCCAGACCAACACACATGGATGCGCACGAAAGCGTAAAACCGAATTCTTCAGGCTGCTGATTAGACACAAAAACAAAAGCGTAATTCTGGAATTTTAGACCGTCTTCAGGAGTAGGCACAAAAAGATAAAACCCCTTTTTAAGTGGTCAAATAGAATGGAAAAATAATTGCGCTTCTCACACAAAGGGTAAAATACAAATGCGATTGGACTTTTGCAGCTGGCATACAGCAAATGCCCTTTCTCAGGGCATCAGTTGCGGATGAGGACAAAAAAATAAGCGCCTTTTCAAGCCATCACGTAGCATAAACAGTGAAAAAATAAGTTCGGAATTCGCGCGCGACCATACGATAAAAATCAACGAGGCTGACCACAGAAACAAAAAAATAATCCCCATTTTTCAAACTGACCCACAAGGCTTTTCAAACGCACACCAAACCAGATTAAAAAATACGCCCCTCTCTTCCAGAATCGCCACAGGGACGAAAAATAATCCCCTTTTTAAACTATCATATATGAGCAAAAGATCAAAAAAACAAGCCCTTCCTTCAGGCCATCTAAAGAAATACCCCTTGTTAAAACGCCAAACGGGAAAAATAAGTCCACGTTTTAAACGAAACTCCACAGGACAAAGCTAAAAAAGACCGAATTTTTAAACTGTCAACCGAGGATAAAAAGACAAGTCCCTTTTCAAATCGACGCATAGGGATAAAAATAGGTAACGAAAACCAGTGGGACCGACCCCAGCGATAAACGACAAAAAACAAAACCGCTTTTTAAGCTACCAACCGGAAAAAACAAGCACCCTTACAAACTGCCACAAAAACAAAAAATAAGCCCCTTTTCTAAACCCGTACAAAAGTTCAGAATCAAGAAAAAGTCCTACTTTTAAACCACCCCGAAGGGAAAAAGACAAAAGAGATAAATCTACTCTTTAACCTACCAAGCACAGATAGTAAGAAGAAAACAGAATTGGGATTTTGCAACTGCCAAGTCAAATAGGGATGAACGACAAAAAATATCCCCTTTTTAAGCCGACCAAACGAAACAAAAAACAAGCGACTTTTTAAACGACTCTCACAGAAAAAAAATAAAAAAAGTCCCCTCTTTAAGTCACCCCGAAGGGAAAAAGGCAAAAATCCTTTTCAAACCACCACACGGGGATCGATAAATAACAAAAATCAGTAGGGCGCACCCCGCTCGATAAAGCTGTCGCAGTCTCGGATAAGAAACAAAAAATAACCCCCTATC
>JBAJNK010000105.1:0-8426 GCA_036881805.1 Flavobacteriales bacterium
CCTTGTCAAAGCCGGTTATCAATTTCGCAATCGTCTCGCGATCTGGTTTCAATTGCTTTTCAGTTGACACCGCTTCATACTGATTTTCATTACAAGCGAAAATGCCGAGCAGCATACAGGCTGTCAATAGTAAATTTCTCATTGGTAAATAAATTTGAGTTAGACGCACCGGCAACAATTGTCTCGTTCTATGCAGACAATTTATATACATATGCAAGTTAAGCAAAATATTTTAATCTGCAAATCTTTTTTAATTCCCAGTCCTTTTTCTTTCCGCTTGATCGCCCAATGCCCAGCTTTTTATTTTCCAAAATACACGATGGATTGGTCTAATTCTACCGGTATAAGCGATGTGATTGGGGTAGCTAAAGATAAAGGGAAAGCTATTGAAATGGATGGATTTTCAAGCCTAGGCGCGTCTATGGCAGCGGTTCATATGGATTTATCGCCGATATGAGATTTGAGAGATCAGCGATGCGGTTCGGTAAAAGAGGAACTTCGAGATATATCTTGTTATTTGGATAATTATTTGCTTTCATACAATCGCGTTTGCCGGTGGTTTGAAGGCGATAGGTGGATGGTGCTGTGTCTTGTCCAGGCCTCGTAAGCCACTACAGGGCTTGTTTAATCAGGCTCATAATGTACTCCAGATTTTGGATATCCCCGACCTTTAATTCGTAATCTCCGTTGCCCCAATGCCCTTTGCCCGACACGTCTTGCATCGGGTTTTTGGGGTCGTCCAAGGCACCTTTCTTAAGGTTAATCCACAGCTTTAGCGCATCCTTTTGGAGGCGTATCGCACAGATGATATTTTCTTTTTTAAAGGCGATATACAATTTTCTCGGTACGATTTCGATACCATCCGCTAGGTTTAAGATGGCATCCCGGTAGGTTTCGTAGCGTTCGACGACTGAATCCGATTGGTTGGAAGTGTGGTGGTTTTCGGTATAGACGGTGATCGCCGAGGCGATCCGCTGCAGTTTTTGCCTTTTCCCGCAAGGGGCTTGATGCTGCTTGCAGCAGCTGTTTTTTGGATGGGCTGCACCGTGATAATAGCCCCTTCATAGCGTTTTATCTCGTACAACTCTATGGCGATATCTTTAAAGTTAACCGCTTGCTTTTGGTTTTCGGTAAAGTGCTGAGACAAGAAGCGTTTGTATATTTACTTATTCTCATTTTATCCCTTTGTAGAAGCCCTGTGGGGGTTTCGCTGACCCAGACATCTTTCGTTCTGGAGCGCAGTGGCGGAATTCACACTATAAATTTTTGAACGATGTCCTGTACTGCTCTTTTTGAAGCATTGGGTTTTAAATCGAATAGATATTCATGGAGGGACTTGCCTTTCACCTTCGATTGGCGGGTTATATCTTTTCGTCGGCTTAAAATGACTTCCCATGCTGCCCTGACCTTATCCCAAAGCGCTCGGTTTTCTGCCCACCATTTTTGCACGGCTCGGCATTCGGTATCCGGTACTCGGGTGTACCTATTCATTCCCTTTTCAAAGACCAGCAATTCATCCGAATCCGCCGTTCGGATTATTTTTTGGTTGTCCTGTTCGTGAATCCAGCCGTTTGAATTGATTTCATGGCGGTTTCGGCGATGCATGACATGGTAATCACACCTTTGGGTATACTCCCTTCTCGGCAAGGGCGCATCTGCCTCGCCAACCCAATAGCTCTTTCCGTTTCGGTGTATCCACTCTCCCCAACCTTGATAGTGCGGACTGTCATCCACATCGTATACCTTTTGGGTCCAAGTTCCCCGTACCCGCTCTTCGGGCATGGATATGTATTTCCAACGCTGCCCGCTATCGAATAGATAAAAATCTCGGTTTTCATAAATCCAATCCTCACGCCAATGCTTGACGATTAGATCGCCCTTTACCAGGAGTATATGCTGTAGACTAATCGCATTGGGCGTTTCTGTTACAGGTGTGATCCACTCCAAAGCGCCGTTTTCGCGGTATCTTTTGCGAAATGGGTAAGCGGGGTCTGGCGCAAAGGTTTCGGCGAAATTATAATCCACTTTGTAGGCGCCTTTTATCTTTTCTATAGCCGCCCTGTCGAGTTGTTTTTGAACCGATCTTTTCATCGATATTACTCAATTTTTCAAGCGACAAAATTAAAGCTATTTGGATTAAATAAAAATAATATATTTGGTGAAATTTTTTGTCCAATGACGGCTCGGATTTTATGCATGGGTTTGTTACTGTCCCGGGGTGTATTTGCGCAACGAAATAAAAGTGACAGCATCCGGGAAGATTCCGCTATTATATTGCCTGGAGTCAGCATTTTGGCGGTGCGCCCTCAGCTCGAGACCTATTCGCTCCCTTTGGCTTCAATACCCTTCCCCGTTCTACTGATCGACGCGCAAGAAATGGCTCAGACGGGCTATATGGATTTAAATAATATACTGAGTGAGCAAACCGGAATTGTCGCAGTTCCCGATCAAAGTGGTGGTGCGGGCATTCAAATACAGGGTTTGGAATCGGATTACACCCATATTTTGATAGACGGTGTGCCCCTAATCGGCCGTAAACTCGGATTTGTCGATCTCAATCGCATGGCGGTTGGCGATATCGATCACGTCGAAATTATCAAGGGGCCTGCTTCGTCGCGTTACGGTTCGGGCGCTTTGGCCGGCGTCATCGATATCATCACCAAAAAGACGGGTAAAAAGGGGCTTTCGGGTTCTGTAAGCGGTCGATACGAGACATTTAAAACCAGCGATCTCAATCTGAATATCGCTTATAAAAGACGCGGGTTAAGCGCTTCTATATTCGGCGATTACAAGGAAAGCCTAGGCGGGAATATCGGGCGGGATGCGGATTGGACTGTGGCACCTTATCACAATTACACGATTCAGCCGCTCTTTTCATACGCCTGGAACAACCGCATCCAAACCACTGTTCAAGCTCGGGTATTTAAACGAGATCAAAATATAGAACGACAAAGTGGCAGGGATAAGACTTTCGAGTACAATATATATTCCAAAACGAATTTTAAAACCACTGAAAAATGGTCGCAAATGCTGACGTTATATGTGACGTCTTACCGTGGTGAAACGGAGTCTCTGCTTCAAAACGACTACCGCGAAAAACTATTCCGCCCCGAATGGCGTTCGGTTTGGGATTTCAACGAGAAAAATCGATTGACCATCGGCATGGGGGTCGATTTGAACAGTCTGGAAAAATCGACTTTTGCAAATAAAATTTTTAATGACTCATATTATGTTTTCAGCCGTTATGAATACAACCCGGCTGAATGGTTCAATCTCTTTTTGGGCGCTCGATACGATAAAAATGAAAATTATAAACCCCGATTGACCCCTGAAATATCTGCTCGGATACAGTTGGGTGAACGGTTTGCATTGAAGGGTACTGTGGGCATGGGTTTTAAAGCGCCCGCTTTGCGTCAATTGTATCTAAATCATTACAATCCGTTGGTCGGCTATTCCGTCTTCGGCTATGAGATACTCGCTCGAGAACTCGAACACCTCCGACAGCGACACTCGATCAGCCAAGTATATGTCAGCCCAGATGAGCTACCCGATGATTTAAAACCCGAAAGCGCGGTGGGGATTAATCTCGGGTTCGACTGGAAGGCATGGACGCCCATCGAGCTTTCGGCAAACTTTTTTTACAATGACCTTCACGATCTCATCGAAACCTTTGAGGTGGCTGCAAAGTACAATGGACAGAGCGTTTGGAGTTATAGAAACATAAAGTCGGTGTACACCACAGGGCTGGAATTAAACACAACCTATTCCCCGTTTGATTTTCTCAAGTGTTCCGGCGGCTATCAATACCTAATTGCCAAAGATAGAGCTGTGCCAAAGGGTATCGAAGCCGGAAAATTTTGGCGGAGAGATGATGCGGAATTGAGGAAAAAAGATTATTTCGGACTCTACAACCGCTCCAGACATACGTTTAACCTCAAGGTGTTTTTCGCGGATAAAACCACCGGGTTTTTCGCCAATATTCGGGCGATTTACAGGGGGAAATACGGTTTATACGATACGAATAACAACGGCATTTTGGATGTGTTCGATCGATTTATCCACGGCTATTGCTCAATCAACACCACCATAGGTAAGTCCTTTATCCATGCGCGATTTAGGGCCCAGGTGGGCATCAACAACCTGCTTGATCATACCGATAAGCGCATTGATAACCTGCTCGGACGCATGATTTACACCCGACTGAAAATTAATTTTTAATCTATTGTTATGGATAAAATGAACAGATTTTTTTCAGCTCTCAGCGCTTTGATTTTGGTAATCACCCTTGTGTGTTGCAGTAGTGATGACCCCATTCATTCCCCGCATGATGTGGAGAAAATACCACGCGTACCCATGAAAAAACAGGTGGATGCAGCTGGGGTTACGACCATTTCAAACCTATATGCGCGCCCGGGAAACGAGGGAGAAAGGCGGCTCGATACAAAACTGCCAACGAGACATTTTAGCCGGTTTCGTTTTTCCGACGGAGCCCTGGTGAACGACACAAGCCCCGATTGGGATATCGCATTTAGCGGTGAGTATATTATTGTGAACGGGGGTGAAAAGCATGCCGACGGTGAACCCGAACGGACCGGCGCTGCCGCTGCCGCCATTTTGAGCCATACCCGCTTTGCTGCGGTAACAGACGTAAAAAACGTGGACTGGCGGCAGGATCGATCTACGGGTCCCGCCATCACATATGACGTTTTAAGTCGAACCAAAGGATGGTGTTACTACGATATGGGTAAGCATGTCGTGTATCCGATACCGGGCCGAATTCTGGTATTTAGAACTCGGGATGGAAAATATGCCAAAGTCGAAATCACAAGCTACTATAAGGATATCTTAGATCCGGAAAAGATACCTGCAAAAAGCCATGATTTTGGTTACTACACATTTAGATATGCCTATAACAGGGGTACCACGTTTGAAAATGGAATGGCAAAGCATGGAGACAAAGGGCAAAGTCCTACTGTATGCGCTTGTCCTGAGCCCCAGCCGAAAATCACCCCCAAGCGCCCCGCTATCTCGGTTCCCGGCAACTCAATTGAAAACGGCGGGTTTGAATCGGGATCCACCACCTGGGAATTGCCCGATGCCTTTGAAGTGACCGATACCGATGCGCACAGCGGAGCTAAAAGCCTGCATTTCTACAAGCCGATTGGCGTCTCCGCGCATACTAAAAGTTTTAAGCTGACCCCAGGGAATTACAGATTATCTCTCTTTGCGAAAGGCGTGAAAAATCAAAGTCAAATTCAAGCTAGTATAGCTTATACACAAGCTCCGCCCCAAAGAGGCAGTGGCGGAATGCGCGTCAATCCCGCTCATGCGGATGGGGATTATGGATGGTATAAATTTACCCGAGATTTCAAGGTTGTTCACGATGACGAAAACGCGCCGAGAGTAAGCCAAAAGGACAGTTATACATACAGGGTTAGTTTGGGGACGCGCATTTCTGACGATACCCAACCGGTGTCTGTATATTTTGACGATGTTTCTCTGGTACGCGTGGCCAAGGTGCACTTTTCTTCACATGTTAAAGTGGTTGCGGAATCGGTTGGGTCCTTTGAGTTAAAATTAAACCTGGAATATCCCGCTGCACGAGATACTGAGGTCAAGGTGTACCTTTTTGCTGGCGATTTTCGAGAAGTGCACTTTGTCGGCGGTAGGAAATTCAAAGAGGTGGTATTTGCTAAGGGTGCTGCGGAGGCAACCCTAGCGATAAGCGTTAAAGATGATAAAGTATATCGGGGAAATAGGGAGTATGAATTTATCTTCTCCAGTCGTCCAGATCCGTCTAGCCACTTGGTGGTTGACGACGAGGAATGCTTTATGTTACTGGTTGAGGATGATGAAAAACCCCAATAACCCGCTGTATAAAACTTCAATTCGTTTTGAGATTGCACTGCATTCAGATCGCAACCAGCCCAAGACTATCAAATGGCTAGCTGTGCGTAAAAGTCAGCCTACCACTTTTACAGATCGAATTCTAGGGAAACGCCCAGTTTTTTAGCGATCCAGGCATTGACCCGAATTTTGAGCTCGGGAATGCGAATGTGGGCCAATACCTCATGGGTAAAGGCAAACAGCAATAGCGCGCGGGCTTCCCGTTTGGGAATGCCGCGGGAACGCAGGTAAAAGAGGGCTTCTTCGTCCAGCTGGCCGACGGTACAACCGTGTGAGCACTTGACATCATCGGCAAAGATCTCCAATTGGGGTTTGGTATCGATGCGCGCCTGATCGCTGAGGAGCACATTGTTGTTTCGTTGAAAGGCGTTGGTCTTTTGGGCGTTTGGGTCCACGATGACCTTTCCGTTGAACACGCCGTGTGCCGCATCTGCAAAAATGCCCTTGTACAATTCGTCGCTCTGGCAATTCGGCGCTGCGTGCGAGACCAAAGTGTGGTGGTCGGTGGTTTGCTTTTCACCGATCAGCGTGATACCGTATAGCTGCGATTCACAATGGGGGCCCCGGTGGTAAAAATTCAGATCGTTGCGCGTGAGGTCGCCCCCAAAGGAAAAGGTGTTTACGCGGCAACGGCTCTCGGCGGCTTGCGTGATGACCGTATGGTCGATCAGCGTGCTCAGGGGGCTGTCATACTGCAATTTATAGTAATCGACAGCGGCGCGTTCGGCGGTAAAAACCTCGGTTACCGCGTTGGTGAGTACTTTGTTTCGCGCGATATTTTGGTGCCTTTCGATGATTTGAACCCCCGCATTTTTGCCGGCGACCACCAAATTCCGGGGTTGTGCCCACACCGCTGTGTCGATGCCAGAAGTGAAATGTAGGATTTGAATCGGCTTGTCGACCACTTGACCCTCCGGTATGTGAATAAAAGCGCCTTCTCGCGCAAAAGCGGTATTGAGCGCGCGCAACGACTCCGCATGCTGTGGGCTTTTGTCCAGATACCCTTCGATGATGGCGGCGTATTTCGCTTGGCTTAAAGCCGATGAGAGCACGCAAACGTCAAATCTATCGTGGGTGGTTTCGGAGAGCCAGGAACTGTAAACACCGTCTATAAACACCAATTTGTAGGAGTCTATATCGTGGATAAAGTATTTCTTGACATCCCTGTAGTCCAAGGCCTGTTCGGTCTGGTAGAAGATTTTGTAGTCTTCCTGTAAGTAAGGCCTCAGGTTGGTGTACTTCCAATCTTCTGCTTTTCGGTTGGGAAAACCCTGTTCGTCAAATCGCTTGATCGCCGCGCCGCGCCGCGCATCCCAGTAGGGATTTTCGAAATCTCGGTCTGGCAGTGCGAGGTGAGAGGAAACCAGCTTCTCTTTCAAATCCATGGGAAATACCGTTTTGACTAGGCGCTCGTGTCTGCTTTGACCCAGTCGTACCCCCGGGATTCCAATTCTAAGGCCAGCGCTTTGCCGCCCGACTTTAGGATTTTGCCCCCCACCATGACGTGGACAAAATCCGGTACGATGTAGTTGAGCAAGCGCTGGTAATGGGTGATGAGCAAAATCGAGTTGTCGGCCTGCCTCAAATGGTTTACCCCGTCGGCCACAATGCGAAGCGCGTCGATATCCAAACCGGAATCGGTTTCGTCCAAAATGGCGAGCCGGGGTTCCAACATGGCCATTTGAAAGATCTCATTTCGCTTTTTCTCGCCCCCCGAAAAGCCTTCATTTAAAGCACGGGAGAGAAATTTTCGGTCGATGTGGAGCAAATCAGCCCTTTCCCGAATCTTTTGCAGCATTTCTTTGGCGGGCATCTCTCGCTGCCCACGCGCCCGGTGCGTCTCGTTAATCGCGGTCTTGATAAAATTGGTCACGGTCACCCCCGGGATTTCAATCGGGTATTGAAAGGAGAGAAAAATGCCCCGGTGCGCCCGTGCCTCAGGCGTCGCTCCGATAAGGCTTTCGCCTTCAAAAAGGATATTTCCCTCGCTGATTTCAAAATCTTCGCGCCCAGCGATCACCGCCGATAGGGTGCTCTTTCCCGAGCCGTTTGGCCCCATAATCGCGTGGACCTCACCGGGATCAACCCTTAGGTCAATGCCTTTTAAAATGGTTTTGCCCCCGATTCCCGCATGTAAATTCTCTATGGTGAGCATATTGTCGTTCTGATTTATGGTAATTGGTCGCCTTTGCACAGGTCAGTCGTCGATACCTACAGTTGTATTTCGTTTTCTATCGAGCATGCTGAGGCAATTGGCGTACAAAGGAACTAAATTCTGCCATATGTCCGCTATATCGCTTGCTCGTCATATCACGCATTGCATGTATTATCGATATGGTGTTGTGCGGTGATTTTTAGCTCCTGTCGTCATTTATATACAAGCGTTCGCCGAGTTCATCTAAGGTTTCCCGTGTTACCTTCGTTGGATTTTTCGATTTGTATGGGCTTTTTCAAAGTAATAACTTTCCCATTCTTCAAATGTTTTGGGTCGACACGCCCGGATTAAAGCCATTACCGCG
>JBAJNK010000106.1:0-11379 GCA_036881805.1 Flavobacteriales bacterium
ATGTATGAGATTGTGTTACCGCGTATGCGACCCACAATAACCTCGCCGCACTGATTAGTAAATTCTTTCTTTTTCCCAAACGTTATTTTTTCGTCTGGGAAATACTCTTTAATCCAAGCCTTAGCCGCAGTAATGCTGCCACAAGTTCTTTTATAGACCATTTTCTTTTTGATCTTAATGTACACTTTCATTATCAATCTCCCGTCGGATTATTCCGACATTCTGGCTCTTGTAAAATAAGCGAATGCTCTTCGCCTAAATACTCAATTGGTGCAGAGCATTCCCCGCACCCATAAAAAACAGGATATTCGCCATCGTCACAAACAGGCGGTGAAACCTGACGGCTAACGAACAATATCACCTTTCCGTGTTCGCATCTCATGTTTACGCACCCCTTTTTCTTTTAATTTTTTCCTAAACCGCCTGTAATATATTCCTTGCCACATCCTATGAACATTTTGCACCGGCTCGCGATTGCCCTCATTATCGCGCACAATTCTTCGAGGGCCTCCCCCAGCCATTATTCGAACCTGCAAAGGGGGTCTAAAACGCACTCCCAAATCTGAAAAGAACCCATAACTATAACGGCGATTAAAGTGGCCACCATAAACGCGACAAGGCAAACGCACAAAATAATCATTAAAGACTTACACAACTCAAGCAGCCAAATAATCCAATCAAAGAAATCTCTTTCATACCACCAATATTTACGCCTCATCTTTCATGCCCTCCTGATCAACAAGGGATTGCAATTTATATTGCACACATTCCGCCTCGTACTTTATAAGTAGTAACCGTTTCTTAGTTGACAATGCGCCACCGCCAGTAAGCGAAATAATTTTAGCTTGCATATGGTGCACTTCTTGAAGCAATTTAATAGCGTCCGCATTTAACATAATATTTTCCTCAATAAAAAAAGGCGGTAAGTGTCGCCACGAACCGCCTTTCTTTACAGGGTTAATTACTTGTCCTTAGCTGGCTTTTCAACTTTGCCCGGTTTTGGCAGGGCCATAGTGACGCTGGATGCCAGACGCTCAAGAGGGTCGTCCTGCTGAGCTTCTACCAGCGGTTGCGCCAGATACACATAACCAGTTGCAGCGGTTTCATCCAGCTGGATTTTGATATCGAAAGCAAATTCCACGGACTCATTTTCCGCCATCGCCGCGACTACCAGATCAGAAGCCACTTCAGGCAGCAAACATTTTGCGGAATGGAACTCTTCGCCGGTAATGATATTGATTGCACGGAACTTGCCCTTGAAGGCGATCCAATCACCGAAATCGCTTGTGCCTGACTGCTGCCCAGTGGCAATGCCCATAACGCGCATAATTGCACCTTCAGTAACGTCACCAGCTTTTACCATAGCTTTCAGGTTGCCAACAACAGTCTTAACAGTCAGTTTTTTGATCAGGTTCATTTTCGTATTTCCTTCTGGTTTAAAAAAAATTTTTTTCTTTCTTTAAGAAAGTGAGTTAATTTTAATCTTCTTCTTTTACGATTGCAAGCGTCACATGCAAAGAATCGCAAATTTTTTTCAAAGTTTCTTTGTCAAAATATGTACCCTTTTCGAAGCGATACAAAGTTGATGGGCTAACGCCGCACTTTTTTGCGAACTTGCGAACGGAGAACCCTTGGCGTATGCGTTCATTCTGCAACAATCTCGCGAGTTTTTGTGTCTGGTCAATTTCCTGCATTGATTCTTTCCCCAAATTTGTCGAACAGTTTTGTATGTTTTCCAGCGCCGAGAATGCGCTGCATATATTCAGTCTCGCCAGTAAGCTTAAAGTTGGGCGCATGTGAATGGCTTTCGACACTCTGCCCCATGGCGAGGTTTTTAATTTCTTCAGGACTTAATTGTACACCTTTACAGGCTTTTTTAAGAGGAATAATTTCTCCCTTCTTATATAAGCCGTCGTCGTGGTCTTTTAAAGCGGGGCCATACATTGTGTAAAGTTTTTTCCCGGCTATATAAGCCTCGGTTCCGGTAGCTTCTAAATCCCATGCGCCAAGCTCGGTAGGGTGCAGCCTGACGCCACGTAGCTTTTCACACATGAGGGAATCAGTATCGCAATAGATAGGCCGCTCGGCATTTACAATGGCTTCTAAAAGGCAAGCCCTTGCGGCGCTGGTAATAGAAGCCGCAACGCTCACATCAAAAAACTTTTCTACAGGTGCAGGTTTTCGCCAGATTTCCATGTCCCCGTAATCCGCATAAAGCGCCCAAGCATTTATCATGCGATAAGGAGGGCCAACAAAATCATGGCCAAAATCTACAGGCATAATTTCAAGGGAATACGGCCTTTCCTCATACCCTTCGATATCGACAATAACCCAATCAAAATAATTGCGCGGATTTTGACCAAATTTGCCATATGCAGAATTGAGCAAAAGCTTAGCGAATAATTCGCCAATTTTGTCGCCCTTTTCTTTAGCCTCTATTTTGTCAGTTATAAACTCATCCACATAAGCAGAAAAATTTATAGTATCTTGGGGTATGTACAATTCGTGAATTTCTTCTATTTCGAATAGCCCATACTTAAGGGCTATTTTTAATTCGTGGCTACAAGCATTAAAAGTGCCGCGTTTACATTCGAAATCAAGAGAACCATCTTTGGCACGTGTGGGGATCGCGCCGTTATTTTTTCCAGTAACCTTAATGAAATAAGGCTTATAAGAATTACGCAATAACTCGCCAGTGGCATAATTAATGTGCGATTCGAACTCACTAACGACCCTAAAATAATCACCGACAAAATGCTCATAATTTCGCATGACATCCGGGTACATAGAATTGACGTCATAAATGAGTAAATCTTTTTCACTTTTTATTTCCCCAGTTTCAAAGCATTGAACGCGACCACCATAATAGAAGGGCCTAAATATTTCATCGTGTGCATTAGTTGTGCGGTCAAATGGACAACGTTTTTTAAGCTCTTTTATAGCCGTTCCACCAATTGTTAAATTGTCGCCAAACCTTTCCCAGAAAGCGACGACTAAATCTAACAGGAAAATACAATCATCTTTTAAGTAGTCAAGAATTTCGCGTTTATGGTTTTCGCGACTTTCTTCTTCAAAAGTGTCGTAATCAATTTCGGTTTTTTGATAGGCCGCAAGGGGCACGGGAATTATAGCATAAGAGTCACGCAAAGTATGGCCAGCAAAACGAGCCTCAACGATGCGCCCATTTATGATCTTTATAGGGTCTTCTAATAAGCCCATTCTAAGGAGGTATACAAAATCAAATTTTCCACCATTATGAGCATAGATTACTAATCGTTGTTTTATACCACCTAAATGCATATAAAACTTTTCCAAGCAATCATCGCCCCAGAATTCTGTATATTCTATATGAGCTATTTCTTCGACGGTTTTTTGGAACGCCAACCCGCAGCAAAATGGTCGCGGTTCACGGCCATATAAGAACGGGTCGGTTTCAATGTCCCACGTCGCGATCAATCTTTTTTCACGCGGCATTTTAGCACCTCAATCGTTTATATATACGAGAGTCATTTTTGATAGCAATTCGTCGCGACTTAATAAGTCATCTTTCGGTTGCCATTTTGTCAGGTAATTCATTAGCTCCTGATATGAGTTAACAGGAAGGTTCACAGAAAACGGGTTGTTAGACCCTATTTTTACGGATACAAACATGTTGGGCATTAATTTGCGCGTTTCCATGGCTTTTTCTATGTCGGCAAAAATATTACCCGCTTTGGAGTACAATTTTTCCCGGCTAGTTTTTCCTCTGGATTTACGAACAATTTCTACCCGAGTTTCCCCGTTTTTTAATTTTCGTGATTTTATAGATACGCTTTTATATCTATCCTTTCCTATCCAAACTTTGTTGCCAAAAGTTTTGTATCCGGCTTTTTTTAATTCCGCCGAAACTTTTTTGGAAACTGTTCGTGTTACGTATTCTTTTTTTCTCCCTGTAGATTTTGACGCTTTCGGCTCAATTACTGAGCGGTAATCCGCCCACTTCTTAGTAATAGAAGCTTTTTGCTGAGGGGTAAGTTTTTTCCGTAGGTCAAAATTTATAATTCCAGATTGCTTCAATTTTTTAGCGTGATCTTTATAAATTTTGTCTGCTGAAATTGTCGCGGGTTTCGCTTTTCCGCTTTTTAATTTCCGCATTTTAATATACCCTGTATTTACTATGTGTAAAAAACCAGAAAAAAAAGAAATTCCGGTAATTGTCGGGCTACTTATCTTGGCTTTCCGCTTTGGATGGCACAGGAAAATAGCCGCGTACATTTTTTGGGGTAAAATTTATTTTTTCATTTTTTCCACCTTATTAATTTTGTGTTTTTTAAAATTTTTAATTTTTGGAGCCTGACCAATGGAAATTGATGCAGCCACCGCAGACACCCATGATACAGCAGATCTGCCAGAGCGGCAAGATGCTGACACCGTTAATATAGACGATCACACAGATAGCCAGGGCACCGCTGACGACTTTTTCGAAATGGCCTTGCCGCCAGTCACTCAGGAAGAAGGCGGCTATATAGACGACGAGCCAGAGCCAGAACCGGAAGACCCTTCTAAAAATGATAACGATTTGCGGGAAGATTACACACCTGCAATAGAAGAGTATCGCGGCGTCAAGGATGAGAAGGGTAATCCTTTTGATCCGGCGCTACACGTTTTTCCGCCTGAAAAAACCGCTGGCGGAAAGTGGCGTAGAATCCCTAAAAAAGAACGCGACAAAAGATTAACCACCGGCCAGACTTCAGAAGGTATTGAAGCGCCAGAGTCAAATGCGAGCAATCGTTTGGACGCTCAAAAAATGGCCGCGATGTATGCGGGTTTACACTCTTCTATTTATGGAGTAGAAAATGCGCGTCCAAATCCAGCATACTTTAATGACCTTACCGACTCTATAGAACAGTACTTCAACGAACACGGCTCAATTGAACTTCCTGCGAGCGTCCAATTGATAATGTCGGCTGGCCTTTACTCTCATGAAATTTCTACGCGTGAAAGCAACATTCAAAAAACCAGAAATTTAATTGGTGGGATATTCGGTAAAATAAAAGGACTTTTTAAGCGCAAAGAAAAGAAAGTAGATGAGCTTAAGAAAAACGCTGAAGATTCTGCAACTAAAAAGGAAGAAGATAATGCATAACATAATTGTCGGGGCATCTTTTAGCGGCAAAACTAATTTGGCAAAATTCTTCGCAAATCAGGCCCATAAAAAGGGTGAAGATATTTTAGTGTTTGACCCCCGCAAATCTGGCGGTTGGCCCGATGGTGCTAAAAAGTATTCTAGCCCCGAAAAGTTTTTAAATGATTTCTGGAAGCTTGAAAAGCACCATGTTTTTATTGATGAGGCTAAAGTGCTTTTTGACTTCGATATAAAAGGCGCTGAAAAAATTGCTTATCAAGGGCGCCACAATGGACACCTTGTTTACTTTATCGGTCAACGCGCAATGTCCATGATCCCCCCAAATGCCAGAAATCAATGTGGAAAAGTTTTTGCATTTAAACAAAGCAAAAAAGATTCCGATACTTTGGCCGATGAATATAACGACATTTTATCGCAATGCGTTACGCTCAAAAAAGTACATTTTATTTTTTCTGACGGGTTTGCTTGTGGCAAGGCTAAATTAGTTTTCGAAACTAAAGAAAATGATTCAATTCAAAAACCCCCTAAAATTGAGGTATTAAAAAATGAATAAAAAATTAATTCTTGGCGGAATTGCAGTGGCCGCAACTATTGGCGCTTTTTTATTTTCAAAAAATGAAAAAAGTGATAATAATGACGATGTAATTCCACCGGAAGAAACGCCGGGAAACGTAGACGAGGTTGAAAACGACGATGGCCAAACAGCTCCTGAATAAAAAATTTATTATGACGGTGGTTGTTACTACAACGCTTTCGACGGTTTTAACCGAGTTAATTTTAAAGCCATATATTCAAAAGGTAAAAAACTCATGAAACTGAGCATGAAAAACGTACTGACTACCGGCGTCATTGCACTGGCCGCAGTTGCCGTCGCTTATCGCGTCGCCCCGGTGAAAGATTTTATCACTGATGATTCCGGCTGGTTTTAATCAGCCGGGTTAATCCCATTTTCTGACTATTTGATAATACGGTCAAAAAGGAAACAAAAATGAAAACGACACGGCGTATGCCCTCTTTCGAATCGGTTTCTGGCGGCGCAACTGCAACGCTGCGCATGCCTATCGGTTTGACGTATCACCAGCTGCTGATTAATTACAGCGGTATTACCCTCGCCCAAATGGACGAAATTCGCCTTATCGCTAACGGTCAGCTTGTGCGCCGTTATACTTCTGGCGAACAGCTGGACAATATTAACCAGTTTCAGGGCCGCGCCGCTGCCAACGGTATTCTGATCTTCGATTTTGAGCGCTACGGGCTTAACACCCGCGCCGCTCGCGAATTGACCGCTTTTGGCACCGGTGTTGAGCAGGACCCGCAGCGCGTTACAACGCTGACTTTGGAAATCGACATTAACAGCGCTGCAACTTCGCCGGTTCTGTCTGCCGAAGCCATCCAGAGTAATGCGACCGTTTTGGGCGCTATTAATCTGGTTCGTAATTTCAGCTACAACGCGCCTTCGGTCGGCGAGTATGAAATCAGCGATCTGCCGAAAGGTAATCTGATTAATCAGGCACGCTTTGAAAACGCTAACATTAGCAAGATCAAAGTTGAGCGTAATAACTACATCATTTTTGAGCGTTCTAAAGCTGAAAATGATCTGATCCAATCAGACGGCAAGCGTGTGCCAACTGCAGCGGCCTACGTTATCGACCCGACAGAAGTTGGCGACGGTGCTGAAGGTTTAGCAACCCGAAATGTGCAGGGTCAGGTAGTGCAAGATTTGCGCTTTGTTTTGACCATGAGCGCGGCGGGCGATGTGCCGCTTTGTGTTGACTACATCGGCGGCCTGTCAGGTTAAGGCCTGATTTATTTAACCAAAAAGGGCGGCCCGGTTGCCGCCCTTTTTTGTAGAGGTTTTAAGCATGGATAATTTTTTCGAATTGGAGCAACGTTATCAGGGTAATACTATTACTCAGGATGTTAGCCCAGACGACGGCTTTTTTGGCCCCATTTCCCGTGGCTGGGACGAGCTAACGTCTAGCATCGGCAATGCGCTTGGTGGCTTTATCGATTACGCTGGCGAAACCGCAAACGGTATTATTACTGACCGTTTGGATTACGAACGCGCTCGCAATCGTAACGAATATTTTAATGACCTTAATCCTGATCAGGATACAAGCGTCGTTAATGAGCAAAGCGAGGGTCAATATCAGCAAACAGTTGACCGCGCTTTAAATGGTTATTTAACACCTACTAATATCGCTATCGGTTCTGCGGTTATTTTGGGTGTTGTTTTGCTGCTGCGAAAATAGGTGATTTATGCCATTGGTTCCAATCGCAATCATAGCAGTGGCTTCTTTAGCAATCGGCGGCGGCGCTTATGCTGCCGGAGAAGGGGCTGAAAAAATAACTAAGTCGGCAGTGGTATTAACTGGCAGTTATTTGGCCGTTAAATATTTGATGAAAAAAAAGGTGGTTTAGTATGGGCCCGGGCGGTGGATATTCAGCAACAGGCGGAACAGCGTCTACAGGAGACCAGTTTAACCGTGGCGGTAACGTAACGCCAACGGTTAGTTTTGGTGGATACAATCAAGCGTCAAAAAATTACGGCCTTTATGCCCTTTTGGCGGTTGGTGGTTTTTTATTCGCTAAGAGTCAGAAATGGATTTAATAGAATCTAAATGGACTCGCGAAATCGAGCGTCGCATAGGTGACACTATGGGCGCTGATTTCGAGAGGAATAAAAACGACGTTATTAACGGTCAATCAGTATTACTTTGCAGCGACGAATTAATACTAATTTACCGCAATGATTTTGATTGTTGTGTTTTAGTGCTTTTAAAAGGTAAAAATCCAGAGTCTGCAATTGATAAGTTTTATAAAACCGCTAAAAGCCTTTATTATACAAACATAAGGTTTTATTCTGTGCGGGGAAAAGCGCTTTGCAGAATGTTTAAAAAATACTCGCCATATTATAGCGGCAAATGCTATAACGGATTTTACGAGTATATTATAGAGGTCAAATGATATGTCAGGCGGCGGCAAAAGCTCACAAAAATCTACCACCACAACAACGACTACTACGGAGACGGCAAACGTCCAAGGAATTGAGGGGACAGCTGCGGTTGTCAGTGGCGGCAGTACTTTAAACGTTACGGACGGCGGTATTGTTGAAGATTCTTTAGCGGCTGCGGTTCGCATTGCTAATGAGAGCCTCGATACCGTTGTTGAGGGCGTCGATACTGTTGGCGATGTTTTCGCCGCCGCTTTAGATTTCGGCGGGGATGCCTTGGATGCAGTTGCCCAAACAGCAGCTGACAGTATCACCGCACAAAATAGCGCCATTCGTAGCGATTCGGCCGAAACTACTGAAAAGGCCATTAAATACTTGGCAATTGCTGGCGGTGTTATTGGCGTCGCATATTACTTACGTAAATAAGGAACCAGATTCATGATTAAAGATTATCCGATTGTTGGGCTTATTTCTGGCTCATCCCAGCGCCCAACCGTTAAAGGTAATGTCATTACCTATAAATCAGCAAGCGCCGATTTGCCCGTAAAAGTTCGGGCACTTGGGGAGCAAGAAAACACCGTTATTAATGTCGAACTTTTGCCCGGCGAGCGCGTATTTTCAGATGAAGGTTTTGAGCGAATCATTTTTGAGACTGAAAGCACTTCAGCAGTTGATTGTGTTTTTGCTATCGGTACTGATCCCCTCGAATCTGACCGTGTAAACGGTAAGCTCGAAATCGCACCGGCGAGTGGTGATATTAATGCTCTGGATCAGTTCGAAGTTGCGGCGACTCCCGCCGTTCAAACTATCCCTGAAAATCTCTCGCGTAAAACATTGGAAATTTTGACCGACGTTAGTAATGCTGGTGTGATTTGGGTTGGCGGCGCTGCTGGAAAAGGTATCCCCTTAATTGGCGGTGCGGCTATGCAAATTAATAGCACCTCACAAGTAGATTTTTTGGGCACCAACGCGGGCGATAAATTTTATGCTTTAGAGGTAGAATGATATGTCGATTACTCCACCGGGCTTAACCGCCGAGCAAAAAGCAAAAGTTAATGGTATTGGAAATTTAAACGGAATAGGCCAGACTGCGACGCTTTGTTTGGCTAGCGGGGGAGCCGGGATAAATCCCGGACAAACTTACAGCGGCTCAGCGTTGCGTTATAACGGAGCCGTCACATCATCGCCTAGTTTTAGTTCCACTTTGCGGACGTGTAACAATGGTATAACGCCGCAAGGAACGTGGCGCGCTACTTGTGACTCTGATAATGGTTATGGCGGTAATTATCGCGCTATGGGCACTTTTGTGAGGATTGATTAATGTTTGAAGGTAAGATAAAAAACCCGCGATATAATGACGAAAATAAAACCGTTATTTCTTTTGAGTTTAACCACTCAGAATTCGGATGGATTCCATCATCTTTAAATGTGGGTGATGGATGTGAATATCCTGAGCGCTGTGAATACATTATGGAAAATATGGATATTATGCCATATATAGCCCCTGAGCCGGTTGAGCCTACCGAATACGAGCGCAAATTAATGGGCGTCGAATTTCAGGGCGTTATGTGCTCTGCAACTAAGGAGGATATGTGGGGTTTGGCTTCCGTAAAAGATTGGGTTAAATCCGGGGCCGTTGTACCGTTTAAATTCGATAACGGCAATACGCTTGTTTTAACTAACGAAAATTACGAGGCGTTTCAGGCGGTTTGGATTCCGTTTCGCGCATCGTTTTTTCAGGCGTAGTTATGAATATTAAAAAGGTCGTGGGTTTGGGCATTCTTTTGATTGTCCTTACCTACGGCTATAAAACCGGGGAAAGGGTTATGACCAGAAAAGAGTTAAATCATTTTACACCATCCGAGTTTGGTGTTTGGTGGCCGTTCATGTCTAATGATTTATTAGAAAAACTGGACGAGTTACGCGAACGGTGGGGGAAGGTAATTAATGTTTCCCCCGCCGCAGGTGGAATTGGACGGCATGGTGGCGATGCAACGACACAGCATAATGTTGACCTTTACGGCGAAGTGCGAGCTGTTGATATTTTCCCGTCTGGTTTAAACGGTAATAATGTCGATCAATTTTACCAGCTAGCAAAAGACGTGGGCTTTACAGGTATTGGTGTTTACGCCGATACTCAGTATGCAGGAAAGCCGCATGTTATGTTCCACGTTGATGTGCGGAAAGACCGCCAACCCGGTAGCCCCGCTAAGTGGGGACGGATTGCCGGAAATTATGTTTCTCTCGAAAAGGTATTAGGCCATGTCTGATAAAACTTTTTACTTTGCTGCCGGGGCGATTGGTGGTATTGTAATTGGGCACTATATGAGTGCCAAAAAAGCGAACCCACCAATGCAGGAAGAAGGCGTCCTTGATAGCCTTTCCGCTTGGTGGGAAAAACAGTGGAATCACTAAGGGGATAAAACCATGTGGGATTTTCTTAAAAAACGTTTGTCTGAGCCGTCAACTTATGTCGCCATTGGGGCGGCTGCTTTGGGTCTTCCGCCAGAAGTAGCGCCTCTTTTGATGGGCGATGTTAACGCCGGTTTACTTCCAATTTTGGCCGGTGCTGTAATGGCCGAAAAAGGTAAGTAATTGCTCGATCTGGGGGCATTATCAGAAGCGCTTTCCGCTGGGGGCGATGGCGCAATGATTTTTGTTGCCTATGTCCTTTATCAGCAAAACAAGCGCCTGAATATGCACGGAAAGCACATTGCGAGAAATAGGCGAATGATTCGCGATATTGTATTGAGAATAGCCCCCAATAAAACGCACTTTAAATAGTGCAGTTTTTGCCCCGAAAGTTTCTGGTTTGCTTTCGGGGTTTTTTATGTGTTAAAATAATGGTTCAAACCAGAAGGAGAAATACCATGTCAGATATGAACGAATTGCACAGCCCGGAAGAAGCGCAAGAAGTTATTCAGGGTTTGAGTGATGTAATGACGATGGAGCAATTGATTGCCCGCGTTAATGCAAATATCGAAACTCAAACTCTTGTTAATGCAAAAGTGCATGAGTTGCTCACTAATATGGGCCTTGAAATTGACGCGCTTAAAGCGGATAATTCGACTCTTTATAAAGAGTTGGAAAAGTGTCTTAAAAATTCACATTCTGAGTGAGGATCGTATCATGAATTGTTCAGAGGAAAGATTGTGCTTAGTTTATCATGGAACTGCTGTGTTCAATTTTTCATTATGGGAAGCCATTACAATGGACACCAAATCACGCGTTGCCAAGGCTATGAACAAATTTGGTATTAGCCTTACTGATGAAAACTTAAAATTATACTTGTTTGATTCAG